>DASVMX010000367.1:0-19769 GCA_036384215.1 Ktedonobacteraceae bacterium | reverse complement strand
GGCCGCCAGTTCCAGCAGCGGCCATTCCGGGAGATTGATGGCCCAGACGGCGATATGCTCTCCCTTTTGGAAGCCAAGCGCCAGCAACCCGCGCGCGACCGCGTCGACACGGTCGCGATACTCCCGGTACGTCCAGCGAATGTCCAGCCCCCCGCTAACTTCGGGATAGCACGAATAGACCAGCGCTTCTCGCTCGGGTATCTCTTCCGCACGCTGATCCAGGAGTTGGCCAGGTGTCATCTCCAACAAATCGATGCCGTCAGCCTCGGCCTGCCAGGACGACAGACCATCTTTGGTCATACCCATCGTCGTTCTCCTTCCACCGCAGCTGAGGCGAAATTGAGAGGCGTTCGCGCTGCCGCAGTGGTGAATTCCAATCTTCCCCTGAGAAATACGAAAGACAAAGCACGCCTGATGTTCCACGTGAGCATGGTGCCTGTAGCATACGCTCTCTCACGTCGAGTTGCAAGTCTTCGATGTATTGAGCCTGAGGACATCTTGCAATCTGAATAGTTGGGGCGTATCATAGTGGCCGGAGGAAGAACAAAATCCATGCGTATACGCACGTATCGTCCGGGGGATATCCCTCTTCTGGCGCAGGTCCAACACCTGGCCGCGGCAGTTGATGGGTTGGTGTTGTTGAGCGAGGCCGATTTTGCCAGTCTGCTGGAGCGCTCGATCAGGCGAACTGGCTTCAATGTTTTTTTGTTGACCGATGATGATGACGAACTGAACACCTGGGGCCAGGGAGAGAGCCTGGAAGGCGTGGAGGGTGAAGTTATAGGCTACACTATTCTGCAATTTACTCGCGATGAAGACGCTTATCACTTTTACTGTCATGGTACTGTCCTGCCTGAGTACCGATCGCGCGGGGCCGGACACGGGCTGATTCTCTGTGCGCTCAACCACGCACGCCTGCAATCTCTCGATTTCATAGCCCAGGCGCGCCAGCAGGGCACTCCCATCTACTTTGAAGTACCGCTGCTTGCAGACGATGCCGGGGCACAGCGCCTGGCCTGGGATTTTGAACTGGAAAAAACCTCCGTCCAACCACAAGAACACCTGTTGCTCTACCGTACTGAATTATAACTCAGCGGAACACTGTATAACTGGCTATCTCAAGCCGAGTACATATTCTCAATCAGAACTTTTGCCCGTGGTGGTCTTTCTGATCCTGGCTCTGGCTGTTTTGGTGGTTCATTGGGCAACCCTCACCAGCCTGTTTAGCCACCTGTAGCGTTTTTGAGATGACCATGGGATATGGATGAACCGGGGAATGGCTTTTGTACTATTCCCCGGTTCATCCATATCCCATGGTCATCTTTGATGTCTGGCAAGACATTTAACTCTGGCTGTGGCTACGCTTGCGCTCATAGACCAGGAAGGTATGTGGCAAGGTGTTTTTCTCGTCAAGCTGCCCCGCTTGAGCGGAGATCAGGGTAAATTCCTGGGGATTCCAGGCAGGAAAGTGCGTGTCGCCTTCGACGGTTAGCTCGATTTCTGTGAGGTACAGGCGCCGGGCGCTGGGCAAAAAGAGGGTATAGATCTGTTCGCCACCGACGATAAAGATTTCGCCGTTTTCCGCCTGGTCTAGCGCGAGCACATCGTCTACACTGCGCACGACTTCGACGCCCGCGGGAGCAAAACTCTGACTGTGGCTCAGCACTATATTCCTGCGCCGGGGCAGCGGCTTACCCATGGAGTCAAATGTTTTGCGACCCATAACGACCGTGTGCCTGGTGGTAACTCGCTGGAAGTAGCGCGAATCGTTGGGCAGGCGCCAGGGCAGGTTACCCTCTTTGCCGATAACCCGTCCCCTGGCATAGGCCGCGATCATACTAATCATACGGAGACGGCTCCTTTGATGCCCGGGTGGGCCTGGTAGTTGAGAATTTCGATGTCCTCATACTGGAAGTCGAAAATCGAACTCACCGCGGGATTCAGGCGCAAGGTCGGCAATGGAAAAGGGTCGCGCGTGAGCTGTTCCTGGACTTGCGCGCGGTGATTGAGATACAGGTGCGCGTCCCCCAGGGTGTGAACGAAGTCGCCTGGCTCCAGACCCGTCACGTGGGCCACCATATGGGTGAGCAGAGCATAGCTGGCGATATTAAAGGGCAGGCCCAGAAAGGTATCGGCGCTGCGCTGGTATAACTGGCACGAGAGCCTACCCCGCGCGACATAGAACTGGAAGAGACAATGGCAGGGAGGCAAGGCCATGTCCTCGATCTCCGGCGGATTCCACGCGCTGACGATCAGGCGCCGCGAGTCGGGATTGCGTTTGATTTCATCCACGACCCAGCGGATCTGATCGACTGTTTTCCCACTGGCCCCGCTAAAAGAGCGCCATTGTTTGCCGTAAATTGGACCAAGCTCACCTTGCTCGTCTGCCCACTCATCCCAGATGCTCACTTTATGCTCGCGCAAATAGCGAACATTGGTCTCTCCCCGTAAAAACCAGAGCAATTCGTAAATAATTGAGCGCAGGTGGAGCTTCTTTGTAGTGACTAACGGAAAGCCCTCGTCCAGGGGAAAGCGCATCTGGTACCCAAAAACGCTAATTGTGCCCGTGCCGGTGCGATCCTCTTTTTGCACGCCTTCCGTTAAGATGCGCGTACAGAGGTCAAGATACGCTTTCATGTTTACCCGCCAATCATCGACATGCTGCGGTTGGCGCGTTTGAAGCGCTTGTCGCCGATGTAGTGTTTGAGCTCTTTGTGCCAGACGGCCTGGCGAATCACCCCGGCCAGGTCTTCGTCGGTGGCGTCCGAGCGAATGACTGCTCGCAGGTCTGTCTCTTCGGTGGCGAAGAGGCAGGTACGCAATTGTCCATCGGCGGTCAGGCGGATGCGGTCGCAGCTGGCACAGAAAGGCTCGCTGACCGGGTTGATAAAGCCTACCTCGCCGATGCCATCGCTGAAGGTATAGCGGCGGGCGGTCTCCGAGCGGTCTCCGGTTGTAATCGGCACCAGCGGGCCATAGCTTGCCTCGATGATCGCCTGGATCTCGCCGCCGGTCAGAATATCCTCTTTGCGCCAGATCTGGTCGGCGTCGAGTGGCATAAACTCGATCCAGCGCATCACAAAGGCGTTGTCGCGCGCGAATTGCACAAACGGCAAGACCTCTTCCTCGCTAAAGTTTTTCATGGCCACGGCGTTAATCTTGACCGGGTGGATCGAAGGATATTTCTTGACTTCTTCCAGTCCGGCCAGCACTCCAGCCATCTGGTCGCGACGCGCCACCCGTGTAAATTTCTCGCGCATCAGTGAATCCAGGCTGACATTAATGCGTGTCAGTCCCGCTTCTGCCAGTGCAGCCGCCTGCTGTTTGAGCAAGATGCCGTTGGTAGTCAAACTCAAACTGCGCAGTCCTTCCAGTTGGTGTAACTGGCGCACCAATTCAGGTAAATCTCGCCGCACCAGCGGCTCCCCGCCAGTCAGGCGAATCTGTTCGATGCCTATCTCCACAGCAACGCGGGCAAGGCGCATAATCTCCTCGTAGGAAAGAATCTCCGCCTTTTTCAACCACGGCAAACCCTCGGCGGGCATACAATATGTGCAGCGGAAATTGCATTTATCCGTCACTGAGATGCGCATACTCTTGATGCGCCGACCATAACTATCGACAAGTTGCTCCATCGTCCTGTCTCCTGGCGAAATAATGTACTACCCCCATACTATATCATATTTCAGCACTACTCCAGGCGTCGTTTCGCGCGAGAACTGCGAGCTCTGTATTGCTCTGAAAGATGACAGAAGCAAGCATTACCACGTGAACCCTTTGACCTTTTTGCCAGGACCAGTCCAGCAGCCCAGGATTCCCATTAAACAGGGACCGCCGAAGTAGCACTCGGACTCGATAGATAATCCGTGTCTATGCTATAAGCATAGAAAAAGGCTTCACATCGACTGTTTTCCTCTGTTATGGTAGAAGGGAAATTTTTAGATCGCGAAAGAGGAAGATAGGATGAAGATTGCCGCTCTTTACGATATACATGGCAACTTGCCCGCGCTTGACGCTGTGCTGGAAGAACTCATTTTCTTCACCAGTGGCTCATCCCTATGTTTGAACTGCCGACGGGGGTGATGGCCGTGTGGTTGAAAAAGAAAGCAGGTAAGCACATGCAAAAACGACGGCCCGCGCAGGGGAGCGCAACGCGGCTCTGCCTGACGCTGCCACTGCCGCCAAGTATTAACGAGCAATATTATACCGACGGCCAGGGCCATCGCAGGCTGGCCCCGGTTGCCCTGCGCTTCAAAGAAGACGCGCGCAAGGCGCTGCTCGACCTTGAGCGGCGCGGTATCCTGCTCGTGGCTTTCCGCAAACGCATGGCAACCTGCTACCTCGCGCTTTATATCGAGTGCTACTTTGAAACACCTCTCAAGCGAGATCTGGACAATGGTTTGAAAATCATCCAGGATACACTTTGCAAGTGCCTGGATGCCAACGATAATCGTATTGTAGATATCCACCTCTCCAAGCGTATCCGTCCCCTTGATCCGCATATCTATGTTGAGATAGACACTCTTGACGAGTGGGAATTTGATGAAGAGTATGTGCTGGAAGGGCGCTAATGTTTCTTCATCCTTCAAACGGAAGGTGCGGATATGCGAAAAAGCAGTGCCTGTTTGGATGAGAAGCAGGCACTGCTTTTTGCTGGATTAGAGCGCGGGAAGAGGTTTACACGTCGTAGTAAAGTTCGAACTCGAAAGGCGTCGGGCGCAGACCGGACTGGTTGGCCTGGTCGCGCTTGAATTCGACATAGTGTTTGAGCACGTCGCTGGTGAAGACACCGCCTTCGAGCAGGTACTCGTGGTCATCTTCCAGGGCATCCAGCGCCTCGTGCAAGGAGCCGGGCACACTTTTGATTTCGGCCAGTTCTTCTTTGCTCAGATCGAAGAGGTTCTTGTCGACCGGGCCATAGCCATGATCGGAAGGATCGATCTTCCTGGCGATGCCATCCAGGCCAGCCATCAGCGAGGCGGCGAAGAGCAGGTACGGGTTGGAGGCCGCGTCAGTAGAGCGGAACTCGATACGCTTGGCAGCGGCGCTCCAACTCAGCGGAATACGCACAGCCGCGCTGCGGTTGCCCTGAGAGAAGACCAGGTTGACCGGAGCCTCGAAGCCAGGTACCAGGCGCTTGTAGCTATTCGTTGTCGAGGCGCCAATGGCGAGCAGAGAGCGGGCATGGGTCAGGATGCCACCGACATACCAGCGTCCGAGCTGCGACAGGCCAGCGTAGTTCTCCGCGTCGAAGAAGAGCGGCTTGCCGTCGCTCCACAGGCTCTGGTGGGTATGCATACCGGTGCCATTGTCACCGTAGATCGGCTTGGGCATGAAAGTGAGCGTCTTGCCGTACTTCCTGGCAACATTCTTGAGCACATATTTGTAGGTCAGCAGATTATCGGCAGTTTTCACCAGGGTGCCAAAGCGGAAGTCAATTTCACCCTGACCGGAGGCGGCAACTTCGTGGTGCAGCGCCTCGATCTCGATGCCGAGCGACTCCAGAAGCAGCGTGGCTTCAGCGCGGAAGTCCTGGAAGGTATCGCTTGGCGCAACCGGGAAGTAGCCTTCCTTCACGCGGATATGATGCCCCAGGTTAGAGGCGCCCTCTTTACGCGAACTGCTCCAGTGCGCTTCCTCAGAATCGATTTCGACGTACTGTGTGTTGTCGTTAGAGGCGTAGCGGACATTGTCGAAAACAAAAAATTCAGCTTCGGGGCCAAAATAAGCGGTATCGGCGATGCCAGTGCTCTTCAGGTAGGCCTCGGCTTTTTTCGCAATGTGGCGGGGGTCGCGGCTGTACGGGCGTTTTGGGCCTTTGGGTCCGGGGTGAGCGATGTCAGCAATCAGGCTCAACGTCGGCACGGCAGTGAATGGGTCGAGGATAGCAGTGCTCGCATCGGGAATGATCAACATATCGCTTTCGTCGATGGACTGGAACCCGCGCAGACTGGAGCCATCAAAAGGCTTGCCTTCAACAAACGTCTCCAATTCCAGCTCGCGCACCGGGACGCTAAAGTGCTGCCAGGTGCCTGGTAGATCAACGAATTTGAAATCGACAATCTTGACTCCATTTGCCTTTGCAAACGCGAGTACTTCTTCTGGGGTCATCTTTTCGCGCTCTCTTTCTCTTCCATCCGGCGCCTTTGCTGGAGTGAGCATCATCCCTTCAGTGCTCTTTGATGGTATTGTGATATAGAAGAACTGAATGATCCCATGACAAAAACCGGGAACATTCTTCTCTTGCCCTATCTTACCTAACCCGCATGATGAAAACTATAGTCAGATTGCCTGAAAGAATTGCTTCAGATTTTGGGTAAATTGCACAAAAGAAGATGGATTTTTCGGCAGTCTCTCCTCCCGATGAGGAGGTGGAAGAAAATTGGCCATACCGAAAAATCCGTCTTCTTTGGCGTTATTCTTGCGTGTGGGGTAGCCAGGTAGTATTATGGAGGCACTAAGCGACGGGGGAATAATACAGTATGGATGATAAGGATCAGACGCAGATCTATCCTACAGATACGTCTGGCAAACAAACCCGATCCAGAGGCAAGCGCAAACAGCCAGCCGATCCAGCAGCGGCAGATGAGGCGGCGGTCAGCCAGATCACTCAGGCAACGCGCTCGCTCGCGAATGAGCCTCAACAATCCCGGCCGTTGCAGGCTCTTGATGGGTCAGCCGATCACACGCAACTGGCGAAGCTGGCGCGTGCTCGCCCGACCAGCCAGCCGCCCAGGCCGCAGGCTCCATTGCCACAGGCGATTCGTTTCCCGGATCGAGATAGCGACGCGCTATCAACGGAGCCGATTGCGCGTCCTCCCGCCCGCCGCCAGTTTCTGGGCCGCACGCGCCGCGTACTCAGATCACGCGCCGCGCGCATACTGATTCCTCTCCTGACACTTGTGCTGGGTATAATCATCGGGCTGACCTCGGTGATCTGGTATGGTCTGTCGGGCGAAGGGCCGCTGATCGCGGTAGTGCCTGCCGCTCAGGGGAACCTGGTGGTCGATGCCAACCAGAGCTTTGTCAGTCAACTGGTGCGCAACAATCTACTCAACGCGGGCCTGCCAGGCAAGGTGCAGAATATCACCGTGGAACTGGAGCACGGCGCGAAAATTATCATCCAGGGCGATGATGTCTATCCTGTCTTCTTTGTAAATGTCACCAAACACTTTACCGTCGATGTCCAGCCCTATGTCCATAATTGTGTTCTCCAGGTCCGTGTTACGCACGCGGACCTCGCGGGCATCCCGGTGACGACCTTTGTTCAGACCTTCCAGAATAAGATCAACCAGCAACTGGCCAAAAAGCCAGCCGGCCTGCCCAGCGATTTTACCTACTGTACAGTAGGAGTCACGACCGAGCCTGGTGGGATGTATATCACCTACCTGGCGGTGCCCATCAAAAAATAGCACCAGACCATACTTCTTCAGTGCAAAATAACGGCTCTATGCGCGGAAAAACTGCTTCGCGTGTAGAGCCGTTGTTTGTATGATTCCTGGCAGAAGGACGCCAGAAGTCGGCCAGATTCCTGCTTTAGCGAGAAAAGCGTTGCGAAATCCTTGCAAATTAACGTCAATATATATATGCTAAGAGTGCTCTTCCTCTCAAGGAAAGCAAATGCAGAGAGACTCTAGCATTTTCTTTATAGAAAGGAAAGCTGGCTTTGTAGGATCATAAGCAGCGTTGCTCAGGGGGCTTTGGGATGCAAAAAGCAGGCGTTTGATCTGAAAAAGGCCTGGAAATGCAAAAAGTGGATAAGTATTGGCACGAGGAGATAGAAAGGCAATACAGGACGTATGGTAACGACCACGATGGCGGCTGATCCAGTTCATCTTGAGATGTTGCGCGAGGGGGTGGAGAAGTGGAACGAGTGGCGAGCGGCAAACCCGGAGATTCGGCCCAACCTGCGCCTGGCGGTTTTGTCCGGCTCGACATTGGATAATTTCGATTTGCGCGGGGCTTTCTTGAACCGGGCACAGCTCACGAATGCACGTTTGAAGGGCGCGCACCTGGAAGGGGCCAATCTGGATTCGGCTAACCTGGAGGGGGCGGTCCTGCGCGACGCGCACCTGGAGGGGGCGACCCTGGAAGAAGCCAATCTGGGAGGCGCTGATCTGCGCGGCATCTTTTTGAGCAAGACAACAGTGTTCAAGGACGCTCAACTTTCTTCCAACCGGGGCGCGATCATGCTGGTGGACGCGGATTGGGGCCATGTCAATCTGGGCGTGATTAACTGGGACGAGGTGAAGATGATTGGAGATGAGCAGCGAGCGCGGAGAACACGCGATGTCGAGCATTATCGCGCTGCCCTGCGCTGTTGCCGTCAGCTCTCCGCTGAACTGCGCCGCCAGGGTCTGGGCGAAGAGGCCGACCGCTTTGCGTACCAGGGACAACTGCTTCAGCGTACTCTGTTACTACAGGAGAAGAAGCGCTGGAAGGCCTGGCCTGCCTATCTTTTTTCTCTGCTTCTGGACCTGATAGTCGGCTATGGCTACAGGCCCGGTCGTGCCCTGGTTGCATATTTTGTGACACTGGGGATCTTCGCGGTTTTTTATGGCTTTGTTCCCGATTTCAGGGCTGATCCCGCTTACTCTCCCACTACTCCCACGCCTCTTTCGTGGGATAACGCGATCTTATTCAGTCTGATTAGCTTTCACGGGCGCGTCAATGCTCCAGCGTCCCTGTCGTTTACCGGACTGTATGCCTGGATTTCGATCCTGGAGACTGTCGTTGGCCTGGTCATCGAACTCAGTTTTATTGCGGCTTTTACACAACGTTTCCTGGGAGGAAAGAGTTAATGGGTGTGCGCAGGTGGGGTATTCATCCACAAAGCAAGATGATACAATAGAGTTGTTATTCTTAGATTCAAAAATAGAACTATCGATATATGCCTGTCCAAAAAGGCATAGCACGTAAAATGTGCATACTCTGCGGTTTTTTATGAGGAGCCAATTGTGAGCCTGTTTGAGGATTTTTTGAGAAGGTGGTTGCCATCTACCCCACCAGAGCCAGAGGTGCGTTTTTTTGATCTCCACGAGCAGAGGGCCAGGGAGAAGATCTGGCAAGATCAGTTTGAGGCGCGCCGGCGCGCGCGTCCCAATGGGCTCCAGTTGCTCCTGGCTATCGAGCGCAATCTGGACGATCCCATAGCGCTCTCACCGAAGGGCGACTTTATTACCTCTGGCGCGCGCGATGCGACGCTGCGCCTGTGGAATCCCCAGACGGGCGAGGAGGTGAAGCGGCTCCAGGGACATGACAGCCGCGTGAGCAGCGTGGCGTGGTCTCCAAGCGGGCGGCTGGTTTCGGGCGCCAACGATACGACCATTTGTGTCTGGGAGGTGCACGCGGAGGCCGTGGCAGCGGGGAATGTCAGTATTGAAAAGCCGGTGCTAACTTTGAAAGGGCATAGCAGGCCGGTGACAAGTGTGTCCTGGTCTTCCAACGGACACTGGCTGGCCTCTGGCGCGGAAGACAAGTCGGTGCGCATCTGGGAGGCCTCCAGCCAGTCCGCGCTCAAGGTGTTGTACGGGCACGCGCGGGCTGTGCGCAGCGTGGCATGGTCCGCGGACGGGCGCTTCCTGGCGTCCGCCGGAGATGGCGGCAATATCCACATCTGGGATGGTCAGAGCGGCGCGCCAGTGCGCGTGATCAGCGCGCACGCAGGCGGCATGCGCTGCCTGGCCTGGTCTCCCACGGAGAAGTACCTGCTGGCGTCGGGAGGCAATGACGCGACTGTGCGGCTCTGGGATGCCAGAACAGGTCGCCTGGTGCGGCGCCTGGAGGAGCATACGCAGGGCGTCACCGGCGTTTCTTTTTCGCCCGATGGCCGTTTGCTGGTCTCGCAATCCGTGCGCGAGGGGGCCGAAGCCTGCTTTTTCCGCGTGGACACCTGGGAAACTGTGGCAAAACTGCCCATCAATCCCTTTCGCGCCAGCTATCCCCTGGCTTTTCAACATGATGCACCAATCCTTCTGACCGGAGGCGATCAGCACAAGGACGAGGTGCGCATCTGGAAGATAGACGCGGACACGCTGGTGAGCGGTGTACTGCCTTCCATGCAGTATTCAAACGCCAAAGTGGTCCTGATGGGTGATAGCGGCGTTGGGAAAACGGGTCTGTTTACTGTGTTGCAAGGCGAGCCGTTTAAGCCCAGCGACTCAACCCATGGCCGGCACGTCCACACCCTGGAAAGCCAGGATGTACCCGTCAATGAGCGCGGGCAACTGGACAAGTTTGGTGCGCGCCGGGAGAGACGCGAGATCCTGCTCTGGGACCTGGCGGGCCAGCCGTCCTATCGCGTGATTCATCAACTCCATCTCAACGAGGTCGCGGTGGCCCTGATCGTCTTCGATGGGCGTAACGAGGCTGATCCTTTCGCGGGCGTGCGCCATTGGGATCGCGCGCTGCGCCAGGCCCAGTCCTCGCAGAACCAGGCGCCGTTGCCCCTGAAAAAATACCTGGTCGCCGCGCGCGTGGACCGGGGAGGCATCGGCGTGAGCCAGGAGCGCATCGAGCAATTTATCAACGAGATGGACTTCGCCGGCTATATTGAGACCAGCGCCAAAGAAGGCACTAACGTTGCCAAATTGGAGCAGCTCATTAAAAACTCCATCGAGTGGGAGGCGCTGCCGCACGTGACCTCAAATGAACTGTTCGAGAAGATCAAATCCTTCCTGCTCCAGCGCAGACGCGCCGAGCAGATTCTTTCCACCAGGTTTGAGCTCTACCATGCCCTGCTCAACACTCATAAGATTGGACCGGATAGCCCGGATCTGCGCGCCCAGTTCGACCGCTGCATTGTCCAGGTGGAAGCCCGTGATCTCCTGCGCCGGCTGAGCATCGGCAATCTTCTGCTCTTACAGCCCGAACTTTTGGACGCCTATGCTTCCGCTCTGGTGAATAGTGTGCGCGATGACCCGGATGGCCTGGGTGAAATTCTGGAGAGCAAGGTAAAAATCGGACACTTTAAAATGCCGTCTGATGCGAGAATTGAGGATAAAGCGCAGGAGGAGATCTTGCTGCTGGCCGTGATTCAAGACCTGCTGCGCTACGAGCTGGCGCTGCGCGAAGAGACGGTGGAAGGTACCTTTCTGATCTTCCCCTCGCTTTCAACACGTGTCAATTACGATCTGCCCGATCCCGAAGGTAAGGCGCTGGTCTTTGACTTCGAGGGCTCCATTCAGAACATCTACGTCACGCTGGCTGTGCGCCTTTCCAGCAGCGGACTGTTTGCGCGCAAAGAATTCTGGAAAGACGCTATTACCTATAGCGCTGGCGCAGGCGGAACCTGTGGTATGTTCCTGCAGCCCAGAGGAGATGGCTATGGCCGCCTGACTCTGTTCTATGACCGTCTGACCACGGAGGAGACGCGCTTCCACTTTGAAAATTTTGTGGAGCAGCATCTGCTGCGCCGTTCCGTACCCGGCTCGGTGAAGCGCAAACGCCTGTTTACCTGTCCCGAACCCACCTGCCAGGAGCCGGTTCCGCCCAGTATCGTGGAGAAGCGCCGCGAGCGCGGTTTGAACTGGCTGATCTGCTCGAATTGTGGCACACGCGTCGAACTCGCGGACCGCGAAGAGCGCCTGACAACGGCTCCCCTCTCGTTACTGCTGGAAATGGACCATTCCGCGGATAGCAGGCGCGGGCTATCTGTTTTGAAAGCAACGCGAGCGGAAGAAAAGCAGGTCGCCGCGTACCAGGGGCGGCAACTGGAGGACTTTGATGTCTATCTCTGCTACCGGGATGCGGATGGAGCAGCGGCCAGGCTGCTTGCCAGCCAGTTATTGGAGATGAATAGCATTCCCTGGTTGGATGAATGGGAGGTCTCCAAAGGAGAAAACTGGCAGGATAAGCTTGCGGCTCAGATCTCGTCAATCGGCGCGGCAGCAGTGCTGGTAGGGAATGATCCCCCTCCCTGGGACGACCAGATCGTCGATGGCTACCTGCGCCGCCTCGCCCGCCAGGGTGTTGTGATCCCCGTGATCTTGCCGGAATGCCAGAATATGCCGGAGCGGCCAGAGTATATCACCCGCGATTGGGTAGACATGCGCAAATCCGAGCCTGATCCCGTCGCGCATCTTGTGCAGAGCATCAGAGAGAAATAGGAGAAGTATATTCAGAGGACTTCGGCATATGTTCTGTTTTTTTCTGAGTTTAGCGGAAAGGGTCACCAGTGATGAGTGTCTTTGGGCAAAACGATCCCTCTCTTCGGAAGTTGCAGCTCCTGGGTTTCACCATACAGACTTTCAATGGGGCAGAAGCCATTACGCCGCCGCTGTGCTACATCGCCTCGGGCGACTTTTTGATGGGCAGTTCGCCGCAGCGCGACTCGGATACACATCCCTCGGAAGAGGATGAGCATTGGGTACGGCTGGACGCCTATCAGATCGCGAAATATCCTGTCACTGTCAGGGAATACGCCTGTTTTGTCAACCAGGGAGGAACACCGCCGGAGACCAGGACGAATGTGAGCTGGAGCGTCCAGTTGCAGCATCCTGACCACCCGGTCGTCTGCGTGCGCTGGATCGATGCTCATGCGTACACCGAATGGCTGCGCGACACCACTGGCCAGGCCTGGCGCCTTCCCACCGAGGCCGAATGGGAGAAGGCCGCGCGCTGGGACTACAAAAAGGGCAAAGGTGAAGCCCGCATCTATCCCTGGGGCAACAAGTTCGACAAACGGCTCTGCAACACCAGCGCCAGCGCGATTGGCACCACAACCGAGATCGACCGCTACCCGCAGGGAGCCAGCCCGTACGGAGCATATGAGATGGCGGGCAACGTCTGGGAATGGACTACCTCTATTTTTAGCTCCTATCCCTACGATCCCACCGATGGCCGCGAAGACCCCACCTCTGATAAACACCGCGTCCTGCGCGGCGGTGCCTGGCTCCTGCCCAAAGAGGTCGCCCGCTGCGCCTGCCGCAACAGCGAGCACCCGCGCATCTTCGTCGGCCATTTCATCGATGTTGGCTTCCGCCTTCTGCTTGACTAAATAAATAGCCAGTAAAACCTGTGAATGGAACAAAGCAAGCAAACAGCGTCGTTCCACTCACAGGTTTTTGCTACCTCATAACATAATTGGTGGGACTCCCTGCCGCAACAGGGCTCTGTAAAAGTCGGCAAAGCGGGAGTGCAGAGGGCGGCTGCCTTCATCATCCCCCGGATGCGGCTGCCCTCTGCCGGGGGACGCGCTGCCGGGGGCAGATGAAGCGACGGGGCTCCCTTTCCGAGCGGGCGAAGAAAGCTGCGATCAAGCTGCTTGCCCGTTCGGAAGAAGGAGCCAGTCCCCGCAAAAAACCGTTTCTCTTGCTTTTTGCGAGCCGCCGCAGGCGGCGAGAGTGGACTTTTACATAGCCCTGCTGCCGCAATAATAGTTGACCTGAACGGCAACTTCCATTAGTATACTAAACGATAGAGCCTGGCTTGAGATTACTGTCCTGCCATGCATACTATTCAAACATTATCACATCGAGAGTAGCTCCAAATAGGTAGTTACTTTAAGGAAATAACTGATGAAATCTCGTTTTGCTGCTTTCGTACTTCTTGTTTGCTTATTTCTGACAGGCTGTAGCACTTCAACAAGCGTACAGACCTCCTCGTCCAATACCACCGGCACGCAGCCAACGGCGGACTCGACCAGTACAGCGCCGTCCCAGACCAGCGGCAGCCCGACCACCCTGCGTGTGACGCGTACCGATCCCTCGGCTACCAACAACATTGGCCCGCTCAACAAAACCGTGACCGATGCTGCAACAGTCCAGCAGCTCTACACCAGCGCCCTGAAAGCGCCCGCCTATCCTACTGGCACCAGCATCAGCCAGAGCTGCCTTAACGATACTGGCGTCATCTACCACCTGGACTTCCTGCAAGGCACCACCGAAGTCCAGCATATGAACCTCGACCCCGGCAACTGCAAAATCCTCTACCTCAGCCAGACCAACCTGCGCCAGGCCAGCGACACCTTTCTCAACCTGCTCAAACAGGCCTTACAGGTCAATTCTTTGACCTCAAATTAAAAACAAAGGAGAAAAGAGGTGGAATGAGCGCCCTGGAACAGTTTTTGCCAGGCAATGAGAAGGCCGGGGTTAATTAAAAAAAGCGTTTCCCTTGACAAATCCATGGTTAGTACTGTACAGTACTAACCATGAGAAGCGTATCGAACCGTGACTATGTTATTAAAGAGGGCGCCAACCTGTTTCTGACGCGTGGTTTTGCCTGTACCAGTATGGACGACGTGGTCAAACAGAGTAAGGTCTCAAAATCGAATATCTACTATCACTTCAAGAGCAAAGATGAGTTAGCTCTGGCCGTGCTGGAGTATCACATTACCGCGCTCCAGCGGCTCCTGTACGAGCAGGCTGGCAAACAGGAGGCGACGCTTTTACAGCGGATCGAACGCTACACAGATCTGTTAATCCAGGAGCTTGTTGAACGCGACTGCGCGGGTGGGTGTCCGCTGATCTCGCTGATGGTTGAGGCAGGCAAGACCAACGAGGTTGTACGCGCGCGCCTCGATCAGTTTTTTCAACAGCAAATTCAGCAGCTCACGCTGTTTCTTGAAATGAGCCAGCGCTCTGGAGAAATTCGCGGCGATCTCCCGGCGCGCGCCCTGGCTGCTCTGATTACCTCGTGGGTAGAGGGTATGCTCATGCTCGCAAGCATTCAGAAAAGCGCCTCCTCTTTGAGAGAAGAACGCGACGCGCTGTTGCGCATGTTTCAGGGCTGATTCCGCCTCGCGGGATGGCCACCTGTCTGGAGCAGTTTGCTCCCCTTTTTTTGATCTGCTATTAGGACTAATTGGTCCTATTTTTGAGAAGGAGAGAACGAGATGAAACGTTTACTGCCGGGGATTTTCAACCTTGAGGGGCTGCGCCTGGGACGCGTCTATGCGATTGAGGCGTCTGATGGGCTAACGCTGGTTGATACCAGCATACCAGGTTCTTTGCCGCGGATAGAAAAAGATCTTCAGAGTGCCGGATATCAGTTGAGCGTGATCAAACGTATTTTGCTCACGCACGCGCATTGGGACCACTTTGGCAGCCTGGCGGCTCTCCAGGAGGCGACTGGCGCGCGTGTCTACGCTCACCATCGCTATGAGAGCGCGGTCCTGCGCGGGGAGAAAATGCCTCTGCACCCAGACTACAAGCGGCTGAGCCGTTTTGATCGCGTCGCGTACAAGCTCTGGTCAGAGCGCGTCCTGAATTATCGGATTACCGCGCGCGTGGATTACGAACTCAAGGAAGGAGACCGGCTTGACGAGGTGATGCCCGGCCTGGTGGTTATCGACGAGCCAGGCCACAGCCCCGGTCAGTGCGGTTTCTGGCTGCCAGAAAAGCGCCTGCTCCTCGCCGGCGACATCATGATGCGTATGCCTTCTGGCCGCTTTTCTCTCCCCCTGGTGTCCGCCACGCCAGACCTGGATGAAGCTAAACGCTCAATCCACAAGGTAGCTGAACTCGGCATCGACACCATCTGCCTGGGGCATGGCAGCCCCTACGTGGGTGGCGCGGCCCCAGCCATCCGCGCTTTTGCCCGCAAACAGCGTCTATCCAGCATCAGATTCTGAACTGTGGAATTGCTCAAGCTCATTTAACGCATCAAGCGCATTCTGCGTGGAGGCGATTCCCCGTTGTTCGCCTTTTTGGCGACGCAACTGGAGAGCTTGCTCGAAACATGTCCTGGCTTCAGCCCTTTTTCCTTGCTCAACAAAGCAGCGGCCCTGGTGATGCAAAATGAAATCCTCATAAGAGAGCTGGTTATAGTCCCGCGCTTTTGCCAGGGCTTCCTGAAAAAGTTCTTGAGCCTGGTCACACTGGCCCAGGTACTGAATGGCTGTGGCCAGGTGCAGCAGCACCGCCACTTCCAGGCGCTGATTACCCTGTTCCCTGGCCATAGCCAGCGCCTGTTCCAGCAGAGGTGCCGCCTCGTCCTCTCTGCCCAGAATCGTTAAGTTAGTTCCTAATCTGCTCATCAAATCAAGCTGTTCATACTGATCGTGCTTAACGCGGGTAACGTCCAGTTCGTCAGTAAGCTGTTCTACGCGCCTGGCGAGAGCAAGCGGGTCATCAACACGGAAACGCTGAAAGAAATGCTTTTGTTCTGGCATCTGGGAAGTCTTTCCTTCTATTCACCATTCAGGATAACACAACATGTCATAGTACTATATACACAAGGTATTCCCTCGAATGCTAATCGTCATTTTCTCAAAAAAGAACCGCAAGCGCCAGGGACAGATCGTTCGCTTTGCTCGTTATATACTATGCGTCGATGTTTTTAGATATTGTGGGGGTATATGAAAAGAAGAAACGGGCAAGTATCTACGAGGATCTGGTTGTGGCGCGGTATATGCGTCGCGCTGGTAGTTGGCTGGAATGTGTTGTTCGCGCAGGTTGGTCTGGCAGGCGCGCATGTCGGTGCGTCCAGGATAGCGGCGGATGACGCGAATTTTCCGGTGGTTGATCCTGTGTATATTTACAATCAACTGGCCTATCTGACCTCTCATTTTCAGCAGCGCGAAGCTGGCTATGTGGCGGACCGGGGACACGACCATTTCGCGGACTACTGGGCGCAGGAGATGGCGCGCAATTTGCAGGGCTTTCACCCGCAAATTGCGCGTGATACCTTTGCGGTCCAGGGCTGGCGTGGTCGTCCAGCCTCGCTACCAGCCTTTAATATGGAGGTCAGCATTCCCGGCCTGGCGCATCCCGAGCAGGAGGTGGTTATTGGCTGCCATTACGATGGCGAGATCAACTCCAGCGAATCGGCTTTTGACGATACCAGCGGCTGTGCTTATGAGCTTGGCGTGGGCCAGGCCATGGGCAACTACTGGCGCACTCATCAACTCTATCCCGCGCGCACTATCCGTTTTGTGATTTTCGACGCCGAGGAGCAGGGGGTTTTTGGCTCATTTCACTATCTCAACCATACTATCAACGGTGACCTGGCGAATATCACTGCCATGTTTAACCAGGAACAGAGCGGGATTAACTATCCGGCGCGCTTCATGGGCCGCCAGTCGAATCCCTTTATGCCCGACTATATCAATGTAACGCCTTTGCAGGATAATGCCGCCTATCCAGGACGTATTCACCTGAGCGCCAGCCAGCGCCAGCGGGTGATGGTCTTCCGTGATCTCTGGAGTCAGGCCATTCCAGCCGTTTTCGCGCAGTTTCGCGCCGAGGGCTATGGTTCGCTGGATTACTATAATCCGCAGCGCCAGAACAGTTCCCACGCGATTTTCACGACGGCCCAGGAGGCCAATCTGCATATTCGCGATGATCCCTCAAGCAATAGCGACCAGGTACCGTTTATCTACGCTGGCCTGCCTGTGGCTATGTTGACGGGCGATCAGAGCTACTATGACGCGCACCCGGAGCCGTGGGCCTATCCCTACGATCTGCCGCGGGATACGCTCGCGTTGATGAATGTGTACGCCAATGGCAGCTCGCGCCCGGCTCCAGCTCTGGCGCTGGCCCTGGCGCTGCCAGCTATGTTGACGACCTGGATGCTCAATCAACCGGCGGTCAGTGGCTCCGTTCCTGCTGATGGCAGCCCGCTGGCCATGCTCAGCGACGTGGGCCAGACTGTTGCCGGTCAGCCGTTCGCCCTCAGCGCCAGCGGCTTCGATCCTGCGCTAGCAAGCTCGTCTCTGACCTATGCCTGGGACTTCGGCGATGGCTCGCGGGCCAGCGGTTCAAACATCACGCACACCTATCAGGCGCCGGGTGCCTATACCCTGACCCTTACGGCTACCTCGGCCAGCGGCAGTCGTGTGCTCAAGAAGGCCCTGCGCGTGGGCTTTTCGCCCACGACATATAGCAATCCCTATTCTCCACTGGGAGGTTTGAACACACCCAATCCCGGCGTCAAGGTTCCCAGGGCGGACAATACCTTGCCCGCGCCTCCGCCGCTGCCTGTTCCTTTCGCGCAGACATCATCCTCTACGCCCGGCGTTAGCAGCACCGCGCTTGCCACTCTGCCGCCAGCGCTTCCCAACCAGCCAGTCAGCACCCCTCAGACCTTGCTACCTCTCTGGCCGCTTCTCCTGGGGTTGCTCTTTGTCATGCTTGGCGCTGGTACTGTCCTTGGCATGCTTGCCCTCGGACGCAGGCGTTCATCCAGGTAGCAGACATAAAAATAGAAATCATCGTTTGCAAAAACCTGAGTCGCAGACCAGATGGCTTGCAAAGTCGCGTTGTGGGGGGTATGCTGAAGCCCAACGAAAAGAATTCCACCAGGTTCTCTCTGTGCCAGGGAGAACCTGGCGCTTATGGGGATGCATCCGACTAGAAACCAGCTTCACGGAGCGCGTCTCGTCTTTCTTCTAGAAATGGAGAATCCATAATCATGACATGGGAAAATTACCTCGTAGAGCACCAAGCGCAACACCAGGGTGAGCTTTTGCAATTTTTGAGTATTCCCAGTATTTCATCGCTGCCAGAGCATGCTGGCGATGTCCAGCGCGCGGGTGAATGGGTCGCCGCTCGTTTGCAGGCGGCGGGCCTGGAAAAGGTGCAGATTTTACCTACGGGGGGACATCCAGTTGTCTATGGAGAATGGCTGCACGCGCCTGGCAAGCCAACGGCGCTGATCTATGGCCATTTCGACACGCAGCCAGTGGACCCGCTGGAATTGTGGGATCATCCGCCCTTTGAGCCAACGGTGATTGGAGATCGCGTCTACGCGCGCGGCGCGACAGATGACAAGGGAAACATGTTCACGCCGATTCTGGGCGTCGAGGCGCTGCTCAAGAGCGAGGGAAAGTTGCCAATCAATGTGAAATTTTTCCTGGAAGGGCAGGAAGAGATCGGCAGTCCGCAGTTGCCCGCCTTCGTCGCCAAACATCGCGATCTGCTGGCCTGCGACCTGGTGCTCAGTTCTGACGGAGGACAATATAGCGAAGATCGGCCTTCGCTGACGCTGGCCTGCAAAGGGTTGGCCGGCGTGCAGATCGACGTGCGCGGCGCGAAAAGCGATCTGCATTCCGGTATGTACGGCGGCGCGGTGGCCAACCCCATCCACGCCCTGACAGCCATTCTTGCTTCGCTGCGCAGTCCCGAGGGCAAGATCCTCGTCGAAGGTTTCTATGATTCCGTCCTGCCGCTCTCCGACGCCGACCGCGCGGCCATCGCGGCTATTCCATTCGATGCCCAGGAGTATCAGGAGAGGCTTGACGTGACCACGCTGGTCTCAGAGCCTGGTTATACCCCACAGGAGCACATGGCTGCCCGTCCCACGCTGGAGATCAATGGCATCTGGGGCGGCTTCCAGGGCGAAGGGGTGAAAACCGTTCTGCCGGCTGAAGCCCACGCTAAAATCACCTGTCGCCTGGTTGCCAACCAGGAGCCCACTGTGATCGCCGATCTCATCGCCAAACACGTCGAGAAACACGCGCCCGCCGGCGTCAAGGTCACTGTGCGCCCCCTGCCTGGCACCGCGCGCCCCTACCTGATCCCTGCGGACCACTGGGGCAATCAGGCCGCCGCGGCTGTATTAGAAGAGCTGTACGGCAAAGCGCCCTATCATCAGCGCCTGGGCGGCAGCATCCCTGTCTGCGAACTCTTCCTCAACCACCTGGGAGCCTACACCGTTGGCTTCGCCTTCGGCCTGGACGATGAGCAGATTCACGCGCCCAACGAATTCTACCGCCTCTCCAGTTTCCGCCGCGGCCCCGTCGCCTACGGCAAAATCCTGCACCGGCTGGCGGAGAAATAATCTGAGGCAGGCAGAAAAAGCTGGCATGGTGCGGCGCACCATGCCAGCTT
>DASVMX010000366.1:0-6766 GCA_036384215.1 Ktedonobacteraceae bacterium | reverse complement strand
CTTTCCGCTCAAATCCAGTGAGCCGCGCAGCGGCGTCTCCTCAAAAGACAGGATTGCGAAAGAGGAGGTGACTCATAATTATCACCAGAAAAGATTCCCGCTGTCCTTCGCGTTGTTCATATCGGTCGAGTTGCCATTACCACCACCACCACCGCCGCCGGTGCAGATGCCGAAGAAGCAGTGGCGATGGTGCGTAGGGGTGTAGGTGGACTGGAGGGTGGGCATGGTGCCGTCGATAAACCAGTCGCTCACGCTGGGTTCGCCAGGCTGGGGCAGCAGGCCGGTGTAAGCGGAGACAGTCCCCATATGAACGTCGCCCGGTTTGACAAAGTCGTCGGCTGGATAGTGATAGTAGTGCGAGACGTATTCCATCACGTCATGCCAGATGGGCGCGGCCCCGGTGATACCAATCACGCCGTTGTCCATCTTGGAGTTGTCGCTATTGCCTGCCCAGACGCCGACCGCAACGTGCGGCGTGTAGCCCATGGTCCAGTTATCGACGAAGCTATTGGACGTACCTGTCTTCGCAGCTGCGGGACGATCCAGTTCCAGAGGGTTGCCCGCGCCAAATTCGTGATAGCGCGCGGGCTTGTCTGAAAGGATGCTGCTCATCAGGAACGCGACCTCCGGGCTCATCGCCTGTACGCCTGCGGGATGAGATGCGTCGTACTTGTAGATTGGCTGGCCCTGGCTGGTTGTGATCTCCAGAATAGACGTAGGAGCCACGCGTGTGCCCTGGTTCGCGAAGGCCGCGTAGGCGTCGGTGAGAGAGAGCAGCGAGACCTCTTTCGAGCCCAGCGCCAGCGACGGGCCGAGTTTGGAAAGCGGCTGATTGGAAATCGTTGTCAGACCCAGACGCGCCGCCATATTCTGAACATTTGGCAGGCCGGTGAACTCAATCGCGTCTACCGCGGGAATGTTGAACGAATTAGCAATAGCATTGCGCACGGTCATTGGGAAGCCCGAATGGAAGCTGTTATCGTAGTTTTGCGGCGTGTACCAGCCAGACGGGCTGCTGGAATCGCGGGTCGGGTAGATCGTCTGATGATCAGGTATAATCATCGCGGGATACCAGCCCAGCTCAAAGGCCGTGGCGTAAACGAGTGGCTTGATAGACGAACCCGGCTGGCGCAGAGCGTCCACTGCGGAGTTAAACTGCCCGCGCACTTTGGAGTTGTTGTTGTTATAGTTCACACTGCCATCCATGGCCAGGATCTCTCCATTATAAGGGTCCATCACAACCGTGGCGGCATTATTGACGTTATGCGACTTATAGAGCGGCCCAGCGCAGCCCAGGTATTGCGAACACTGTTCCTGGTAGAGATGGTAATACTCGACCTGCTCGACCTTCTTTTCGACGTTGAGGTCAAGCGTGGTGTAGATATTATAGCCGCCGGTATACAGATTTGCCGCGCCCAGCATGGGCACGAGCACCTGGTTGATCAGGTAGTTGACAAAGTGCGGAGCCTGAATCGCGCCGGGAATGACATATGGCTTGAAATGGAAATTCGCCATCTCCTTCTCGGCCTGTTGCTGCTGCTGAACGGTAATCATCCCCAGTTGAACCATTGAACTCAGCACATTGTGCTGGCGCTTTAAAGCGGCATCTTTATTGAGGATCGGATCATAATACGTTGGCAACTGAGGCAGACCAGCCAGCAGCGAGGCCTGAGCCAGGTCGAGCTGGCCTACCGCCGGGATACAATGGTTGTTACTGCATTTGGGTTGCAAGCCGAAGAAATCCTGCGCCGCGGCTTCCGCGCCATAGTTCAGTTCCCCGTAGAAGATCACATTCAGATACATCTCCATGACCTTCCATTTGGGCATCTGCTGGGTAATGCCATAGGCCAGGATCGCCTCCTCCAGCTTGACCTGCACCGTGCGCTGATCGTCCGGGAAGAGCTGGCGTTTGATCAACTGCTGCGTGATCGTACTGGCCCCCTCGACCGTTTGCTGGCTCTGAGCATTGGCCAGGGCGGCGCGCAGAATGCCCTGGAGGTCCACTCCGCTGTTTGTCCAGAAAGAGTGATCCTCTGCCGCGACGGTCGCGTTAATCAACAGCTCGGAGATGTCAGTGTAGTTGACATAGGTGCGCCGCCCGTAGTTAGGATCATTGATCTGGTAGAGCAGCTTACCATTGCGGTCGAAAATATTGGTTGACTGGAAAGTCGTGTGGTTAGCGATCCCATTGAGTATGGGCAGTTGGGCCTGATAATAGGCGATTGACGCGCCGAACGATCCCGAGATCAGCAGGAAAAACAGAGCTATCGCGACCGCGAACGCATTTGCGAGGCGAGCTGGAGTGCGTTTGCGCCGTTTGAGCCGTTCGTGAACCAGGCGCCGATTGAGAGGAGAGCGCGGCGAACGCCTTTTACCGGTCTGCGTGCCGGTTTTAGCGGGCAGCGACGAAGCTGGCTGTAGCGCCAGCGTAGGTGGAGAAGCCGGAGATAGGGGAATACCCTCGGCCAGGGTACGTTCCGCCTCAGACGCGGACCCGGTGTAATAGTGATTAGCCTCGCGTGGCCCCTTGCCGGGCGTAGGAAATCTCTTAAATAACCCGTTATCACGCTGTTGTTCGTCCTGGTTGTCCATAAAGCCCCATACTCTCCCGCTGAAATAATCGGTCCCATCTCCTTTGCCCGAGGCGCACGGCCTCCTTCCATTCCCCACGATTTATACTGGCCGCGAGTTCCGAGACCATTCGCGGTTCTATCCATCTCTTTAGTATACAAACTGAGGCAGCCAGTAGTTTTTTTGGTTGCTTCCTCTATTATAACCCGGTAATGTATGCATAGCCTAACTTTATTGATAAAATTGTACTAATGTATGTCAGGATTTCCGGGTTGGCCTGATAAGTCGTTTCGAGATGGTGTCCTTCCTGGTGCTTTTTCTCCTACCTGTAGTCTGTGGGCTCAGGATTATCGTTTACTATATTATCAGGAAAACTTACAAACAAAAGGGATATTCGCATGAAATCTGAACAAAAGGGGCTGTGTGTCTTGCTGGCCTGGACGAGAATGGATTGTTAAGCAGCGTCGCTGCTTAACAATCCATTCTCGTCCAGGCCAGCAAGACACACAGCCCCTTCTCTTACTTTTGTAACTCTGGTTATTGCAGCGCGTAATATTGAGTAGAGCAGTCCTCAGAATGGAGAGCAGAGAGTTGAGTCAATAGTATGAGCCAGCAAGAATTTGAGCCGCGCCGGCAGCGGGGGGAAGGTGTGCCAAAGGATGAGCCGGCGGGCGCCTATGGGGTACCGGAAAGCCAGGAGGAGTACCAGGAGGGCTACCGGAATTATCGGTCAGGTCAGGGTCAAGGGCAGGTGCCCTGGTGGGCGCGCCCGCAGCCTCAGCAGTGGAATAGATCCCGTTTCGCGGGTGTGCTGATGATAGCGATTCTGGTGCTCGTGCTGATGGGAGCACTGGGCATCACGGGCGCGGTACTGGGCAGCCTGGCGCACCTGCTAGGTATTATTATCGGCGCGATCTTCGCACTATTCATCTTTGTCTTTGTGCTGGTTTTGCTGATTCTCGCGATCATCTGGAGGGCAATTGGCCGGGCGACTGGCTACGACCGTCGCGCGTGGCGTAATGTGCGCCGCGTCCAGCGCCGCTCCTGGCGCGGCCCCTGGTATTAACCGCTATAACGGCCACGAATGTTTGTGAATATAGCTACGCAGCTTGTCCGCGCCCTCTATTCACAAATATTCGTGGTTTCCCATCGGTATAGGACCGTTGGTCGCGGATAGCCTTTTTCGGGTATAATACAGCGACGAACTATTTTTGTGTATGATGGTAGAGACAAAACCTTGACAGAAGAACACCCTGGCACGTTACCTGTGCATAGCGATATTGACCTGACGAATATCCATGTTTTGCGTGACCTGTTGTATGCGCATCACATGCGCCCAAATAAGTCCTTTGGACAGAATTTCCTGGTGGATCGTGCTGTCTTGCAGCAGATCATAGACGCCGCCGGGCTGGAAGAGGATGACCAGGTGCTGGAGGTGGGCGCGGGTATGGGAGTTTTGACGCGCGAACTGGCCCGGCGGGCGCGCCGCGTGGTGGCGGTCGAGCTGGAACAGGATATGCTGAAACTCCTGGAGAAAACGACCAGCGGCTATCAGAACATTGAGATTATTGCGCGCAATTTGCTCTATCTCGATCCTCAGGAGGTTTTTGGAGCCGGGCGCTATAAGCTGGTCGCGAACCTGCCGTATTATATTACCGCTCCTACCTTTCGGCATTTTTTGGAGAGCGCGAACCCTCCGCGCCTGCTGGTGGTGATGGTGCAGTACGAGGTGGCGCAGCGCATCGTGGCCGCTCCGGGAGATCTGAGCCTGCTGGGGGTGAGTGTGCAATTTTACGGTCAGCCGCGCATTATCGCGCGCGTGCCAGCGCGGTCCTTCTATCCGGCTCCGAAGGTTGATTCGGCAATTCTGCGCGTGGATGTGCATGAACAGGCGCCGCTGACCCCAGGTGAGCGCGATAGCTTCTTTCGCGTGGTCCAGGCCGGCTTTTCCGAGCGGCGCAAACAGGTCCATAATTCACTGGCCCATGGTCTCCATCGCAAGGACGAGGTGATCCGCGGATGGCTGGCAGCAGCCGGTATCGAGGCTAATCGTCGGGCTGAGACGTTGAGTATCGAAGAATGGCTACGGTTGTGGCACGAGGCAATGTTATGACGACGCAGGAAAATTTTTGCAATGATTGCGGGGCGGCGAATCCCCTGTCGGCGCGGTTTTGCCAGACATGCGGGGCGCTGCTGCCTTTTACCCACCTGACCGGAGAACTTCCCGAACAGACTCTGCTGGCAAGTCGCTATCAACTGGTAAGCAGAATTGGTCAGGGTGGCATGGGAGCGGTCTACAAGGCGTCTGACACCAGTTTTAATGACCGGCCCGTGGCGATTAAAGAGATGAGCAGCGTGGGCCTGGCTCCCAACGCGCTCAAGGACGCCGAGGATGCTTTTACCCACGAGGCGCACCTGCTGGCCGGCCTGCTCCATCCCAATCTCCCGCGCATCTACGACCATTTCACCGAAAACGACCGCTCGTACCTGGTGATGGACTTTATCGAAGGCCAGACCATGGAGGAATACCTGGAGACCACTGGCGGGGGCATGCAGCCGTTGCCAAAGGTACTGGGCTGGGCCGAACAACTCTGCGATGTGCTCGATTATCTGCACACACGGCAGCCGTCGGTGATCTTCCGCGACCTCAAGCCTTCCAATGTGATGCTCAGCAAGAACGGTCATATTTATCTGATTGACTTTGGAATCGCGCGCATCTTCAAGCCGGGCAAACAGCACGATACAGTCGCGCTCGGCTCACCCGGTTACGCGGCCCCGGAACAATACGGCAAGGCGCAGAGCACGCCGCGCTCCGACATCTACAGCCTGGGGGCGCTGCTGCACTACCTGCTCACCGGCGTGGACCCCAGCGACCAGCCGTTTTTCTTCCTGCCGGCCTCCACGCTCAATAAAGAGCTTGGCCCGGCCCTGGAGGCGCTGCTCCAGAGAATGCTGGAGATGGATTCTCAGAAACGCCCTGCTGATACGCGCGAGGTGGTAGAAGAGCTGCGTCGCTGCGTCGCCGGGGGTCCAGCAACCATTACCCTGACCGCCAGCAATCCCCTGCTAGAGCAGGCGCAGAAGCTCTACACCCAGAAAAACCTCGAAGAGGCGCTGAAACTCTATAACAAAGTCGTGCAGAACGACGCTACCAGTCCGCTCGGCTGGCAGGGGTACGCACTGACTCAGGGACTGCGCGCGCGCCACAAGGACGCGCTGGACGCCTTTGAACGCGCTTTAAAGCTCAACCCTACCCTCGTCACGTCCTGGAATGGGAAAGGCACAGCCTTGAGTGTGCTCAAGCGGCCTAACGAGGCGCTGGCGGCCTTTGAACGCGCTCTGGAACTGGAGCCGCAGAACGCCGCGGCCTGGAACGGCAAGGGGGCCGCGCTCAACGCGCTCAACCGTTTCGACCAGGCGCTGTCAGCTTTTGATATGGCCCTGCATTACGATCCTCAGATGGCTCAGGCCTGGAATAATAAGGGGCTGATCCTCAACCAGAAGAAGCGCTATGCTGAGGCGCTGTCGGCCTTTGAGAGGGCGCTGCAACAGAATCCGCAACTGGCCACCTCGCTCAGTGGCAAGGGCACAGCTCTGCAAGAGATGGGACGCCAGCGCGACGCGCTGGCCGCTTTTGAGAAGGCCTGCCAGCTCAGCCCCACCCTGGTCCATGCCTGGACCGGGCGCGGCATGGCACTGTACGACATGGGGCGTCTGCGCGAGGCCAACAGTATGTTCGACACCGCGCTCAGCCTCGACGACAAATACTCCCTGGCCTACTTTGGCAAGGGCCAGGTGCTCTACGCCGAGCGCCGCCTGAAAAACGCCCTGGCCATGTTCGACCGGGCCATTCAGTTCAAGCCCGAATATGTCGAAGCCTGGACCCGGCGCGGCAATGTCGTTGACGAACTGGGCGACTATATGTACGCTTTGCAATGCTACGAACAGGCCCTGCACCTCAATGCCCACTACGCTCAGGCCTGGAGCGGGAAAGCCGGCGTGCTGCGCCAGTTGGGACGCCACTACGAAGCCCTCAAAGCCTACGACTTCGCCATCGACATCGATCCCAAGTTCTCCCTGGCCTGGAACGGCAAAGGCAACACTCTGTATAGCCTGAACAACTATGCCGAGGCCCTCAAAGCTTATGAACGCGCCCTGCAACTGAATTCACGCCTGACCACCGCCTGGCACAACA
>DASVMX010000365.1:0-8194 GCA_036384215.1 Ktedonobacteraceae bacterium | reverse complement strand
AGCTGAGCGGGACTCCACCAGCCTCGGACCACGTTGCTCAGACCCAGCCAGGCCCACTGATTGAGTTGCCAAAGACTGAGAGGCAAACGATCAGGCTCGGCATCGGTGATCTGCCGCTGCAAGACCGCCGTTTCGTCCTCGATCAGCAACCACGCTACCAACAGCGCCAGGATCATCACCTGGGCACTTTGGGAGTTGCTGCAAGACAAGCGATGGGTGTCGAGCACCTGTTTGATGCGTTTAAACAGAATCTCGATCTGCCAGCGGCAGCGATAGAGTTCCAGCACCAGGGCCATGGGCCACTGCTTTTCCGGCAAGGTCGTCACCATCAGGTGAAACCCCGCGTAGAAAAGCGACTGCTCGCTGAGCTTGGAGCCTTTCTCCCGTGCCTTTTGCCGGGCTCGTTCGCGCAGGGCTTCGGTCTGCTCAACCGAGAAGACTACGACAATGAGCCGGACTCCCAGGCGCTTGCCCTGAGCATCCACCGCCGCGTAGCGCTGGTACGTTCCCGGTCGCAGCCCGCTGAGCCAGCCTCGGACATCGAGGCGAAACTCGGAGGTCGCCGCCGGAGCAGAGCGAGCAAACAGCGGCAAATGCCAGGCCGAGAAGCGCGCGAGGGTGAACGCTCCCGCCGCATCCACGGCCAGCAGTTGGGGCGCTTTGCAGTACCCTTTGTCTGCGACCAGCAGATCGCCCGTCTGAATGGGCAAGCGGGCGAGACTTTCGCCGATGGTGTGGTCGGTCACCTGAACCCAGGCCAATTGCCCTTGCAGCAGATCATAGGCACAATGCAGGCGCCAGGTCTCCCCTTTGGGACCCATTTCCGAGAGGTGGGTGGCATCAACCATCAAGACCCGTCCGCGCGTGGGCAAGGCTGGGGTGCGCAGGCGCACGTCCAGCAGGCTCGTGAGCAGCCAAAGCAACCAGGGGCCACAGCGCCGCAGGCGTTTGTTCCAGGCTTGTGCTGAGATGGTGCACGTGCTGATCCCGATCAGTCGGCTCCATCCGCTTAAGACTTTGAGCGAACAGGAACTGAGCACAAAGCCCAGCACTGCTCGTAACAGCGCCTGGCTGCTCTTGATCGCTCGCACGCGTTGGAAGGCTCCCAGCTTTCGGGCCTGGCTTTCCAGGTCCGCTGGCAGGCGCCGGACCAGGTCGTCCCAGCAGTGCTGGGCTGCTTCTGGTGCTTGCGATAGGCTAATGATTGCGTTATGCTGATCCCGTTGAGGCATGAGTTCGTTCCTCCCGTAAAGCCGTTTTGGTAAGAGCTTTTACGATAGCAGATCGAACTCTGCCTGACTCGTTTCTTCGATTGTTCAGGTACTTTTTGTTAAGTTGACGCCTATGGGGGTGTCCCCACAATTCCCTCTTCTTCCTACGTCGCCGCAGGCAGCGCACCTTTCGGATGGAGTTTGACAAAGTACTAGATCTTTCAGCAAGCCGTAGCCGATCAGTGTACCTTTCTCGTACAGCACCTTTTAAGATCATAACTCCATATCGGCTCATGACTCTATTACGCGCCTAAACGACAGTGACGTGATACTCGTGCAACCAGGCATTGAGCTGGATAATGCGTTCGTAGAGTGTGGCCCGGCCTTCGCTCTGGCACAAATGATCGTGCGCGAGCAACTGGCGCAGATGTTCCAGGTTGAGAAAGGGCCGCAGCGGCGCGCCGGGATCTTCGACGATCTGCTGCGCCCAGGCGCGCGTGGCCTCGATATACTCCGGGTTACAGGTGACGGGATAGGCGCTTTTGCGGCGCGTGCGCACTTCCTCTGGCAACAACCCGCGCAGAGCGTGCCGCAGAATGCCCTTTTCAATCTGGCCGGTGTTTTTCATTTCCCAGGGAATATTCCAGGCGTATTCAACCAGCCGGTAATCGCAATAGGGCACGCGCACCTCAAATCCGACTGCCGCGCTCATGCGGTCCTTGCGATCCAGCAACAGTGCCAGCCAGTTGACCAGGCTGAGATACAAAAGTTCGCGTATCCTGGCCTGGCGCGGATCTTCTCCCTCCAGGCGCGGAACTTCCGCCAGGGTCTGCTCATAGATACGAGCGCTGTACTCGCCCGGCTTCACGCGCTGCTCGACTTCGGCTGAGAGCCAGGGAGAAGAGAACGCGCCTCCACAGCTCGCGTAGTGCTCCATGGTCGCCAGCCAGGGAAAAGTGGAAGCATTCAGCGCCTCTTCCGAGTAGAACCAGGGATAGCCGGCAAAGACATCATCGGCGGCTTCGCCCGAAAGCGCAACGGTGGCGTTCTTCTTCATAGCTTTGCACAGCAAATACAGCGAGATCTCCATCTGCCCGCCCGCGGGGAGGTCGTGAGCACGCATCGGTACCAGCATCGCTTCAAGCAGCTCGGAGGTGTCCACGGTGATGGTGTGGTGATGACTCTTTACAGCGTCTGACATGAGCTGTACCCATGGTTCGTCAAGGTCGGGGCGCAGTTCGCTGTCCTCAAAATAGCGCTCATTGTCGGCGAAATCGATTGAATAAGTGTGCAGTGGTTTGCCCTGGCGCTGGAACTCTCGCGCGGTCAGCACGGTCAACGCGCTCGAATCCAGTCCACCCGAAAGCATGGTCACCACCGGCACGTCAGCGCACAACTGGCGCCTCACATCGTCGATGAGCAGCGCGCGCACCTTCTCCGCGGTGGTCTCCAGGTCGTCGATATGAGGTTCGCTGCTGAGCTGCCAGTAGCGCTCAATCTTCAACTGCTCGCGGGTGTACAGCAGGCGATGGCCGGGGCGCAGTTCGTGTACAGATCGAAAAACGCCTGAGCCTGGTGCGCGGCGAAAGCCAAAAATCTCCGCCAGCCCCGTGTCGTCGATCTCCGCACTGACCAGCGGATGCGCCAGCAAAGCTTTGAGCTCAGAACCAAAGAGGAGCGCACTCCCGCGCTGCGCGTAGAACAGCGGCTTGATGCCCAGGTGATCGCGAGCCAGCAGCAGGCGCTGTTCCTGCTCATCCCACAGCGCGAAGGCAAACATCCCATTCAAGTGAGTCACACAATTCACACCCCACTTCACATAGGCGTGGAGCAGCACCTCTGTGTCCGAATGCGTTGAAAACACGTGCCCGTGCTTGCGCAACTCTTCGCGCAGCTCACGAAAATTATAAATCTCCCCGTTATAGGTCAGGACATAGAGCTGCCCCTGATTCTGATATAGCATCGGCTGCCCGCCACCCTGCGGATCAATCACGTACAAACGCCGGTTGCTCAGCGCGGCGCGCGGCGAAAACCAGCACCCCTGAGCATCCGGCCCGCGATGCGCGATGGCCTGGTTCATCGCCTCCACCGTCGAACGCTGCTGGGTAAGATCCTTCTCCCAATCAACCCAACCCGCAATACCACACATGCTGCGCCAGCCTTTCTTACTCACACGTCATCTCTACCCACAAAAACAACCATCCGTGGCAAAAAAACTGTCCTCCGGCTGAATTCTACCCGGCAGAGACACAATTGGCAAGCTGAAGCTTCCTGGCAACAACCAGTTTGCCCACAGATGAGACGCTTTTTATGGGGGTAAGCCGTATGTAAAAAGGTAAAAGGAACGCGTAATTTGCTGTGCAACAGTGCGCCGGCAAGGGGATATCTACCGCACCATTACAAGCAAAGGCGGCTCTCCTGGCCGCGTGGCGTCTGGTTCGCAAGTTGCGCGCTTTGAGAGCAGAAAAGAGTGTATCGTTAGCGTACGCAGGAGGAAGAGAGTGCAATACAGTCAAGATCCACAGTACAGTCAAGATCCGCAGTATAGTCAGAATCCTGCTGGTTCGACTGAGGCGAGCTTTGCCGGAACCCAGAGGACCGCGACAAATACCCTTGATCCCCATTATGATCTGGTCAGCGTGCTCTATCACGCGCTGGAAGGCGCGCAAACATGCGCGCAATATGTCGCGGACGCCAACCGGATTGGAGATCAGGAGCTTGCTCAGTTCTTTGTACAGGCTCAACAAAACCAGGTCGCTTGCGCCGATAAGGCCAAGCAAATGCTTATCCGCCGCCTGGGTCCAACCACCGCGCACTGAGGTATCCAATCTGGATCACCCCAAAATGGGGAACAGTCGAGTTTATTTTGAATAAACTCGACTGTTCCCCATTTTGGGGTGATCCAGATCTCTATTTCAGCGCCAGCATGCGTTCCAGGGCTACGCGCGCCCAGTAGACGGTGTCCTGATCGACGCTGACCTGGTTGATGACTTCACCCTGGACGAGGGCTTCGAGCACCCAGGCCAGGTAGGCGGGATGGATGCGGTACATGGTCGAGCAGGGACAAACGACGGGATCAAGGCAGAAGATGAGCTGGTCGGGATGCTCCTGGGCCAGGCGGTGAACAAGGTTGATCTCGGTGGCTACGGCCCACTGGCTGCCCGCGGGGGCTTTTTCGATCTGCTCGATGATGTATTCGGTCGAACCGTAGAGGTCCGCCGCAGCGACGACTTCCTGGCGACATTCGGGATGGACCAGGACTTTGATACCAGGATACTCGGCACGGGCCTTCTCGATCTGTTGCAGGTTGAAGCGCATGTGCGTGGTGCAGTAGCCCTTCCAGAGGATGATCTTTGCCCGCTCGATCTCTTCATCAGCGCTGTCCAAGGCCATGGGATCTTTGGGATTCCAGACAAACATCTGCGCTGGCTCGATACCATAGGCCAGAGCGGTGTTGCGGCCCAGGTGCTCGTCGGGGAAGAAGAGCACGCGTTTGCCCTGACTGAAAGCCCACTGCATGACTTTGGGCGCGTTCGACGAGGTACAAACCACGCCGCCGTGGCGACCACAGAAGGCTTTGAGGTTGGCCGCCGAGTTCATATAGGTCACGGGAATAATCCCGGCATCCTCACCGAGCTGATCCAGCAGCATTTCCCAGCACTCTTCGACCTCGGCGATATTGGCCATGTCGGCCATCGAGCAGCCAGCGGCAGGATTGGGCAGGATGACCTTCTGGTGCGGACCGCTCAGCACGTCTGCGCTTTCGGCCATGAAGTGCACTCCGCAGAAGACGATGTAATCGGCCTCTGGATGCGCGGCGGCGATCTGTGCCAGTTTAAACGAGTCACCGCGATAGTCGGCATATTTGATGATCTCGTCGCGCTGGTAGTGGTGGCCCATGATCATCACGCGTTCGCCCAGAACCGCCCTGGCGGCGGCGATGCGCCGGTCGAGTTCTTCACTGGCCATCTCGGCGTAAAACAGCGGAATAGTATCGACACGCGGCGCGCCGTGATTCTGGCGAGCGCGCGAGGTGGGCGAAAGCAGGGGCAGAATGCGCTCTTCCTTGCTCGATGCACACACAGCTTGAATTGCCATCATTTTTCTCCTTCTTCTCCAGCGCGGCCAGGCTGATGACCCGGCCAGCGCTCTCCAGTTAGCGCGGAATCAGGCAAATTCCAGGGAAACATCAAAGTTCGGGGCCGAGTGCGTCAGAGCGCCCAGCGATATGAAGTCCACGCCTGTCGCGGCTACGGCGACCAGTCTGGCGGTATTGATGCCAATGTTGCCCGAGGCTTCCAGCAAGATCCGCGGGTCGGCGCGTCTAACCTGTGTAACCGCGCTGCTCATCTGCTCGGTGGTCATGTTGTCGAGCAGGATGACATCCGCCCCGGCCTGGATAGCCTCTTCAACTTCGGCCAGCGTCTCGCACTCGATCTCGATTTTGAGCAGGTGCGGAGCCTGGTGGCGCGCGGCGCGAACAGCCTGAGTGATGCCACCGGCAGCCTTGATATGGTTGTCTTTAATCAGGACGCCGTCGTTCAGCCCGAAGCGATGATTCTGTCCACCCCCCAGGCGCACGGCCTCTTTTTCCAGGGCGCGCAGGCCGGGCGTGGTCTTGCGCGTATCAAGGATGCGCGCTCGCGTACCTTCGATTGCGCTGACACAGCGCGCAGTTAGACTGGCGATGCCGGAGAGGCGGCCCAGGAAGTTCAGGGCCACGCGCTCGGCGCTTAACAGCGAACGCGCGGGCCCGCTGAGGTGGACCAGTTCCTGACCGGCCTGAATACTCGCTCCGTCCGCAACCAGCAGTTGCACGTTGATGCGCGGATCAAACAGGCGAAAGGTTTCACCCGCGATGATCAGGCCCGCGATCACACCGGCCTCGCGGGTAAGGATCGTGCCCCGCGCCTGCTGTTCGGCAGGCACTGTGCTCAGGGTCGTAATATCAGCCTCGGCCCCATCTTCTGCCAGTGCCTGGCGAATCAGAGCATGAAGCGTCTCATACATGAGGAGCTACCTCCTGAAGCAGTTGCACCGCGGGCACGTGGACAGGCGTGGGCCGGAGCACATAATGCACGCGCGCGAGCTGCTCGTTTAGCTGCGGATAGTCGCCGCGCCAGTGGCTGCCGCGGCTCTCGCGCCGCTGCAGGGCCGTGGCGATCACCAGTTCCGCGGATTTAAACATATTGACTGTTTCGCGCCACGCGGCCCAGGTAGCTGGCCGGGGATGCTGGGCCGGGTCGGTGTTCAAAAGCTCCTGGCGCAGCGCGAGCAACTGGCCGCGCGCCTCCAGCAGACCCTCCTGGTCCCGGCGTAGCGAGACATACTGCCACATCAACTGGCGCACCTGGCGCCGGGCCTGGGCAATACGCCGCTCATCGGGCTGTGCGCGCAACAGATCAGCATCATAGGCGGGATCATCGTAGACAGGTATATCGCGCACGATGCGACCGGCAGGCTCGACGTATCTCGTCCCAGGGGTAGCCAGGCTCGCCGCGAGGCGCAGGCCAAAGACCAGCCCCTCCAGCAGCGAATTGCTGGCCAGGCGGTTCGCGCCATGCACACCCGTGCAGGCTACCTCGCCAACCGCGTATAAGCCCGGCAGTGTGCTTTGCCCATAGGCATCGGTCATCACACCACCCATACAGTAGTGAGCAGCAGGGGCCACCGGCAAAAGGTCGCGCGCGAGATCAAGCTTTTGCTCGCGACAGATTGCCGAGATGGTCGGGAAGCGCTCATGCATCCGCGCGGCGTCCAGGTGACGCAGATCCAGGTACTGGCAATCTGTGCTCTCGGCCAGCATCTCGCTCAGAATCGCGCGCGCGACCACGTCACGCGGCGCCAGTTCGGCCAGCTCGTGATAGCGCGGCATAAAGCGCTCGCCAGCGTGATTGCGCAGGTACGCGCCCTCTCCACGCACAGCCTCGGAGATCAGGTGCGAACTTCCATTCGCCACCAGCACTGTGGGGTGAAACTGCATAAACTCCAGGTCGGTCAGGCCAGCGCCCGCCCGCCAGGCCAGCGCCAGGCCATCAGCAGTCGCGCCAGCCGGATTCGAGGTGTGCAACCAGAGTCCGCCCGCGCCGCCGTTCGCCAGCACAGTCGCGGGCGCATAGACCGCAAAGGCCTCGCCAGCGCGATCCATCGCCTCCAGGCCTACACAGGCACCATTTTCAACCAGCAGGCGGTGAACAAAAGTCTCGGCAAAGATATGGATATGGGAACGCTGCTTCACAGCCGCGACCAGCGCGCGCTCAATCTCCGCGCCAGTCGCGTCTCCGCCAGCGTGCAGAATGCGCCAGCGACTATGCGCCGCCTCACGCCCCAGCAGCAAGCCATCAGAGGTCGCGTGTGTATCACCAGGCCGCGCGAGATCGAAGACCACGCCCATCGAAATGAGCCAGCGCACAGCTGCCGGAGCCTCTTCCGCCAGAACGCGCACCGCGTTCTCATCACACAAACCAGCCCCCGCGGCCAGCGTATCCTGCGCGTGCAACTCGGGACTATCGTCAGCACCCAGGGCAACTGTCAGACCACCCTGAGCATAGCGCGTATTGCTCTCCCCCAACTGACCCTTCGTGAACAACGCTACCCGCGCCGTCTCCGGCAAGCGTAGCGCAACCGAAAGGCCGGCAATCCCGCCGCCAACAATTACTACGTCGTAGTGCTGGCTGTCTACCATAGCTTATTTCCCCCTGACTTCGTGTAAATTTGACACTAAGTCTTTAGTTAAAAAAGAAAAGGTGTTTTCTCTACACTAACCTTTGGACGAAGTATACCCGATAATTTTCCAAAAAACAAGTGTCAAAATTACACTTATTCAAAGCGGCTGAGCGGGCTTGATAGGCCTCGGCAAAAGCTTTACGCCTCGTCATACTCTCGCGCCTGCGACACTCGCCAGAAGCTATACGCCTCATCATACTCTCGCGACTGCGCACTCGCCAGAGCCTGGTTGAAGCGCGCCGAGCGGGCCAGAGCCA
>DASVMX010000364.1:0-3815 GCA_036384215.1 Ktedonobacteraceae bacterium | reverse complement strand
TGGCTGTCTCCGCTCTTTGCCCTGGTGCGCATCGCTTTTTACGGCAGCCTGATGCTCGCTTTGCTGTATCGCTACTGGCACAAGGCCACGCTGGTTCAGCGCCAGCAGATCAAGTGGGTAGTCTTCGCCTCGACCATCTTCATAGGATGGGTGATTTTGGCAGAAATTGCTGTATTCGTGATCCCCTCTTACTTCCCGGCGCTTGGCTTCATCTTACAGCTGTATAATCATGTCAACGTGATTACCAGATGCGTGTCTGTCCTCATCCCGCTTTCCATTGGGATCGCCTTGCTGCGCTACCGGTTGTGGGACATCGACATTCTCATCAACCGCACGCTGGTCTATGGCGTACTCACGCTCAGCACCCTCGCCTTCTACATCCTGGTCGTGGTGGGTCTGGGCACCCTCTTGCAGGCGCAGGGCAACCTCGGCATCGCGCTGCTGGCAACGGGTCTGGTGGCCGTGCTCTTTCAACCCCTGCGCACGCGGCTGCAACGCGCGGTGAACCACGTGATGTATGGGGAGCGCGACGATCCCTATCGGGTGATCTCGCGACTGGGACAACGCCTGGAAGCCACGCTGGCCCCTGAGGCCGTGCTGCCCACCATCGTCGAGACCGTCGCCCAGGCACTCAAGCTCCCCTACGTGGCGATATGCTTGCAGCAGGGGGAGGAGGTCCTCACTGCTGCCGCCTATGGATCGGCACGCGGGGAGCTGATGCACCTGCCGTTGGTCTCGCAAAGCGAGCAGGTGGGAGAACTGGTGCTGGCTCCCCGCGCTCCCGGTGAGCGCTTCTCGCCTGCCGACCGCGCCTTGCTCGAGGATCTGGCACGCCAGGCGGGAGTTGCAGCGCATGCCGTGCAGCTGACCGCGGATCTCAAGCGCTTAACGGTTGACCTGCAGCGTGAGCGCGAGCGCCTGGTCACGGCTCGTGAGGAGGAGCGCCGCCGCCTGCGCCGTGACCTGCATGATGGCCTCGGCCCCCAGTTGGCCAGCCTGACGCTCAAGCTGGAAACGGCGCGCAACCGCCTGGCGCACGACCCACTGGCCGATCGCCTGCTTTCCGAGCTGACCGCTCGCGCGCAGGCCACCGTCGCTGATATTCGCCGTCTGGTCTACGCGCTGCGTCCGCCTGCCCTGGACGAACTCGGTCTTGTCTCTGCTCTGCGGGAACTGGCCTTGCAACACAGTGACCAGGTTGCGATGCACCTCGACGCGCCGTCCTGCCTGCCGGAGCTGTCTGCGGCGGTCGAGGTGGCCATCTACCGCATTGCCCAGGAAGCGCTGACCAACGTGGTGCGCCACGCAGGAGCCCGGCGCTGTGACATCCGGCTCGCTCTGAATGAGAGGGCTGGCTGGCTCTCCCTCTCCGTCCAGGACGATGGCTGCGGGCTGCCACAGGAGAGGAGCGTGGGAATCGGCCTGATCTCGATGCGCGAGAGGGCCGAGGAACTGGGCGGGACGTGGAGCATCGAGCGGGTGCCCAGCGGAGGGACCCACATGCTGGCGCGGCTGCCCTCTACACGAACGGAGCGCACAGACACCGTGTTCGTTCCCCCGAACAGGGGTTCCCAGAAGGAGGAGTAAACATGGACCGCATTCGTGTGCTGATTGCCGACGACCACCCCCTCTTTCGCGAGGGCTTGCATGGCTTGCTGGATTCGGTGGCGGAGACCGAAGTCGTCGGGGAGGTCACCACCGGAGCCGAGGCTATCCGCGAAGCCAAAGTCCTGCAACCGGATGTGATTTTAATGGATATCAAGATGCCCGGCCTCAATGGCATCGAGGCTACGCGCCAGATTGTGACGACCAGCCCGCACATCAACATCCTGATGGTGACGATGCTCGAAGATGACGAGTCGGTCTTTGCCGCCATGCGCGCAGGAGCGCGCGGCTATGTGCTCAAGGGTGCGAACCAGGCCGAGATCTTGCGAGTGATCCGCGCGGTCGCCAGCGGGGAGGCCATTTTCGGCCCGGGCATTGCGAAACGGGTGCTGGGCTTCTTCGCGGCGGCCAGGCCGACCATTCCAGCCCGGGTCTTTCCAGAACTCAGCGAGCGGGAGGCCGAACTGCTGGCGCTAATCGCGCAGGGGAAAGCGAACCAGGAGATTGCCGAGCAACTGGGCCTCACACTGAAAACGGTGCGCAACCATGTTTCCAACATCTTCAGCAAGCTGCAAGTGGCGGATCGGGCGCAGGCCGTCATCCGAGCACGGGAAGCCGGGTTAGGGTATGGCAAGACGGAGGTTTGATCGGATGGATGACCACGAGCTTGATGGATCGGTGTTCTCCATGCTTGTTTATCGACTGAAAGGGCTGAGCGTACAGAAAGCAGGTTGCGATATGCTGGTCCCGCAATGATGGTGGTAAATTAACTGAAAGGTGGACCGATTTTGCACCGAAGGGTGGGAATTTGCACTGAAGGGTGGAATTAGGCATGTCGATGCCTGGAAAAATCGCTTACGGAGAGACGTAGCGATACAAAGTAACTCAGGAGATCAAGAGCGCTGCGAATATTTCTAGAATGGAATGACTTTGAGAGGAGTTCCGTTATGGCATCTCGAACATCTATTCTTGTTTTGAGAAGAATTCTTGGGCTAGGAGAGCAAAGGCTTGTCGCCATGGGATATGCTGGCCTGGACTGGATGACAAAAGCAGAGCCTCCTATTCGAATCAGTCTCGATGGAAAGGAGATTGGTACCATCTGGCCTCCTAAGAGGGGTGAAGGGTGGCTCTCTTTGCCTGGACCACCGCTCGAAGAGGAAAGGTCTCAGTTCGAGATTCAAGCAGGGCATCACGATCTCATGTTAGCAGTGACATGGCCTTCGGCTATGTATTATATGGCCTTCACAGGCGTTGCTCCTGGTATCCAATCTTTTAATAGTGCTCCTGGGGAGACAGTAACGTTTCTTTGCCAATACACCCCAGCGATCCCCCGTGGGTATAAGTTTCGACTCTCAAGAGAAACGCCACCTCAGCAGAAAGAACAGCTTCCATTACGCACCCTCACTGGGCATAGAGACCCCGTTTTGAGTGTGGCTTTTAGTCCCGATGGCCAGACTTTAGCCAGTGGCAGTTGGGATAACACGATCAAGCTGTGGAACCTGGCTACTGGCAAAGAGCTGCGCACCTTCACTGGGCATAGAGACCCCGTTTTGAGTGTGGCCTTTAGTCCTGATGGTCAGACCTTAGCCAGTGGCGGTTTGAAAGATATCAAGCTGTGGAACCTGGCTACTGGCAAAGAGCTGCGCGCCCTCACTGGGCATACAAACCACGTTGACAGTGTGGCCTTTAGTCCCGATGGTCAAACCTTAGCCAGTGGCAGTTGGGATAACACGATCAAGCTGTGGAACCTGGCTACTGGCAAAGAGCTGCGCACCCTCACCAGTCATACAGGCACAGTTCACAGTGTAGCCATCAGCCCCAATGGACAGACCCTGGTCAGTGGCAGTGGGGATAAGACGATCAAGGTGTGGGATATAGCAAGCGGCAAAGAGCTGCGCACCCTCACTGGGTATAGAGACTCCGTTTTGAGTGTGGCTTTTAGTCCCGATGGCCAGATCTTAGCCAGTGGCAGTGGGGATAACACGATCAAGATTTGGGGAAAGAAATGAACAGGTAGTAGTGACTCTGTTTGAGGAACAAGTACCTCTTGTTTCTTAGAAAGAGCAATGGCTCCAATACCTTTCGGATAAGGAAGTCAAATCAGACAAAAGGGTGAAAGAGGAAGCAAAGGGTCCAATTTCTGGCATACTGAAAAAAACACAACCCAGAAAGAAGGACCCTTTCAATGCCCTTTAGCCTACGTCAAATGC
>DASVMX010000363.1:0-5517 GCA_036384215.1 Ktedonobacteraceae bacterium | reverse complement strand
ATCTGGCCGGATTCTTTGTTGAGGTTGTCCACAGTGGGCATGGAGGAGATGAGCAAGACGCCTTGCTGGCCGCTGACCAGGTTGGCATAGGAGATAGAGCCAGTATAACTGCTGTCGGTGTGAACCGTGACCGGAACACTGGTGGCCCCCGATACAGGCGTCATAGTATGGTCGAAGAGCGTGGCAGTGGTCTGGCCATCGATCAGCGCGTTGGCGCCGCCGAAACGAAGTGGCGAAGTCTGGGGCGATGGTAGCGCCTGATTGAGCGTGCCCGCGCGGGTGACGATCATACCTTTGGTACGCGCGTCTGTGACAAACCAGAGTCCGCCGGCGTTTTTCTGGATCAGTTGTTTGAGCGTGACCACCAGGACCACGTGCGGACTCTGCTGGGTCAACTGGACCACGGCGGTATCTTCGGCGTGTGAGGTGAGCTGTGCCTGTGGTTGGGGGGACCACTGGAGCAGATCTTTGCTCATCTGGAGCGCGGTCGAGACCGGGTCATTCCAGGGTAGGGGCTGGCCACCGTTGGAGCTGCGCTGAAGTTCCTCGGCTTCTGAGCGGCTGGAGACAGGATAGAAACCGGGGTAGGTCATCTGCACAAAGGCATGCTGTTGCCAGGTGTATTCGTGGTAGATATTCTGCTGGAGGGGTTGAAGAAAGGGCAGGACGCCAGGCGAGAGATTAGTGTCCGTGTTGGCCACGAGCAGCGTGCGCTGTGCTGTCACGGTCGCGGTACCATGTACCAATCCGTGCTGGCTAAAGAGCTGGATCAGGCGCGGCTGGCTTTGTTGGATTGTGCAGCCGAAGACATAGACATCCAGTGTAGAAGGTATGGTAGTATTTGTCACCTGGATCAGCGTTGCTGGCGCGCCATCGTCCAGGCTGCTCACGACCTGGACCGCGGCCATTTCCTGGCTGGCGGGTTGGAGCTTGACCACCTGGGGATAATCGGCCGAGCCCATCAACTGGGCACAGGTGGTAGGCTGCGACGCGGGCGATTGGGCATAGCCCACAATCACATGTAAAGCATAGAGAATAGCCAGGCTGCCCAATAAAAGCAGGAGCAGGCGCGTTTTCAGCCAGCGCCCGCGCACATGTAATTTGTGCGCGGCTGGCTTGACCTCTGTGCTCCGGGTCTGGCCCTTCTGTGGTAATCGCTTGCTTTTTTGGCGAGTTCTCATCGTTGTTCCTTCCTGCGAACAATTTTCTCCTTTCATTTTACAGAGCGGGAAAAAATTCCTGCCGAATACGATGATCGGGAAATGGAAAGCGCCATTTTTTTGTTACAATGAAGGAATACTACGAAAATTTCCCTATTGGGAAGGAGAGCACATGAAAATAGGTATTGGATTTCCCGCGTGGATACCGGGCGTGCGGGGAGCTTTCCTGGTTGAATGGGCCAGGGCCGCGGACGCCGGGCCTTTCTCCTCGCTGGGTTTGATCGATCGGATCACCTACGCGAACTACGAGCCTCTGATCGCCCTGGCCGCGGCGGCAGGGGCGACCCGGCGCATTCGCCTGGCCACAACCGTCTTGCTCGCGCCGCTGCGCGAAACAGCCCTGCTGGCCAAGCAGGCTGCCAGCCTTGACGCGTTCTCCGGGGGACGCCTGACGCTGGGTCTGGGCGTCGGCGCCAGGGAGGATGATTTCCTGGCCACGGGCAGTGAATTTCACAGACGAGGCAAGCACTTCGACCGCCAGTTAGAGATTCTGACACGCGTCTGGAGCGGCCAGGCGTTGAGCGCTGAGATTGGAACGATTGGTCCAGAGCCCGTACAGCAAGGCGGGCCGGAGATCTTGCTGGGCGGCTATTCTCCTGCCGCGGCCAGGCGGCTGGCGCGTTGGGGACATGGTTTTATGGCGGGCGGCGGCGATCCCGTCGTCGCGAACACCTTTTTTCGCCAGACAGAAGAAGCCTGGAAGACCGCAGGCAGGCCGGGTCAGCCGCGTCTGGTTGGCTGCGCCTATTTCGCGCTGGGCGCGAACGCTGCCGAGCGCGGAGCAGTTCCACTGCGGGAGTATTACTCCTTCGCCCCCGAACGGGCTGAACGCATCGCCGGCACGCTGCCCGCCTCGCCAGAGAAGATTCGCGCGCTTATTCAGACTTACGAGGACATCGGCACCGACGAACTGATCCTCTGGGCTACCATCCCGGAACTGGACCAGGTCGCGCGCCTGGCCGATCTGCTGGGCGCTTAAAGGTCAGGAGGCGAAGATGATGCCCTGCTGATTCAGCAGAAAGACAATAATCGCGCTGATCAGAAAGAGCAGTCCGAAGAGAATCAGCAGCAGCGCGCCGATTTTGCCCTTACGGCTGGCTTCCAGAATTTCAGCGAGCGCTGCTGCTGATCCGTCTTGATAGGGCTGATAGCCAGCCGCGCTATAGCCGTAGCCCCCCTGTTGCGGATAGCCAGGATAGCCAGTATACGAACCCTGGGGAGCATAGTTCTGCGCACCCATCAAGGTTGTAGTCTCATTGGCCAGTTGCTCGTTCTGCACGACCGGACCCAGGATCAGCGGTCCTTGCTCAACCTGGCCTGGCCTGGCTGGCGAACTGGCGCGGTTAGGAGGCATGACCGAACGCGTGGGCGCGCGCTCCAGAATCGCATGCGAGATCTCAGTCGGGTTATACGAGCCAGGATCGTGCTCGATCAGATCGCTGTCAGTCTTAGTCCCGCAGCGCGGGCAGACCTTATCCCCCGGTGCCAGTTGGTAGCCACATTGTCCACAGAAAACCATCGTATGTTCCTTTCAGCGCCAGATTTCAGATATGGGCAGTGGTTTCTCTCTTTTCCTTACGAATCATACAACGCTGTAGGAGACTTGGAAAGAGCATGCCTTTTAGCCAAACAGTTGGAGGAGCGCGTACTGATCCGGGCTGAGAACGAGGGTGGGATTGTGTTGCGTAGGGAAAATTTCCGCGCGCTCCCAGAGTTGCGCAATCACGCTGGTGTGGGAGCCGATCTGCACGCCGCGTTCGCGCAGGGCGCTCAGGAGTTCCTGGCTATCAAAAAGGTAAACAGATGTAATGATCCAGGGATTAACCAGCGCGCGGGCGGTGCTCGATTCCTGTTTGGGACCCGCCAGCACCAGGTAGTAATCGGGCGCGGCCTCGGCATGGACATTGAGAAAACCTTCGCGCCGGGGATACCATTGAATATCCACTGTCTTCCCGCGCAGCGGCTGGCTGGCGAAGATGCCCACGGATTCACTGCCGCGTGTAGCGGGAACCAGGGTAATGCCGAAAATCGTGGCCGCGATATATTCGCCAACCGTGCCCAGATTGACGCTGCTCTCCAGCAGATTCGCTATATTGCTCTCAACCGTATTTCTGGCGCGCAACAGATCGGCCAGGCGAGACAGATTCGACATGGCTTGCCCCACTTTCACGTGTGTAATACTGCCCGCAAAGATTCCGCTCTCCAAACGCTTTCACGGGCCTTTTAAGCGCTATTATAGCACGATCTGCGCAGTCTGGCCCTCCTAAATGAACAGTGTCTGGGAGCCCTTTTCTTCTGGAGATAATTTTGGAACAATTCTCTAACAAATTGGCGAAACATCTCGTATATGATGTAGTTATGCTGGTGGCGGATAGAAGATCGAGAAAAGAATGTTTGACTTTCTTAATAGCTGTTCTAGAGTTCCAGGCAGCATGTCTTCATGACCGAATTAGAGTATGTCTGTTAGACACGTTTGTTTACTCCTTGTAAACGATGAAAGGGATTTTTCTCTATGGCCAAGACACTTGATGGGATAAACGCGCTGAATAGCTTACCAGTGCCAGCGCGTTCGCTGAAAGCTGTGGCAGTGCTGCGCCTCGCATTGGGGTTGGCGGCTTTGCTGGGCGCAATTGTCTTTCTGGAAGGAACGAGCTGGGATATCCAGTGGCACTCGTATATCGGGCGTGATCGCACGTTGATTCCTCCGCATTTGATGATGCTAAGCGGTGTTGCCTTGAGTGGCGTTGCTGGCCTGCTGACGGTGTTGATCGAGAGCTGGTGGGCGCGGCGCAATCAGCTTGTCGCTCAACACAGCTCGGCTTTCGCGGGGATCTTCGCGGGTCCGCTGGGCTCGTATGTCGTGGGTTACGCGGCGCTGCTGGCCGCCGTGGCTTTTCCGCTGGATGCCTACTGGCACACATTGTATGGTATCGATGTCGCGATCTGGGCACCTTTCCATATTATGTTTGTTTCCAGCATGGGAATTGTCGCGCTTGGCGCAGCTTATATGCTGACTTCCGCCGCGCGCCTTGCGGCTGGAGTGGGAGCTTCTGGCAATGGAATCAAACGCGCGGCTACCCTGAGCGTGGTACTGGCTCTGGCCACCTTCCTCAGTCTTTTCACCTTGCTAATCTTTGATGCCCTGGACAGTCAAAACTTGCCTGGGCTAGGATTCATGACGCTCAGTGTATTCCCTCTGCTTGCGGATACGCTGGTAGCTATAACTCTCGTCGCGGCTGCTATTGCCATCCCCTGGCGTTGGGCAGCTACGCTGGTAGCTACCTGCTACCTTTTACTGGCGGGAATTATGGCCGTGTTTGTGCAACCAGCAACAGATTGGCTGCTGACTGTGGAGGGTCTGCACTATCGGAAGGGCCATCCTCCTACATCGGTTGTCGCGCTTGAATGGTTTATTACCCCGCTGGTGGTCGCCATTCTCGTCGACATCATTGTGCGCCGCGCGCAACGCAAAAGCTGGTCTCGTGGCAAGCTGACGCTCATCCTGGCTCTGACCGCCCTGTTGAGTGGAGCCCTGCCTGTCATCGCCATTTTGCCCATATTGCCTATCGCTCTGGCTATGGAATGGGGGCTAGCTGGCTTCCTGGTCTCGAACCTCCTGGGGTTCGCAGGAGCATATCTGGGCACCCGCCTTGGTCGGAGCGCGGGCGAATCGCTGAGTTTATTGGAGAAATAGAACGATGGCAAAGCCGTTTCAATTTTTGCTGCTGATCTTCGGGGTTATTGCCCTGCTGGTTGTTGGAGGCGAACTCGCCTATTCGATTGCCGCGACTACTCATGGAAGCACCCCGGCGCGCGTGGTGCGGGTGCAGGCCGGGCCGTATCCGCTGGTGGTCAGCCTCTATACCTATCCTGCTCACGCCAGCTACGCGCTACCTTTCGCGATAGCCCCACAGGACTCGATTCCTGGCACGCTGACCTATAGTGTCACCTCAACCCCCGCTCCCTCGGACGTGCCGGCGACCCCTGTGCGCGCGAGTCTGAGCCCGGACGCGAGCGTCCACAATGGTATACAGGGCGACGCGGAAATCACCGTGCAGGGCATGTGGACCCTTGATATCGTCGTCACGGGCAGCGCCGGTCAGGGGACTGCCTCGGTCCCCATCATCGCCACCGCGCCACCTGCTATCCCTCTGTGGCTGGGCTGGCTGATTGGCTTCATTCCGCTCGCTGGTCTGCTGGCCTTTCTCTACTCGCAGCGCAGCCGCAAAGCAAAACCGCTGCCAGCCGTGAATAGAGGCTGATCCTGGTGTTCAAACCGAAGCGGAGAGCACGGCGA
>DASVMX010000362.1:0-3361 GCA_036384215.1 Ktedonobacteraceae bacterium | reverse complement strand
GTAGCAGACCATTAGTCTGCTACCCACCCGCTATGCAGTTCCAACGCTCGTCTTCATTGAGAACAGGCTAATCTGATAACTATGTCGCGCCAATTCCTTGACTTCGAGCGCGCTCTAAGGTGTATCCTGCTGTCAGGACGTTCTTCCTTTTCAACGAGCCATAGGAGAAGATGAAATATGCGAGTCGGACTACAAGTCCCCAACTTTACCTGGTCCACCGATCAAGGATCGCTCGGTGATACGTTTGCCCTGATTGCGCAACGAGCTGAGCGCGCTGGTCTGTACAGCTTGTGGGTCATGGACCATTTCTTCCAGATTCAGATGGTAGGCCCGGCTGAGCACGAGATGCTGGAAGGCTATAGCGCCCTGGCCTTTGCCGCCGGGCGAACTAACCGCATCAAGCTTGGCACCATGGTCACGGGCGTCACCTATCGCTATCCAGGTCTGCTGGTCAAAACCGTCACTACCCTGGATGTGCTCTCTCACGGGCGCGCCTACTTCGGCATTGGTGCCGCCTGGAATGAAGAAGAGCATGCTGGCCTGGGCGTGCCTTTTCCTCCCACCGCCGAGCGCTTTGAGCGCCTGGAGGAGACCTTGCAGATCGCACAGCAGATGTGGACAGGCGATCAGAAACCGTATCAGGGAAAACACTACCAACTGGGACGCCCGTTGAATGTACCGGCAGCGGTCCAGAACCCGCGCCCGCCAATCTTGATTGGCGGAGCCGGAGAACGCAAAACGCTGCGCCTGGTGGCGCAGTATGGCGACGCCTGCAATCTCTCCTTGCGCCTGGGCAAAGACGAGGTTCAGCGCAAACTCGGGGTCCTGCGGGAACATTGCCAGGCCATAGGTCGTCCGTATTCAGACATTGAGAAAACCACTCTTGGAACGATTCGCGTCACCAGGGATGGCCGGGACAATAGCCTCACCCCCGCAGCCGCAATTGCCTACTTCCGCGAGCTGGCTGAGATGGGGATTGACCAGGCCATTGTCAATATGCCCAATGTCACCGACCTGGAACCCTTCGATCTGCTAAGCAACGAGATTATTCCCGTCGTCGAACAGCTCGCAGTCGCTGGCCGATAAAGGCTACCTGACTTCTCAGCGCCTGCGGCGCTTCGCCAGGGTTTGGAAGGAATGTTTCTGGCACGGGAGAAGACTGCAAGCGGTGCCAGCGCTGATAGACTCCACCGGGGCCGCGGTCCCGGTGGAGTCCTGTTGTGAACAAGTGGATTACCAGCGTACGCGCTGTTCATAGCGTTTCTGTAGGAGCAGATTGCGCTCGATGCCTCCAGGGATATTGTCTGAAAGAAAAACTGGCGGCTCTACGCCATCAGCCAGGAGGGCGCTGACGATCTCGGCGTTGAGCATCTGGGCGATCAGCGCGCCGCTCAGGGATGAGGTTGAGCAGACACGCCCGTTGGGGATATCCAGGACAGTATCCCCAAAAGGGCCGAGGTTTTCGATGAGCAGGTCTGCCAGGTCATAGAGCTTTTTCCCGCTGGGATGGCGCGCGGGAGTGCGTTGCGAGTGATCCAGCGAGGTGACCGCGATCAGGCTATGGCCGCGCTCTTCGATCTGTAAGGCCAGTTCTACAATGGCGGCGTTGACCCCGGATTGCGAGGCGATCAGAAAAATATCTTGCTTTTCAAGTTGGTGACAGGTGAGCAACACTTTCCCTGCTTCGAGATCGCGCTCGCATTCCAGGCTTTTCACTCGCGCCAGGGGCCAGCCCGCATAGAGGGCCAGGTCATCAAAATCGAGACGATTGATTGGGGCCAGGCCGCCGGCGCGGTGAACAAGCTCCATGGCGAAGCCACGCGAGTGCCCTGAGCCAAAGGTATGCACAATACCATCCTCCTCAATGCAATCCGCGCAGAGCCGCGCCGCCCGCCTGATGGGCTCGGCCTGAGTCTCTCTTACGCGCTCCAGGATTGTTTCCGCCGCCTGCCAGTACGCCTCCAGGCCTGTTGATGCTTCTGTCGTCATGCTCTTTCCTCTCTATTAGTGAATTCGTCTTCTCTATTCTCTTTCTCTCCCGCTGGCCAGTGCCAGGCCAGACGCCCTATTGTAGCACGTCGCCCCACTGGAGCGAGATGAGGCACGTGCTGGCTCCTCTTAATAAAGGTATCGCTTTTTTCACGTTTTTTGGGGCGTCCAGAGGCTGGTGGAGCCGCTCCAGGGAAATAGTTGACTTTGCCCAACATTTCATGTACTCTTTAATATCAAGGCATGATATGTGGGCATATAATAAAATTGGCATTCAAGGTTTATTTGTCCACATAGTTTCTATGCACTACATCTTTAAAGCCGGAAAGGGAAACCGTGCTCACTAAAAATCTTCTCGTTTTCCATAGGTTAGTATAGCCTTTTTGTGTGTTTTTCTATTTATGAAGGAATGAGGGTTCAATGAAAACTCTTCTTCTCAGGCGTCATGTAACACTACTGGCGTGTTTATCGCTGCTTCTGACGCTCTCCATTGGCATACCCGGCTTCGTTTTCGCCCGCACCAGGGCACTGGCGTCGCAGACATCTTCGTATAATGTGCGTACCGCGGCTCCCGCTGACACTGCTGTGTTAACATATAAAAATGATAACCAGCATACAGGTCAAAACCTGCATGAAACTATTCTTACCCCTGATAATGTCAAAGCTTCATCATTTGGCAAGCGCGTTTCTTATCCAGTGGATGGCCAGGTCTACGCCCAACCCTTATATGTGCCTGGCCTCACGATCAATCAAAGCACCTATAATGTTGTGTTCATTGCAACTGAGAACGATTCGCTCTATGCCTTTGACGCAGACCAGGTCGGCCTGGCGAAGGCACCGCTCTGGAAAAAGAGCTTGTTGGGTTCAGGCGAAAGCGCTGTTCCCAATGCCGCTGTGTCCTGCACGGACTTAACTCCCTCGATAGGCATTACATCAACGCCGGTAATCGATCCTGCCACCAATACACTTTACACGGTGAGCTTTAGTACAAATAGCGGCGGCAGCTTGATCTATCGCCTGCACGCCATTGATATCCTCACCGGATCAGAGAAAGCTGGTAGCCCGACCACGATTAACAACATTAGCAATTTTTCTAACTCCAAGGAACGCCAGCGCACTAACTTGCTGCTGGCCAATGGTCAGGTCTACATGGGCTTTTCTTCGTTCTGTGATCATCCCACCTACCACGGCTTTATCCTCAGCTACAGCTATAATGGCTCGTCTTTTACTCGGACGCACGTGTATAATGACACGCCCAACGGCATTCAGGGTGGTATCTGGGGCGGCGCCGGTACGCTGACAGCCGATGCAAGTGGCAACATTTATGTGATGACCGGCAATGGGACCTTTGATCTCAACAGTGGTGGCCAGG
>DASVMX010000361.1:0-1911 GCA_036384215.1 Ktedonobacteraceae bacterium | reverse complement strand
GAGAGCAGCGGCACGGCCTTCTTTACTCTGGGTCTGGCCTGGGGCATCAACAACGGCCTGCTGAGCGCCGCGACCTATACCCCGGCGGTGAAGTCCGCCTGGCACGCCCTGACTACGGTCGCCCTGCACTCTAACGGCCTGCTGGGCTACGTTCAGGGGCCTGGCTCCAAACCCGCTGACCACCAGCCAGTGAAATCCACCGACACCGCTCCCTACGCGGTCGGCGGCTTCCTGGAAGCCAGCGTCCAGGTAGCAAAACTGACGCCCGGTTGCTAATTTATCGGGCGCGGGTTTACATTGGAGGTACTGTTCACACCAGAGGCGCGGCTCCGGTGTGAACACGCACACACGCGTGATCATGAATATCATTACAGAAAGGGATTTCTATGAAGAATACAGATAACACGCGCGCGGAAGCTCAAGGACGTATGAGCATTTGGACACGCAGGCAGGCGATCAAGCTGGGCGCGGCGGGCGTGGTCGGCGGGCTGGTGGCGGCTCCGCTGATTATTGAGGGCGGACAGGCGCTGCTGAACGCGTTTGCCGCTGGCCCGTTGCCCTGGTCCGCGGCCAATACGATTCTGGCGCAAACCACGGTGCCGACCTTCCCCAGCGCGACTTTTACGGTGACGAGCTATGGCGCGAAAGGGGATGGCAAGACGGATAATACCGCCGCCTTTGCGAAGGCGATCTCGGCCTGCAACAAAGCCGGTGGCGGACAGGTCGTGGTGCCCTCCGGCACGTATGTGACGGGCGCAATCCACCTGTTGAGCAATGTCAATTTTCATCTGAACTCTGGCGCGACCCTGAAATTTAGCAGCGATGCCAGCAAGTATCCCGTGGTCCTGACCCGTTACGAGGGCATCGAGTGTATGAATCACTCGCCGCTCGTCTACGCCCACGACCAGACCAACATCGCGCTAACCGGCAGCGGCGTGCTGGACGCCTCCGGGACGTTTTCCTGGAATACCGGCTCCGACCGCGCCGGCGTACTGGAACCACTGGTCTCGAAGCCACCAGCGCAGCGCATCGTAACCGGCAAGCTGCGCGTAACGTTTGTCGAGCCTTACGCCTGTACAAACGTGCTGATCCAGGGCGTGACGCTGTACAACCCGCGCTTCTGGCAGCTTCACCCAACCCTGTGCAAAAACGTGACTGTGGATGGCGTGACGACCAGCATTGGCGGCTCTCAGACCGATGGCTGCGATCCCGAATGCTGCGACCACGTAGTAATTAAGAACAGCACCATCAGAGCCGGCGACGACAACATCGCCATGAAGTCAGGCCGCGATACCGATGGACGGCGCATCAACGTACCCACACAAAATGTCGTAATCTGGAATAACAAATTCGAGGGTCCCTGGGGCGCGATCACCGCGGGCAGCGAAATCACAGGCGGCGTGCAGAATGTCTACGCTTACGCCAATTCGACGGTTGGCGGCGGAACCAGGTTTGTTCACTATTCCAAGTCCAACACCCTGCGTGGCGGCTTCCTCAGAAACGTGAACATCGACACCTTCCACGCCAACGCCCTGCACGGCGCGGTCGTCTTCGCCAACATGCTCTACAGCCACCAGACGGGTCATTTCCCGCCTGATTTCAGCGGTCCCTTCAGCCTGAAGAATATCACAGTCGATTCCGCGTCACAGGTGCTGGACCTGGTGGGCCTGTCCAACGATAAGCTTGGCCCCTTCACCATTTCCAATAGCACCTTTAACAAGATTTCAAACACCACGAGCACCATTACTAATGTCGTGAAGGTAACATACACTAACGTCACGGTTAATGGCAAGAAGATAGGTTAGCATGTTTTGACAGCGAACAATAGTCAAACCAGGCCAGTTCATCACTGTCTGAGATTTGACGAGGGAGAAAGAAGAAAGAGGGAGACAAATGGCGGCGCCATTTGTC
>DASVMX010000360.1:0-3441 GCA_036384215.1 Ktedonobacteraceae bacterium | reverse complement strand
GATTTGAATGATGACGCCGGAAAATTTATGAAATAAATTTTCCGGCGTCATCATTCAAATCGGGCCTTCCTTGCCTTCCTTTAGGAAATACGTCAGACTATTTCCCTATACAGAATTCGCTGAAGATGCGCTCCAGGAGGTCTTCGCTGGCGGTTTCACCGGTAACTTCGCCGAGGGTGTGATAGGCGGCGGTGAGGTCGATGGAGACGAAGTCAAGGGGGAGCTGCTGCTCCAGAGCCTGACGGGAGGCGCGCAGGTGCTCGCCTGCGGTGCGCAAGGCGCTTTGATGACGCGCGCTGGTGACCAGTGCCTCTTCGCCAAATGAGGCGTGTCCGGCGAGTACGAGGTTGGCCAGGGCTTCCTCCAGTTCGTCAAGTCCTTCTCCGGTAATGGTGGAGGTAAAAATGAAAATGGCCTCTGGCCAGAGCCGGTGAATTTCTTCGGGGTCGAGGCGCTGGCCCTGGTCGCTTTTGTTGAGTGCGATGAGCACGGCGCGGCGTCTTTCATCTGCGTTAAACTGGGCCTGGCCGCCGAAGCCCATGGCGCGCAGTTCGGCGGAGATCTGCCGATCCTGCTCGTCGAGAGGGGCAGAACTGTCGAAGATGAGCAGGACTACTTCGGCCCCTTCGGCTGCGCTCCGGCTGCGCTGGACGCCGATCTGCTCGACTGGATCATCGGTCGGAGTGATGCCCGCGGTATCGATCAGGTAGAGGGGTATGCCACGCAGATTAACCACTTCTTCGACGGTATCGCGCGTTGTGCCCGCGACGGGGGTGACGATGGCGCGTTCGGTACGCAGCAGGGCGTTGAGCATGCTTGATTTGCCTACGTTGGGTCGTCCAATAATAGCGGTGCGCAGTCCCTGGCGATAGAGCCGTCCTTGCTCAGAGCCAGCCAGTAGAGCCGCTACTCTGGCCTGTGCGATCTCGATCAGCGGCAATAGTTCCTCCTGGCGAGGCGTGGGAATGTCGTCCTCGGGAAAATCGATACTGGCCTCGATGCGCGCGATCACTCCCAGGATGGCGTGGCGCGCGTCCTGTACCTGGCTGGAGATTCTCCCCTGGAGCTGCTGCATAGCCAGGCGCTGCCCTGCCTCGGTGCGAGCGCTAATCAGGTCCATGACGGACTCGGCCTGCGCCAGGTCCAGGCGCCCATTGAGGAAGGCGCGTAAGGTAAATTCACCCGGATTTGCCAGGCGCGCGCCGCCAGCCAGCAGCAAACGCAGGATGCGTTGCAATAAAAGCGGCCCGCCGTGGCCCTGAATCTCAACCACGTCCTCGCGCGTATAGGTGCGCGGCGAGCACATAAAAGCTACCAGTACCTCGTCCAATATCTCCTGCGTGGCTGGATCGACAATGCGCCCGTAGGTCAGCATATGCGACGGCGGCAAGCCTTTTTCCTGGCCAGGATAGCGAAAAAGCGGCTGCACCAGGCCAAAGGCCTCAAATCCGCTTACCCGGATAATACCTATTCCCCCCTGCCCCGGAGGCGTCGCGATGGCGGCAATCGTATCGTTTTGCATGTCTGCATTATACTGCGACTGCCTTCCACGGACAAGCCGCCCTGAATAGAGACTATTTTTCTCGTCCATCCAATCTTTCTATATATAATACATAGAAAGAAATGGCATTTATAAGATACGCTCGCGGTGCGTGTAGACGTTCATGGTACGCGCGCGCAGAAAGCCAACGAGGGTGATACCGCTCTGTTCGGCCAGTTCTACAGCCAGGCTGGAGGGAGCTGAGATGGCGGCGACGCAGGGAACGCGCGCGCGCAAAGCCTTCTGGAGAATCTCGAACGAGGTGCGCCCACTGACCATGAGGAGCGAACTGGTGTAGGGCAAAGTGCGCTGCAATACTCCCTGGCCAATCAATTTGTCGACGGCGTTGTGCCGGCCCACGTCTTCGCGCAGGAGACTGAGCTGGCCGCGCTCGTTAAACAGGCCCGCCGCGTGCAAACCTCCGGTATGGGTGAAGACGGCCTGAGCCTGGCGCAGGCGCTCGGGCAGTTCATAGAGGTCTGACGCGGCGATCTGAAAATGATCCTCTGTCACGGGCGCGGCGTTACAGAGAATGTCGGCTATGCTGTCTTTACCGCAGAGACCGCAACTGGATGATACCGTGAAATGACGCTGAAAGGCGCTCGCGCTCACCTCGCTCATCAGCGGTTCGCGCAAAAAAACTTCGACCACGTTGGCCAGCGGCAAACCATCGGGATCGCGAGCAACACGCACTTCGATGAGATCTTCGGGGTACCGGATCAGTCCTTCGCTCAAGAGAAAGCCCGGCGCCAGCTCGGCGTCATGCCCGGGCGTACGCATGATCGTGGCCAGGCTGCGCCCGCCCAGGCGAATTTCCAATGGCTCTTCAACCGTAAGGTACTCCTCGCGCTCTTCCTGCTCGCTCTCCTGCCAGTGCGTGATCTGCGCGCTCATTACACGTTCGGGATCGAGCGCGGAACGCCAGAAGGCCGGCTGAGTCATGCTTATCATCTCCTCTGTTGTTCGTAGCGCGGCACAGCTCGCAGGCTTGCCGTGGTACGTGCGGGCGCGGCTGCGAGCGGCGGCTGGCACTGGCGCTTAAAGTAATATTTGCAGATGCCCGGCTTGATCGGGTCTGGCGGTTCAATCGCGACCAGTCCCCAGCCTTCCTGCTCCAGCCAGTTCCAGGCCTCATACTCCTCGTCAAAATCGCGCACCACATCGCCCGCGATCCTGAAAACCATTGTTCCCAGGAGATAAACGTGTTCCCAACGTACCATGTCCGTTTCCTTTTTCTATTGTAGCCGATCTTTTTTCAGAATCAACGTTCATTCAAGAGTGTATTGGGGATATCTGCTTTTTTCATGTTTGCGCCAGGAAGAACCACAGCGGAGGTTGTGATTACCGTAGTAAAATTTCCGAGCCTGTGCGCGTTCTCTTTGTCAAGCTGGAAAGAAATGCTCAGATTAGTTGACGCCCCTTTACGGCAATGTTAGGATATGCCAAAGGGGTCCACTTTTTGAGAAGAGGGACAGAGGATGCATCAATACGTCAATGCCGGCAATGAACTTTTACGCAAACGGGGCTACCGGCTCACTCCGCAGCGCTTTATGGTGATGAGCGTGATCCAGGAAGCGCAGGAACACCTGAGCGTCGACCAGATCGCCGAGCGGGTTCAGAAAATCAATCCCAACGTGAGCCTGTCAACCATCTATCGCACGCTGGAATTGTTACGGGAACTGGGGTTGGTGCGCGAAAGCCATGTGCCGGGGGAACAACCACGCTACGAAATCGCCGATGGCAAAGCCCACCACCACCTGATCTGCCGCAAATGCCACGCGGTCATTCATCTAAATGAACCATTGCTGGGCGATCTCCACGAAAGGCTTCAGGAAGAATATCATTTCCACGGGCTGGTCCTCGACCTCGTGGGCACAGGTATATGCGCCAATTGCTGGAAT
>DASVMX010000359.1:0-2042 GCA_036384215.1 Ktedonobacteraceae bacterium | reverse complement strand
CACGGGCCGCCCAACTCGCCATCTCTTCTGAGCGCTGGGCGAAGCACCGCAGGTGCTGAGGAGTCCAGGTGAGAGTTTACCAATGGTATCAAAGATGTGAAAGATCCACCAAACAGAGACAATTACAGCCTGAAATCTTTGCAAAACAGGAGAGGAGGGCAACCTCAATCGTCATCTCCCTGCCTCTCCATTCTCCGGCTTGTTTACTCGGAAGCGAGAACTTACATGATAAACTCCCTTGCAAAACGTCGAATCTCATCCAGGTTCGTTTTATCGAGGAACAAGAGCATCAATTCCTGTACGCCAACCGTCTCATAGGCAGCGATGCGCTGACGAATCGTCTCGGGGCTACCCACAAGCACATCCCGGATACCTTCACCGTACCGGGCTTTCATTGCATCAGGCACCTTTGCCAGTGCCTCCTCATCGGTATCCCCAAGATTCCTTTACTGTATCCTGAGTTCTGACACTCCCCCCAGATCTATCCTCAAGCTGTTTGTATCCGGGCTATCTCTTCCAGTCCCAACGCTTTGATGGCATTCTGGCGCAGGATGAACTTCTGTACTTTGCCGCTGGCCGTCAGCGGATAGGACTCGACGAACTGGAAGTAGCGCGGAATTTTCTGGTGACTGATCCGATCTTTGCAATACTCGCGTAGTTCCGCCTCGCTCAACTGCTCGCCCTGCTGCGCCACGACGACTGCCAGCAGTTCCTCACCGAAGAAGGTATCAGGGACGCCGGCGATCTGCACATCCGCGACCTTCGGGTGGCGAATCAGGAGTTCCTCGACCTCGCGCGGGAAGATATTTTCTCCCCCGCGAATGACCATGTCTTTGATGCGACCCACGATGTTGATGTAACCCTGCGCGTCCATGGTCGCCAGGTCGCCGGTATGCAGCCAGCCATCGTGGTCGATGGCCTCTGCGCTCTTCTCCGGCATCTGGTAGTACTCTGCCATGACCAGGTAGCCACGGCACACGAGCTCGCCGCGTTCACCATATACGACAGCCTTGCCCGTTGCGGGATCGATGACCTTGACCTCGCCATGCGGCATCGGCACACCCACTGTCGCGGATTTCAGCTCGAAGGAATCTTCTTGCCGCGTCAGCGTGATGGCTGCGCTGGCCTCAGTCTGGCCGAAAACGATGGTCACATTCGCGCCCATGCGTTCGCTGACCTGCTCCATCAAGTAAACGGGAACAGGTGATCCGCCGCTGACCACGCTTTTCAGCGAGGACAGGTCGAAGCTGGCGAAGTCGAGATGCTGCAGGATAGCAATCAGCATAGTAGGAACGCCACCAAAGTAGTCGCACCGTTCGCGACTGATCACCTGCAAGGTCTTGAGTGGGTCAAAGGCCATCAGGGGATGCAGCGTCGCGCCAACGCCCAGTGCGGCGAGAATACCCAGCACGCAGCCGCCGGCATGGAAAAACGGCATGGCAGTGCAGAGACGCTCTCCCGGCTGCACGCCCCAGCGCAGCGCGAAGATACGGCCATTATTCAGGATGGCTTGCTGGGTCTGGATAGCGCCTTTCGGGAAACCGGTCGTGCCCGACGTATAGAGGATCTGCGCCGGGTCGCCTGGCTGCACGGATGCTTGCCGTTCGTGCAACACCTCCATGCTGACTCCCTCGCCCGCCGCGACCACCTCGCGGAAGAGCGTAGGTCGCCAGCCCTCCTGTTCCAGCAGGCCAGCCGGGGGCGTGCCCAGCAGGCTAATAGAACGCAGCCTGGGCAGCAGAACGCTGCTCACTTCGCCATGCACCGCCCCAGAGGAGATGCGTTCGCGGATTGTCGCCAGGCAATCGTGATCGCGCACGCGAGCCATGAAGAACAGTGCCACCACATCGCCCTGCTTCAAAATATATTCGACCTCCTGGGCGCGCAGCACGGGGTTGATGGTGACAAGCACCAGCCCGGCTTTCGAGGCCGCCAGTTCCAGCAGCGGCCATTCCGGGAGATTGATGGCCCAGACGGCGATATGCTCTCCCTTTTGGAAGCCAAGCGCCAGCAACCCGCGCGCGACCGCGTCGACACGGTCG
>DASVMX010000358.1:0-1968 GCA_036384215.1 Ktedonobacteraceae bacterium | reverse complement strand
TCAATGTCCTTCGTGTCTGTGCCTGGATGGCGGGAGAAATCCCTGCCTCGACGCCCGTCTCTCGCTTTGCTAAGTTGATGGCTTTGGTCAAAGCTGAGGCTGTGGCTTAACTCAACAGAGGGGATTCGCCAACAATATCTTAAGGGAGTCATACCAAATTTACACGCATTTTGGAAAACTGGAAAAATGCCAGATACCCCTCTTACTTGAAGTACCCTCTACTCTGCCCTTCATGTCAGCTTACGTAGCATCGGGCCATTAATGCTGGAGAAGAGTGGGAAAAAGTTTTGCGGAAGCACTTGAATACTGCTCACGTCATTCTTTTGTTAATCAGTCCCGACTTTATGGCGTCAGATTATTGCTATAGGCCCTGAAGTGTTTTTCTGACGGGAGGATACAATGTGCGATATAAGTGGCGCTTATATCGCGCCTCTGAGCTTGCGGCGGCTCTGATGATCTGGAGAGAGGCTTTCCAGGCTCTTGATCGATTCAGCGAAAGCGCAGCTATACAAGCACAAATCTGATACTTATATCGCACATTGTATCTGGTCGTCAGAAATGCACTTATGGGCCCATAGAGGATCAGGTCGCGCGGGTCGCGGTTCATAATGAAGGAGCGCATATTCCGCCGGAAGAGCAACAACACCTCTGGGAACGCTTCTATCGGGCAAAAGGGAGCGCAGTCCAGCACGAGTTGGATCTGAGCGTTGGCCTGGGGTTTTATCTCTGCAAAGTATTCATTGAGCGAAATCAAGGCAGCATCGGAGTCCAGAGCGCTCCTGGCCAGGGCGCAACGTTCTGGTTCACGGTGCCACTTGCCACCTCCGGTGAAGGCGGGGTATAGCAAGTAAGCAAGATACCTCTCACATTCCTGATGGGCCACACCCACACACACGCCTCATGCCGTATGCGGAACCGGCACACGTTTGGTGCAAGTCCATCAACGACAGCGGCTTTGGCTCTTCTTTCGTGCGAAGATGAAGAGACCGCGCCCATCGAATACGCTTATCATTCACCAAACGTGTGCCAGACTCACCATTCGCGCAAATTACCAGGTGACACCAGCTGGTTCTTGCGGCAGATGGTAGGCTTCGGCGTCCCCCATTCCCCTGACTTCCGATGCCCAGCGCGAAGCAGGTACCATATGGCACCTCCCCGCAGCCACCGGCAGACAGGCTATCTCCTCTCATGTCCCCGAGATCCCGGCGACTATGCGTCTGTACGCGTCCTGGTCCTGCTCGGTTAGGGGACATGAACGACGAGCTTGCCAACCACACGGTTATGTTCCATGTCGGCGTGAGCTTGCCGGATTTCATCGAGGCCGAATTCGTAGACACGCCCCGGGGCGAACATCAGCGTGCCAGCGGCGATTTTGTCGAGGTAGCCCTGGAGGACTGCGGCGGGCAAGTCCGCGCTTTCGCCGCCATAAGCGGTCAGGCGCACGCCCTTGGGCAGGTAAGCGATGGGATAGAAATTCGGCACGGTCCATTGGTTGGACAACATTCCCGTGAAGCAAACCGTCCCGTGGATACGCGTTGCGGCCAGGGTGTCAGGCAGAGTGGGCGTTCCAACGAGTTCCAGGGCGGCGTCAACGCCGTCGGGCAGGATGTGGCGCACAGCAGGGGCGATCTGTCCATTATCCACAAGGACATGATCGACACCAAAGTCCTTGAGCGCCTGGGCGCGGTCGGCGCGCCGCGTCGTGGAGAGCACGGTCGCGCCAAGGTCCTTGGCCAGCGCAGCGACGACCAGACCGAGAGCGGAGGTACCGCCGCGAATCAGCAGCGTTTGCCCGGTCCGCAGATCGAGTCCCGTGGTCAGTGAACCGTAGGCAGTCTGCAAGGTTTCGGGGATCGCGCCGAGCAGCTCCCAGGGCAGGTCCGAGTGAAACGGGATGACCTGGGTGCGTGGCACGACGGTATATTCGGCGTAGCCGCCGTCGAAGGTGCGGCCCATGCCGCCCATCAT
>DASVMX010000357.1:0-6967 GCA_036384215.1 Ktedonobacteraceae bacterium | reverse complement strand
AATCGGCTTGCTTCCCAGCCTCCGCTTTTATTGATCTGAATAGTTACGGCCCTCAGTCATGACGAGGCCTCATGCCATCTGTTCCATCGGAAGCTTGAAAGGACTTTGCGCGAAAGAGAGCAGGCTCGCGAGAGCCGCGTACCAGGCAAGCAACGCGCAAACGATTCCGAGCCAGCCGCCGATCATCAAAAGGGGAGTATTGCCGTTTGCGAATTCTCCAATCGTCAGGAAGAGGTAAGCAAGGCCGAGAACAGCAAGCACTCCTGTCAGCAAGAGATGTGTTCGCGGTGACGCTACCAGGAGAACCCCGATACACACGAGCCAGCACAGGAACAGTAATCCCAGCGCGTGATTCAGGGCCAGGCTATCCAGACCGAAGAAACTGGCCAGGCCCGAGGCAGGCAGGAGAAACAGGCCAAAGGTGGCGAGGAAACCACCGTACGCGGCAAAAACGGTTGCCGGGAGAGTGTTTCCTCTTCTGTATTCCAACATTCCGGCCAGAAACTGGACGATCCCGCCAAAGAGCAGCATTGCTCCTATGGCCAGGCCAATGCCTGCGCGGGCAGTTGGGATCAAAAAATGCGCGAAACTACAGCCAATCAGCGCGGTCGTAAAAGCCAGGGCGATATAGCCCAGGGGCAGCGGGATTGCGCTGCTCTTTTCCCGCTCACGTGGGTAATCCGTTCGTGAAACAATGTTTTCCATTGAAGCTTTTCCCTTTCGTTTGAAACACATCCGAACGAGGAAGCAACTTCCTGTCAACCTTCTGCCTCTTTTCCTTCAAGGCAAGTATCACGATCTTTCAGAGACACGGCAGTTCCTGATCAGGTGAAGCATTTCCGGCATCTGTAGAGGGCTGGAAACTCAACCATCGGCGCGCAGGCGCACCTCTTTCCTCCTCCAGGTCGCCTGTACGTTTGGCCATGACTCATTGCCTACACGCATCGTAAACCACCTGTAGCACTGTTGCAAGCGCAACTGTGCGACCATAGGGGCGTTATGCCAGAGTGAGACATATCCTGGTGGATAACTGTCCAGATTTTGCAAGAACCCGCTGCCTTGAAAGAGGAACGCTGTGCCGCACAGGTTTGCCCCTTTTGACAACACCTGAATCCTGGTACCAGCCAGAGTGATAGATAAAGCAACCAGGCGCCAGCAGGGTCATGACGCGCCCCGGCCATTGGTGTGACGCGACCAGTCTGGGAGCGATTTGGTGGAGGTCTGTATAGTGAGTGTGAGCAACAACTGTAGGCTCAAATACGCCATACTTCTCTGGCAAGTCCCATTCATGAGCGCGGGAAAATAGCCAGAGAGATAGTATTGTTACCAGCACAGGTCTTTCCTACCTGTGTCAAAAATGAAAAGGAGTATAGACTGGTATGACAGCTCTTTCATCAGAAAAAAGAACGCCTGTGATTGGCAAAGACGAACTGGTTCACCAGATCGCGGCCAGGGCCGGGACCTCCCTCAAGGACACAAACGAGGTGATTGACGCCTTCACCAGCGTGGTGCGCGAAGAGGTGGCCAAAGGCAAAGAAGTTCGCTTAATGGGTTTTGGCACCTGGAATCTGCGCAGCGTCGCGGCCCGCAAGGTCAAATCCATCCGTGGGGGGGCGCAAATCACCCTTCCCGCGCGCAAACGCGTGGGCTTCTCGGTTGGCGCGGTTCTTTCTCAGGCTGCCGGACCTCGCAAGACAAAAACAGCCGGCACTGCCAAAACAGGCGCGGCTACATCTTCGAAACGCTAAAGGGATGTCTGAGCGGCCAACGCCCCTCTCCAGGACGTTCAGGCCGCTCAACTCCTCTTCTTTATAAACTTCTATCAGGCAAAGGCGTAGAATTCGTCAATCGACCACCAGCTCCCCGTGCCGGCTGTCAGCACAACCTTGATGTAACGGGCTGATTGCTGGGGGAAGGTGATAACTGTATAGCCACCACTACCCTGGCCGCTGGCGATTGGATTGCCCCAGGTGCTGCCGTCGTTGGAGACGAAGACCTGATAGCCGCGGGGATAATCACCACCGCTGGCGCCGCAATCCAGCGCAATGCTGCTAAAGCTCTGCGTTTTTCCCATGTCGACCTGGAACCAGAGTCCGGCGGCCTGGGGCTGGCCGCTGGACCAGCGCGTGGTGAACACGCTGTCGAGCGCGTTGGAGGCCGGCTCGCCGTCGTGGGAAACCGAGGCTGAGGCGTTCCAACCAGTGCGGTCAAGCGGCGAAGAATTCGTGCCTGGTTTCGCGTAGACGTTGAACTCGTTGAGCGACCACCAGTTACCGGCGCTGCCCAGGTCAAGAACCCTGATGTAGCGGGCCAACTGTGTGGGGAATGAGATGTTTATCACCTGATTATCGCGCATATAAGCGCCCGTGCCCTGGCTGTTATCGTCGCCGCTGGCGATGCTCTTGCCCCAGTTAGCTCCATCCAGCGAGATGAAGACCAGGTACGCGTGAGGATAATCTCCGCCGTTTGTCCCGGCATCGATGCTGATGCCGTTGATGCTGCGGGGCAGGATCATATTTACCTGGAACCACAGGCCCGGCGTTTGCCCTTCTCCGCTGGCCCAGCGGGTGCTCGCGTCCCCGTCGATAGCTTTGGCTGGCGCATCTCCATAGGGATCTGTCGCCGAGGCGGAGGCAATCCAGCCGCTGCGATCAAGGGCGACCAGGCCCGAGCCGCCGCCGGCTGTCTGCGTGCCCTTCCACTTGAAGGTCGCGACGGCACCTGCTGGCAGTTCATAGGAGAACCACTGCCCGCCCCATTGAGCATCAAAGCGCTGGCGGGTCGCAGCGGCGTTATAGACAACCAGCACTTTTGAACCATCCGGGTTCATGAAGGCCACATCCGAGACCTGGTTGCTGCCCACGCTGGAGTCAATGCGCGAGGCGCCGGGCGCCAGGAAGCGGCTGGCCTGCCCCAGACTGTAGTAGTCGCCGTTGTAGGTCACATTGCCGGTATTCTGATCAACGGAAACAATGCCCCGGCACTGTGAGCAAGCCGCGCCAGTGCCAAGATTAGGCTCCCCGTTGGGGTCCAGCGCCAGGCCCCAGCGTACCACGGACTTCGCCCAGTTGCGTGTCGCGCTAATCAGCAGATTGGTGGTGCCGGGCAGGCCGTTATTCATCTCCCACTGGCCGCCGGAACATTCCGTCTCATAGGTGTCTTTGCCTGGATAGGCGTTATGCAGCGGCGTCTGAACTTCGGGCGCGCCCGCATAACAGTGCCACGCCGTTCCCGCCAGAGCCGCGTTCGTATTCGCGTCATTCAACAGCGAGGTAGGATAGCCGGGCTGATCCCAGTTGTGATCGTAACCAAGGATTTTCGAGGTAATGTTGTTCTGGGCAAAAGCCGGCGCCAGGTAATTCTTGATAAACGTTGCCTCCTGATCAGCCGGGAACGACATTCCAGGATAGCCAACAGGCACATAGAGCGGCTCGTTCTGCACAGTAACCGCGTAAATCGGTACTCCCAGAGCCTGGTAAGCCTGGATATACTTCACAAAATAGTTCGCGTAAGAAGCATACGCACTGGTGTTGAGCGTACCGCCTTCCATTGAATCCGTGGATTTCATCCAGCCCGGAGGACTCCAGGGCGTTGCCATGATTTTGAGATTAGGATTGATCTGGAGAGCCTGTTTCAAAAGAGGGATGATATACGCTTGATCGTGCGCAATCGAGAAATGGGTCAGGTCAGGATCGGTCTGCCCTTTTGGCATATCATCATACGAATACTCACCATTTGCCGCCAGAGTCAGATCCGAAGCTCCCATGGGCTGGCGCAAAAAGTTCAAGCCGATGCCTCTGACCGGATCAAACAGTTTCACCATTAAATCATTGCGCTGGCCCTGACTCATTTTGTGAGAGATCAGCCAGGCCGAACCATCGGTTAAAGACGCGCCAAAGCCATCCATCTGCTGGTACGTCTTACTCTCATCCACCGTGATTTTGATCACGCCTGTAGAACTGCCAGTGGAAAATGAGAGATCATCTTGCTGGGCCAGATGCCTCTGCAAGTCAGCGGTCGTCAGCCAGACACTGACGTTATTTCTGTCCGATGGAGCAGCCGAAGATGTCTGAAAGGAGTGCAAGAGAGGTAGCGCGCTTAAGAGCAAAGCCACCAGCACGATAAGAGTGGACATCACTGGCCAGAGAGTCCTACGAGACATAGGATACCTCCTCATACAAATAGAGCTCGCGTGGATCTCCAACACCGCGTCATTGCTCGTGCCAGCCCGGTCACTCACCCGGCAATGGGATGGTGTGGATTGCGAGACGACCAATCAGAATAAACAGCCAGCACCCGGAGTAAAAGCAGAAGCGCAATGTATTACATGCATCAATGCAACCGGCTCTTTGCCTGTATAACTCCTCTTTGCGCGCTTCTTCCCTCTGCAAGTGCTGAAAACCGGTATCTCCACGACTTATTATAACTATTAAATTAACCACTGTCAATCCAGTGTTCCCATGGTCCTGGTCGCCATTTTTGACAATCCCATCGGCATCGGGGTCGCGGCTCAAGACGGCTCAATGAAAGATGGTATTGACATCATTTAATTTAACGTTTATATTAAGTCTTGTGATATGTGTACGGGAAAGGAGATGAAGCGTATCTGAAGATGCTGTGCTTTATGGTGCAGCCGAGTAGATAGCCGCACGGGGAGTATTTACCTGTGTGGTTTGTCCAGAGGAGGTGGTATTTCTCGACGTTCGTTGCCGCTGTAGTCCCAGAACCCCGTCCTGGGAGAATCAGGTCATACCCGGAGAAAGGGATTTTCTCATCCATGACAATGTTGTTTACTCATCAGGAGGATGGTATGCACCAGCTCATTTCCAGAAAATATCTGCTGACACTTGTGGTCTCCGCGTTGATGTGTTGCCTTATGATTGGCATTCTCGTTTTGCCGGGCAGTCTGGCCACGACGGCCAGAGCCAGCGGAGAGGCCGTCAACGTGTGGTTAACTACCACAAATCAGGCGAACCTTCTCAGCCCTCAGGCCAGCCTCATCTTTGGCGGGGTCGGTTCTAACTCTACAACTATTACCATCAATGACACGCAGACCTATCAACAGATGCTCGGCTTTGGCGCGTCCCTCACCGATTCTTCGGCCTGGCTGGTGTACAACAAAATGAGCCAGAGCCAGCGCAACCAGTTGATGACCAACCTGTTCAGCCCCGGCAGCGGAATTGGCCTCAACTTCTTACGCCAGCCCATGGGCAGTTCAGACATGGCCTTGCCAGCCGGTTACGCTGGCACGAATGCGCCCGGCGAATACACCTATGATGATGTGCCCGCCGGACAGACGGATGCCAGTCTGAGTCACTTCACGATTGCCCACGATACCCCCTACATTATTCCCCTGCTCCAGCAGGCTCTTCAGCTCAACAGCAACCTGAAGATCATGGCGACCCCCTGGACTGCTCCTGCCTGGATGAAGTCCAACGGGAGTTTGCAGCAGGGAAGCTTGCTTACCAGTGATTACCAGGTCTACGCTCAGTACTTCGTCGATTTTATCAAGGCATACCAGGCGCAGGGCATTCCAATTTACGCCATCACGCCCCAGAATGAGCCACTTAACAACAATGTTATGCCCACCATGCCAGTCTCAGCCAGCGAAGAGACCACTTTTATCGCCAGCAATCTTGGTCCGACCTTTGCTCAGAATGGCCTTGCTACACTGATCCTGGGGTATGACCACAACTGGGACCAGCCTGGTTATCCCACGACTATCCTGAATAACAGTATCGCGGCTTCCTATACGCCCGGCATCGCCTGGCATTGTTATGCCGGAAACGCGAGCGCGATGAGCACTTTTCACAGTTCTTTCCCCTCGAAGGATACCTATGAGACGGAGTGTTCCGGGGGCACCTGGGAAGGCTCAACCTGGCCTAACGGTTTTCAGAATACGATGGAACTGGGCATCAATTCCGCGCGCAACTGGTCTAAAACCGTGGTGCGCTGGAACCTGGCGCTTGATCCCAGTGGCAACCCCAACCTGGGCACCGCCAATTCTTGTACCACCTGCCGCGGCGTTGTCACCATCGATCAGAACACTGGCAACGTGACTTACAACTCGGACTACTATGGGCTGGGCCACTTCAGCAAGTTTGTGACGCCCGGCGCCTATGTAGTTGCCGCTAACTCTTTTGGCTCTGGCAATATTGAGGACGTGGCTTTCAAGAATCCCAATGGCTCGCATGTTCTCGTGGCGTATAACGGAAGCGGCAGCAGCAACACCTTCCAGGTCAACTGGAACAATGAAGCCTTTTCGTATACCCTGCCAGCGGGCGCTGCCGCGACGTTCACCTGGTCTTCTAGCGGCACGACTCCCACGCCTACAGCCGGCACGACCTCTACGCCTACGCCTGGCACAACTCCCACGTCCACGCCTGGCAGCGGGAATTACTATATCAAGAACCTGCACAGCGGGCTGGTGCTGGATGACACCAACGGTTCGACCTCGAACGGCACCCTTGTTCAGCAGTGGGCGCAGGGTACTGGCAACGCCAACCAGGAATGGAGCCTTGTATCCGCGGGCGGAGGATATTATTACATCAAGAACCTGCACAGCGGGTTGGTGCTGGACGACACCAACGGCTCAACCTCGAATGGCACGCAGGTACAGCTATGGACGCAGAGCAACGGCAACGCCAACCAGGAATGGAGCCTTGTATCCGCAGGCGGAGGATATTACTATCTGATAAACCTGCACAGTGGACTGGCGCTGGACGACACTAACGGCTCAACCTCGAATGGCACAATTATGCAACTGTGGACGCAGAGCAACGGCAACGCCAACCAGGAATGGAGCCTTGTTCCCGCGTAACATCTTTCTTAAAGGCTTCTCTAAATGCCGGACCATTCACAGGGAACGGACGCGTTTCTGACTTCTGGCAGAAGCCTTTCGCTCTGGGGCCAGATCTCACCCCCGGAGATAAAAAGAGGTTTGTCGCGCGGGAGCGGAGTCCCCCGC
>DASVMX010000356.1:0-24113 GCA_036384215.1 Ktedonobacteraceae bacterium | reverse complement strand
TCAATGTCCTTCGTGTCTGTGCCTGGATGGCGGGAGAAATCCCTGCCTCGACGCCCGTCTCTCGCTTTGCTAAGTTGATGGCTTTGGTCAAAGCTGAGGCTGTGGCTTAACTCAACAGAGGGGATTCGCCAACAATATCTTCATGGGGCTATACCAGGCTCGTACAATATTCCGATAAATCGTTTTAGCCCGAAGGATGTCATCAACATTATCACAGAAGGAATTGCCAGAGGAGGTAAAAATATGAGTTCATATGTGCTTGGTTTTCAGGACATTGACAAAACAAAACTCATGATTGTTGGGGGGAAAGGCGCGAACCTGGGGGAACTTACCAGAATTGAAGGAATCCACGTACCGGATGGCCTGTGTCTTTCTACTGAAGCTTTTCAAAGAATCATTGGGGAAAAGTCGTCGATTCACGAATTACTTGATCAGTTATCGCTTCTAAAGGTGGAAGACCGGGATAAAATCGGTGAACTGAGTAGTGAGATTCGCAGGGTCATCGAAGGGATAGCTATTCCTCAAGACATTCATGAAGAGATCACCCGCCTCCTCTCCAGGCTTGGTGAAAAAAATGCCTATGCAGTGCGATCCAGCGCAACTGCAGAGGATTTACCGACGGCTTCCTTTGCAGGCCAGCAGGATACGTATTTGAACATTATCGGAGAGGAGGCAATCCTAAAGCATATCAGCAAGTGCTGGGCATCGCTCTTTACCGAGAGAGCAGTAATTTACCGCCTTCAAAACGGCTTCGACCACCGTAAAGTCCACCTGTCCGTGGTTGTTCAGAAGATGGTCTTCCCGCAGGTGGCAGGAATTTTGTTTACTGCCGATCCCGTCACTTCTCATAGGAAAGTGTTATCCATTGATGCCAGCTTCGGACTTGGTGAGGCCATGGTCTCCGGCCTAGTGAATGCTGATATCTATAAAGTGCGTAATGGCAAGATTATCGATAAGAAGATATCTACCAAGAAGCTGGCTATTTATGCCTTAAAAGATGGTGGTACAGAAGAACAGGAGATTGAACCCGAGAGGCAGAACAGGCAGGCGCTGACGGATGAGCAGATTTTGCAGCTTGAGCGCATAGGTAGAAAGATCGAAGGACATTTCGGTTGCCCCCAGGACATCGAATGGTGTTTAGTTGATGATACATTTTTTATTATCCAGAGTCGGCCAATCACTACTTTATACCCCATCCCTGAAGCAAATGATCAAGGAAATCACGTGTATGTATCTGTTGGCCATCAACAAATGATGACCGACCCCATGAAACCATTGGGATTGTCTTTTTTCCTGTTAACCACGAATGCACCCATGTTTAAAGCTGGTGGAAGGTTGTTTGTTGATGTTACACGTATGCTGGCTTCACCGGCTAGCAGAGAAAGTATATTAGATATTATGGGAAAAGGAGATCCGCTCGTAAAAGATGCATTGATGACCATCATAGAACGAGGAGATTTTATACAGTCGTTACCAGATGATAAGCAAGAAAAGACTCCTCGTAAAAGCAATCAAGGTCGGTCGCTTGCAGATTATAACACACTAAACGAATACGATCCGGCAATCGTTTCTGATTTGATCAAGCGTAGTGAAACATCGATAGAAGAGCTAAAACAAACCATCCAAACGAAATCAGGATCAGATTTATTTGATTTTCTTCTAGAAGATATCCCGCAATTAAAGAAGATTTCATTTGATCCGCAAAGTTTCGGTGTGATTATGACTGCTATGAATGCTTCATCATGGATCAATGAAAAAATGAAGGAGTGGTTAGGCGAAAAAAATGTAGCAGACACGCTTTCTCAATCTGCACCCAACAATATCACTTCGGAAATGGGTCTGGCGTTATTGGATGTTGCAGATGTAATTCGTCCTTATCTGGAAGTAATCAATTACTTACAGCATGTAAAAGATGATAACTTTTTGGATGAACTGGTGAAGTTTAACGGAGGACAGGAAAGCCGGGACGCTATCTCTGCTTACCTCAACAAATACGGAATGCGATGTGCCGGGGAAATCGATATTACGAGACCTCGTTGGAGCGAGAAACCAACCGCACTTGTGCCCCTGATACTTAGTAACATCAGAAACTTTGAGCCTAATGCTAGCAGTCAGAAATTTGAGCAAGGGCGACAGGAAGCTTTGAAAAAAGAACAGGAGTTATTAGACCGATTGAAGCGATTGCCGGATGGCGAGCAAAAAGTCGAAGAAACAAAACGAATGATCGGCCTGGTTCGGAATTTCGCTGGTTACCGTGAATATCCAAAATATGGAATAATTAATCGCTACTTCGTTTATAAGCAGGCTTTACTGAAAGAAGCCGAACAACTCGTACAAGCCAACGTTATTCATGAAAAAGAAGATATCTACTATCTCACTTTTCAAGAACTTCGCGAAGTTGTACGCACAAATGAACTGGATAACCAGGTCATCAGCAAACGAAAAGATGAGTACAAAATCTATGAAAAACTCACCCCCTCACGTGTTATCACGTCTGATGGTGAAATCATTGCAGGTGAGTACAAACGAGAAAATCTCCCAGCCGAAGCTATTGTAGGTCTACCTGTTTCTTCTGGAGTGATAGAGGGACGAGCACGTGTCATCTTAAACATGGAAGATGCTAATCTGGAAGATGGAGATATATTAGTCACCTCCTTTACTGACCCGAGCTGGACACCATTGTTTGTATCCATAAAAGGCCTCGTCACCGAAGTTGGTGGACTGATGACCCATGGAGCAGTTATCGCCCGTGAGTATGGCTTACCAGCAGTTGTCGGGGTGGAAAGTGCCACCAAACTGATAAAAGATGGGGAACGAATTCGCGTGAATGGAACAGAAGGCTATGTAGAAATCTTCTAATGGGGGAAGATGTTGTTTTCCCGCCTTTGGAGCTAAATAAAAGATGAAAGCCAGTGCTTTGTCAAACTCTGTTTGATAGATGCGCCGATGTGCAGGATTGGGGACAGATCCAGGTTTCCAGGGCAAAAACTGTGGAGGTTTCGGGACATTTACCAGGATATCAGTCATCCCAAACTTTGCAAAAGTTTGTCAAAGCGCCCCACCCCCTTTTTTCTCAAGGGGTTTTGTGGGGCGGGGGGAAAACGCGTTTTGTCCTGATTTTGCAAAATCAGGGATGACTCATATATGTTCCTAACCCATCAGTTAGTTCAAATCAAACTCCTACATCATTCTTTACTCCCCATAAGGCGACCTTATCGTTGAAGCGACCGCATCATTTCAACCTATCCACCCATGAGAGAGGGGAGCTGAATACGTTCCTGTTCTTAATCCAACTCGACTACTGGCAGGCCGTGTACGCCGAGAATGGTGGAGATTTCGCTGCCGTGATGGATGTCATGTTCGAGCACCCCCCAGATGATCCACTGGCGCGAAACTGCGGGTCTCACTTCTCCGGCCAGGCGCGCCGCATCCAACCACATCTGGGCGAATGGCTGGAGCGCAGGCTCTACCATTTTCGCGTGACGCACACGTTCTGCCTCATCCAGAGGCGGGAAGACCTGCTCAAGATCAGCAGGAGTCAGGCGGGCAAGCGCATTCTCGATCATCTGCCAGGTTTTCTCAAGTCCGGCAACCAGTTCTGCCGCCGGGTGTAATGGATCCACGTTCCCCTCACAGACTCCCAGAGCCCATAATTCAAGGGAAGTCAGATCGGCGCTTCCCTCGCCCATTCGTGCGTGGAACCACCAGGCGCGATTTGCAACAATATGCGTCACATACATGCCAATCGACCAGGTTTGCGGCGTGTTACGCAAGGCAAGTTGCTCTACGGTAAGGGGCGCAATAGCCGCGACAAGATGCTGCTGGTATCTACCCCAACCCGCGTAGAAGGGCAGGAGTGAAAGCTGATGTTCTGTCATGATAAGTATTCCTTGCTTTTTTCTGAGAGAAAAACAGCACAATCGTATCAATACGTGCGAGAAAACGATGGGAGAGACCAGAGGGAGAAGAGAAAGCAGGTCATCGCTTGCACAATGATCGAATATGCGGATGCCGCGACAGGGGAAAAGATAGCATCCATCCGCCAATGGTGTGCTGGATGGGGAACAGCAGCGATGCGTTCGCCGGAGTTCTATGCCTGACACCTCTTTGCCCCATGCTTCTCCATATCTCTGAGCACCATCAAATGCTTGCTTTCTCACTATCCGCCGTCTCGCTGAGGCCTCGCCAGGAGGGCCGTCGAGCATGAATCATGCACTGCGGCATTCCAGGCGCAGAACGGCTAAGCGCTCATGCCTGGTGAGAGACACGCGATAGATGGAAACAAGAATGGTCACGTCTGTTTCACTGTTTGAACAGGAAACAGGATGGAGTTAGCAGCACACTGGCATAGATGTCAAAACCTCCCCAAAAAAACGAGTGAATACTTTACTACTATACAGGGAGAGAGATGATCCTGTCAAGGATGGGTTGGCGAATGCAGGGCTATGTAAAAGTCCACTCTCGCCGCCTGCGGCGGCTCGCAAAAAGAGAAAAAAGAATATCCTTCGATTGCGGAGGAAGCGCGAAAAGCTTGTAGAGAATATTGCTGATTTACAGGCATGCTTCGATGTGCTGTATAATAGCTTCTATGTTTGCACGCGTCTGATCCGTGGTTATGGAATGGATAAATACGAACTTATCGATTGAATCGACTTCTCGATTATAGCTATGCAGTCAACTCTTCTCGTGGGAAGGGTCCGGCTAATCTAATTTAGGAGGAAGAGGTATGCCGCGCTGGCTTTACGTGTTGCTTTTTTTTGCGGCGGTGGCCGCGTTCATTGAAGTATTTCATCTGCCGGTGCCTCCGATGGTACTTTTTCCGATAGCGGCTCTGGGAATTGTGCCGCTGGCCGCGTTGATCGGGGTGGCTGTGGAGAATATTGCCGAGCACACGGGAGAGCGCATTGGCGGCCTGCTCTTCGCGACTTTTGGCAACGCGACCGAGCTGATTATTGGCATTTTTGCGCTGCGCGATGGCCTGGTGGATGTGGTGCGCGCTTCGATTATTGGCTCGATCCTGGGCAACGCCTTGCTGGTGCTGGGTGTCTCAACCTTTATTGGTACAGTGCGCCACGGGCGCCTGCGTTTTCCTGCGCGCCCGGCCAGCCAGTACGCCTCGCTCTTCGCGCTCTGCGTGGGCGGTCTGACCCTGCCTACCTTTGCTGAACTGCTGGCCTCGCATAACGGGCAGCCGCAGGCGCAAATCTTTCAACAGGGCGTGGTGCTCTCAGACTTTATCGCGGTGCTTCTCCTGCTGGGCTATCTTGCCTCGTTGTTATTTAGCGTCTTCCGCGTGGGAGACAAAACGGGGGAGCGCGAGGGCGAGGAGTTTGATCCACTTCTGGGAGAGTGGTCAACCTCGGCGATTTCGCGTTTGCTGGCGTATCGCCACCATATCGCGAAAAGCGAGCGCCGCAACAAGACAGGCGTGTTGAGCTTCATCGACAATACAGTAGCCGCGATCATCGACCACGAGATAAGTCAGCCAGACGCGCAGGGGCACGTGGAGCCAGCCAAAGACGCTGCCGCGCAGCCAGCAACTCCCGCCACGGAAGCCGCGCCAGCGAGCAGAGCCGACGAGGTTCCTGCGGCTCAGAGCGGCTCAGACCAGTCGCCAGCCGGGATGGCTGCTCTGGTTGAGCCCCGTGCTGCAAACCAGTCAGCCGCGGCCCACGCGGGCCGCAAGCCAGCGCTCTTACCAGCCATCCTGCTCTTGATTGGCGCGACCGTGGCCGTGGGCTGGCTCTCGGACATCCTGGTGGGTACCATCGAGCCGCTGACCGCGGCCCTGCACTGGAATCCCGCCTTTGTCGGCCTGATCTTTATCCCGCTGATCGGCGGCCTGCCGGAGTATTTCAACACCATTTCGATGGCTCTGAGCAAACGCATGGAGATGGTCCTGGCGGCCTCAGCGGGTTCCTCGATCCAGATCGCCCTGTTGATGGCGCCCATTCTAGTGCTGGTCAGCCTGGCCACTCCCATGCGACTTGATTTTGTATTCAGCGTTGTTGAACTGGCTGTGCTGGGTCTGGCGACCTTCCTCTTTAGCGAAATCACACGCGATGGCGAACTGGTCTGGCTGGAAGGGCTGCTGCTCATTCTGCTCTACGCCATGATGGGCGGCACCGTCTTCCTCTTTGGCGCGTAACCATCCTGATTTAAGCGTTAAACCCAAGAAAAGATCTCTGCGTGCGGAGATCTTTTCTTGGGTTTAACGCTTAAATCGGGATGGTTAAGACCTGGTGGCCTTCGCGGCCAAATTGTACAAGCGGCGAGACGAAGATTTCGATGACAAACGGTTTTTCGTAAAGCGGGCGATGCCGCTCATCCAGGAAGAAGATGTGCAGGCGGTCGCGGCGTCCGGTGGTGGAGAGCGTTTGCTGGTGCATTGGAATCGTTACCTCAGCCGAGTAGCCGCTGGCGGGGATAGTGACAGTGGCGTGTTGCAGGATATACGTGTATCCCTGTTGGAGCACCGAGCGCACCTCGACCTGGATGATTTCGCCGTGAACCAGCGCGCTCAGGCCAGCCGGGGCCGCGCCTTTGCGAGCATCGGGATGAGGCACTGGCTCGTCGCGGCCCATGATATGCAGGCGCAAGTTATAGGGCTGATCGGGGCGGATACGCATTGGCGTTTCGACGATGGCCGCGGCCTCGACGGTATGCTGTTGCTGGCCGAGGATCAGGCGCTGGATCTGCTTGAGCAGGGAAATTTCGCCCTCGCTCTGTCCGGGCGTGTGGATGCGAGCGGGTTTGGCGGCGCTCTTTGGGCGTTTCGCCCGGCCTGGTTTGGGCTGTTTCTCCGGCTTGATGGCGGGGAGCATGCCGGTAATGCGCTGTGGCCAGGAAGGTCGTGGCTCGTCGGGCATGGGTGCTGGCGTAATCGGATTGGGCTGGCGGCGCCTGGAGTCCGGTGGCCTGGCGACAGGGCTGGCGGATTCGCCGGGCAGAGGCGTTGTTGGGAGCACGTCCAGTGAACTGGGATCGGGCGTGCCATTGGCCACGGTTGAGCCGGGCGCTGCCTGCATCGGCAGTGTGCTCAGGGTGCTGGGGTCGGGCGCGCTGCTGGCCGTGGCAGAGCCAGAAAGTGGCGGTACTGACGCGGTCGGGAGAGTGTGCAGAGCGGGCAGGCTATGGGAAGATTGCGCCAGTTGCGCCGTGTTTTCCTGCGATGCCTGGCTGACCAGGCGTTCTTCACGAGTCGAGCGCCAGCGTTGTACATCTCGCTGTGAAAGCGGCACAATGCGTACCGTCTCCACATCGCTGAGCGGAACCTCTGGCATATGGACTGGAGGCGAAAACGCCCTGCGCGGGGGCTGATGTGCGCGCACATCATCCAGCGCGGTGAGAAAAGCGCTCACATTGGGAAAACGCTCATTTGGCTCGACTGCCAGGGCGCGCATCACACAATCGTCCACATGCTGGCTGATACGCGAATTAATCTCGCGCGGAGTCCGCAGGCGACGGCGATGGCGCAGCGTCGATTCGTCTGGCGGCATGCCTGTGAGTAAGAGGTAGAGCAGCGCGCCCAGGCTATAGATATCCGAACGCACGCCAGTTTTGCCGGCCAGCGCTTCGGGCGCCTTAAAGTACGAGACCTGGGGGGCGGAAGATAACTGCGGCGAGAGGAGCAGCTTATTGATTTCCGGCCACAGCCAGAAAGGCATCAGCCGTGGTTCGGCCTGGGCGCTGTTTCTATCCAGCACAACCGCGTAGGGATCGAGATTGCCAAGCACAATATGGCGGCGATGCAGGCTGCCTACCGCCTGGCAGAGATTGCGCGTCCACTCCAACGTGCGCGCCTCCCTGGGCAGGCCCAGCCCGCTCTGGAGAAAATCTTGCAAGGTATACAGGCGTTGCTGCGCCTTGCCAGGACCCTGAGGCGTAGCCGGGAGAGCTGAGATCAGGAAGAGATGCCCTTGAAAGACGCGCAGATCAATACAGGCCAGCATATGCGGCAGATTCCAGCGGCGCAAGCAGTCATACTCTTCCTGGGCCAGAGTCGCGGCCCGGTTTCTGGCCTCTTTATCCAGCCCCGCGATATCGATATCGCGCATCGCCACCATGCGGGCCTGCGCGCCTTCCCGGGCCTGGCTATTATCCAAAGCGAAATAAAGGTTTGTGTAAGGATACCGGTGAACCAGCGTCTTAATGCGATAGCGGGTCTGAATATCCTCTTCATCTATGGGTGTAGCAGAGGGCTTTTTCTGTAATCGCTCACCACAGGAACCGCAAAAAGTTGCTTGCGGAGGTAATGCGGCATTACAGTGAGGACAGGAAAGCTTACCAGCCATGGTTTCTTCTGGTGTCGTCTTCTGCGATATAGTCATGCTGCTTGTATGCCTTACTTCGTTAGTAGATTGCCGGGATCTCTCTCCTGATTATAGCATAGCTAAGCGGATCATTCACTACTCTGGCAGGGCAATATTTCACTGTTTGCGAAATTCGTTTCTTGTTGTGTTTAGGAATACATTATGAATAGAAATATTCGTTCTTTCTATTCTTCGCTCTGTAATAAATCAAACAGGCAAAACAAGCGCTCCGAATAAACTGCGCAGTCCCATCATCTAATAAAGAAGTCAGAGAGTAATTGCTTATGCAACGCTTTTGTGAAATTATCTCTATTTCCACTATACGCAAAATCAGCACGCTGCTCTATTTTCATCAAAGAGAACAAAGCTGATCTATGTTGACCGGAAATTTGCAAATTTCCGGTCAACATAGATCAGCTTTGTTCTCTTTGATGTTTATAAAGTGGTGGGCGGGAAACAACGGGTCTGTCTGTCCCAGGATGCGCGGGGCTGACAAAAGGATTGGCTTGTAGAACAGATTTATATTCCCCTCTTTTCAGGAAGCTTTCATTTTGTTAGAATTGGTGGGTACCACATAAGTGCTCTGACGAGCACACCCATGATACAATTAATAATGAGTATAGATTTCGGTATCGCTGTGTGACATGGGAACGTTTCACAGACGTTCTTACAAAAGGACAATCCTGCTTAGGAATACCTTTGTATTCCGCTTTGGCAAACGCCTGGATCGCTGTTTCTCTTGCCAGGGCGGGAAGGAATACCCTGCCGCACTCACACGTCTATGAAATTATTTCTGGACATCCGAAAAATCGGAGGTTTTTTTATGGCCACTCTTCTCTTCTGGGTGCTTGCTGTCATTCTGGTTGGCTCGGCCCTGATGGTTGTGGGGGCGCGCAAGATTGTGCATAGCGCCCTGGCCCTGGTCATCGTTTTCGCAATGGCTGCCGGTGTGTATCTGCTGTTAAGCGCCGAATTTATCGCAATTGTGCAGATTCTCATTTACGCCGGGGCGGTGACGATTCTGATTCTGTTCGCGCTGATGTTGACGCGCGTCGAAAACCAGAATCAGATTACCAATCCTAACAGCAAGGCCTGGTGGGCGGCGCTGATTGTGAGCGCTCTGGTCTGTCTGGGTGTGATCTTTGCCAGCACTTTCAATCACTCAACGGTGCTGGCCGGTACTGCCGCGGCCTTGCCCGCGTATGGCTCCAATTCCTGCCCGTTGCCCCCGGACAATGTGAGTTATATCGGCACGCTGCTGTATAGCCCCACGTGTTATAGTTATGTGCTGCCTTTTGAAATTGCGTCTCTCGTGCTGCTGGTGGCCATTGTGGGCGCGATTATTATAGCTCGGGAGGACTAAAGATGAGCATTCTGGAGCTTGCACATCCCACGCTCAATCATTTTCTGGTGCTGGGCGCTGTGCTGTTTTGCATTGGCCTCTATGGAGCTCTGGCCAAGCGCAACGCCATTGCGATCCTGATGGGGATTGAGGTTATGCTCAATGCCGTCAATATTACGCTGGTCGCTTTTTCGTTTTATAACACGGTCAAGCCGTTTTCAACGTACCTGACCGGGCAGATCTTCGCTATCTTCATCATCACTGTTGCCGCGGCAGAAGCAGCGGTCGCGCTGGCTATGATCATTTCGATCTATCGCAAACGCAGCACAGTCGATGTGGGCGAAATTAATCTCATGAAGTGGTAAACGTATGATGATATATCAGTATTCGTGGCTGATTCTTCTTGCCCCGTTGCTGTCGTTCGTGGTGATTATTTTCGGGACGCGTATGTGGGATCTGGCAAGCCGCCCGCGCGCGACCGGCGCGAGCGATGCCGGACACAGCCATGGTCACACGGACGCCGCCGGACACGGCCACGACGACCATGAAGCGCACGGGGACGAGCATGATTCTCACGGGCACAACGATGATGACGACCCTAAGGTGCCAGTTCTCTCGTGGGGAGCGAGGTTCAGCGCTTACGTGGGCATCTTTATCATGCTGGCGTCCTGTGTTTTTTCCTGGTATCTTCTCTTGAACTCGGTTTTGAATCCCGATGTTCTTACATATGCTGGAACTGATCTGACGCTGCACTGGAACTGGGGCAACCTGGCTGCTCTGGCACCTTACGCAATCAGTTTCCATGTTGACCACCTGGCGTTGACGATGCTGGTGGTGGTGACGACGATCTCCCTGCTGGTGCAGATTTATTCGCAGGGCTATATGGAGAACTCGGCGGGCTACGCGCGCTTCTTCTCCTATCTCTCGCTTTTCACCTTCTCGATGCTGGTGATTGTCTTCGCGGCCAATTTCCTGGTGATCTTTGTCGGCTGGGAACTGGTGGGCCTGAGCTCGTACCTGCTGATCGGTTTCTGGATCAACAAGCGCGCCAGGCCGGATGAAGATCGTCCCTCCCCGGCGACCGCGGCCGTGCAGGCCTTCGTGGTCAACCGTATCGGTGACGTGGGCTTTATCATCGGCATCATGATCCTCTTCTGGAAGACCGGGACATATAGCTTCGCCGCTCTGTCCGGTACGGGCCCTCAGAGCGTGGCCCATGCTTTCGCGGGCGATTCGACGCTGCTGACAATCGCGATGGTCTGTATCTTCTGCGGCGCAATCGGTAAGTCAGCGCAGGTGCCTCTGCAGATCTGGCTGCCAAACGCCATGGAAGGTCCAACGCCGGTCAGCGCGCTGATCCACGCGGCCACGATGGTAGCGGCTGGCGTCTACATGGTGGCCCGCACCTTCCCACTCTTCGCCGCTTCTGGTTCGACCGCCTTCGAGGTGGTAGCCTGGATCGGCGCGATTACCGCGCTGTACGCGGCTCTGACCGCGCTGACGCAGACCGACTTCAAGCGTGTGCTGGCCTATTCGACGATCAGCCAGCTCGGTTATATGTTTGTTGGCCTGGGCGTTTCAGGTGCGGTTGATCCTGAGAAATTCGGCGCTGGCCCTGGTATGTTCCACCTGTTCACGCATGCCTTCTTCAAGGCGCTGCTCTTCCTGGCCGCTGGTAGTGTGATCAGCAATTTGCACCACGCGACACACGAGGAAGTGCAGGATATGCGCAAGATGGGTGGCCTGGCAAAGTTCATGCCGATCACGGCCATTACCTACCTGGTCGCTGCCTTTACTATCTCCGGCTTCCCTTTCCTGTCGGGCTTCTATAGTAAAGATACGATCATCAGTCTGGCACATACTAATGCAGCAACTATTCCCAGTTTCTACGGTATCTGGGTGCTGACTTTGCTGACGGCTGGTCTGACGGCATTCTATATGTTCCGCGCGTACATCGTAGCTTTTGGCGGCAAAGGCGGTAAATACGCAGGCTTTGGTGGCAGCAGGGAGGGTGAGCCTGAACTGTATCGCGGCGTGGGCACTCCTCACGAGGCTCCGTGGACGATTACGCTGCCGCTGGTTCTGCTGGCGATTGCTTCAATTGTTGCTGGCTACTGGTTCGGGCTGTTTAGCTACCTGACTCCTCGCGCTGAAAATATCAGTTTTATGGAGATCGTCACAGACGGCTGGACCTGGCTGGGGGTGTTTATCGCTTTTGCTGGTATTGCCTGGGCGTGGAACCTTTATGTTCGCGTTGGTTGGGAGCGGGTTCACGAGGTGGTTGAGAATAACGCGGTTCTGCGCGCTCTGCATCGCCTGACGCTGCACAAGTTCTATCTGGATGATTTCTACTACTGGCTGACGAAGTATGTCTTCCTGGGTATCGCGCATATCGCGGCGGCTTTTGACTCTTCGATTGTGGATGGGATCGTCAATGGCGTGGCTGGTCTGGTGGCTGGCCTGGGTAAGGGTCTGCGCCGGACTGAGACTGGTAAGGTGCAGTCGTACATGTATGGGTTCTTCGGTGGGGTCGCGGCCCTGGTGATTATTGTTCTGGTACTGGTTGCCTTTACACAGGGAGGAGTGAAGAATCTGTGGTAGAGATTTTTTCCAACGCGCTAACCTGGACACTCCTTTTGCCTGTGATCGGTGGCGTGATAGCACTATTGGTTCCTGAAAAAGTCGCGCGCTGGGCGGCGCTGCTTTTCACGCTCGCCACCTTCGCAGTGACGATTGGCGTTTTCGTAAACATTCTTGCTACGGGTGGCTTTGGCGGCTTTGGCGACCTGGCTCACCCGCAGTTCGAGGTCAAGGTTGCCTGGATTCATTTTGTTGCCAACTCGCTACAGTTTAATGTTGACTACCACCTGGGCGTCGACGGTCTGAGTATGCCGATGGTTCTGCTCAACGCTTTGCTGACTGTGCTGGCGGTGATTGGCGGCTGGAAGAAGATGCGTGTGCGCGAGTATATGGCCTTGCTGCTCCTGCTGGAAGCAGGCGTAATGGGGGTCTTTATCTCGCTGGACCTCTTCCTCTTCTTCCTGATGTGGGAAGTCGAGCTGGCGCCGATGTTCCTGCTGATCGGCATCTGGGGCAGCGATACCATGAAGCACGGTATGCCTGGTCGCATCTACTCGGCCTGGAAGTTCTTGCTCTATACCTTCTTTGGCTCGATCTTTATGCTGGCAGGTATCCTGCTACTCTACTTCATGGTGGGGCAGCAGACGGGTACCTATGATGCCAGCATCGCGTATCTCTCGCAGCACCTGGTGAGCGGCGATATTAGCGTTCTGGGCATCACCGTTGGCGCGCAGTTGCTGATCTTCCTGCTGATCTTTATGGCTTTCGCGGTCAAGATCCCGATGTTCCCCTTCCATACCTGGCTGCCTGACGCGCACACGGACGCGCCCACCGAGGTTAGTGTGATCCTGGCCGGTGTGCTGCTCAAGATGGGCGCCTATGGACTGATCCGCATCTGTCTCTCGGTCGCGCCCGCTGGAGCGCAGGCTTTCGCGCCCTGGATGGCGGTGATTGCGGCGATCAATATCCTTTATGGCGCGGCGATCTGCCTGGCGCAGACAGATATGAAGAAGCTGATCGCGTACTCCAGCGTCAGCCACATGGGTGTGATCCTGCTGGGGGTGGCCGCAGCCGCGTCTGGCCTCGGCGGCCCGGATTTCCGCATGGCAGCCCTGACTGGCGCGGTGGTGCAGATGTTCAGCCACGGGATTATCACGGGCATGCTCTTCTTCTGCGTCGGCGTGATCTATGACCACGCGCACACCCGCGAGATCGCGGCCTTTGGGGGCGTTGCCAAGCGCATGCCGCTGCTGGCCACGCTCTTCACCTTCGCGGGCCTGGCCTCGCTGGGTCTGCCTGGCCTGGCCGGTTTTATCGCGGAATACATGACCTTTACCAGCAGTTATGCCTCCTGGCCAGTGGTGACGGTCGTCTCGGTCTTTACCATGATTTTGACCGCGGCTTACCTGCTGTGGATGCTCAAGCGCGTCTTCTACGGTCCGTTTAATCCCAGGTGGGACTGGCTGCCCGACGCCAATGTGCGCGAGTCTATTCCGCTGATTGTACTGGCCGTGCTGATTGTTATCGTGGGGATCTATCCCCCGATTCTAGTCGATGTGATTACCCCGACGTTGCAGGCGCTGATGCACGGCTTCGGTGTGGCGATCAAGTAGAGGAGTCGTAGTATGTTTCATCCCATAGATCTCTATAAGCTCGCGCCGGAGATAAGCCTGACCCTGCTGGCCATGGTGGTAATGGCGGTCGACCTGTTCGTCAAACGCCGCGTGGTTACCATCGCCGTGGCGCTGATCGGCTTAATTGTCCCGCTGGGCTTTGTCCTGGCGCAGCAGTTTGATCCACAATTTAACGTCAGCGGTGGCCCCGCGGTGACAGCCTTTTTCGGGATGTTTATCGTTGATAAGTACGCGTTGTTCTTTGACCTGATCTTTCTGATCATCGCGGCTGTGATGATTCTTTCGTCGTATAGCTATATTCACAAGTACGTCAAGGCCGAGGGCGAGTTTTACACGCTGCTGCTCTTCTCCGTGACGGGCATGATGTTTATGGCCAGCACGAACGAGCTGATCTCGATCTACATCTCGCTCGAACTGACCAGCATTCCGCTGTACGTCATGGCGGGTCTGATCCGCAGCAGCGAGCATTCGGCGGAGGCGGCTGTTAAATACGTGCTGCTGGGCGCGATGTCTTCGGCCATTCTGCTCTACGGTTTTGCGCTGCTCTACGGGCTGACCGGCACGACCGATCTCACGCAGATCGCGGCGTCGATTGGCAAGGGCGTGTCGGACGGCAATATCATGGTGCTGGTCGCGGGCGGCTTGATCCTGGCCGGTTTCGGCTTCAAGATCTCGGCTGTGCCTTTCCACATGTGGGCGCCCGACATCTATCAGGGCGCGCCGACCCCGGCCACGGCTTTTTTCTCGGTTGGTTCCAAGGCCGCGGGCTTTGCCGCGCTGATCCGCGTCTTCATGGGCGGCGGCCTCTTCCAGCATAATCTGCACTCCATGGTGCTGCTGATGTCTGTAGTGGCTGTGCTGACTCTGATTCTGGGCAACGTCGTCGCGGCGGTTCAGAACAACGTCAAGCGTATGATGGCCTACTCCAGCATCGCGCAGGCTGGCTATATCCTGGTTGGCTTCATCGCCAGTTTCGCCGGGAAAAACCCCAACGGCAACGAAGCGGTGCTCTTCTTCATCCTGATCTACGTGCTGACCAACCTCGGCGCGTTCGCCGGGATTATCGCCCTGGCCAATGCCACGGGCGGTGAGCGCATCGAGGACTTCCGCGGACTGGCCAAACGCGCGCCATTGCTCAGCGCCTGCACCGCGCTCTGCCTGCTCTCGCTGGCAGGTATCCCGCCGATGGCCGGGTTTGTCAGTAAAGTCTTCATCTTTACTGCGGCCTGGAGCGAGGGTCTGGGCTGGCTGGTCATCGTCGCCCTGCTGGCCAGTGTTGTCTCACTGGTCTACTACGGGCGCATCGTCAAAGCCATGTACTTTGACACTCCGGCCAAAGAAGACCGCCTGAGCACGCCCCTGGGCCTCAGCTCGGCCCTGGCCCTGACCACTGCCGCGTTAATCGTGTTAACCTTCGTCGCCTCAGCCGTTCTCGCCGTAATCAACCCCGCCGCCGTGAATCTGCTGACAGCATTCAAATAGGTTCACAGGGGAGAGTGTTCTGTAACTGTAGAGCGGGTGGTGAACAGGCAGCTTGCCTGCTCACCACCCGCTCTACAGTTACAGAATGTATCCTGTTCTGCTTTGACGGAGACAGCCTTTTATGGCGTCGGAGTTAGCGCGCTGGCTGTCGCGGTGGCGCGGGCGTGGTTTTTGCTGGTAACGGTGGTCGTGGCCTGGGCGTGGATGGTGTTCTGGTGGTTGGTGTAGAAGAAGTAGCCAGTGCCGCCGCTGCCGATAAGCAGCAGCGCGATGAGCGCGATGAGTGTGTTGCGGACCGGGTGGCGCTGTCTGGGCTGCGGCGGAGGCGGTGGCGGCAGGATGATGGGCGCGACCGGCTGCTGATTGTAGCCGGGGTAGCTGGCGGGCTGGATCTCCGGCAGAGCCGGCGCCAGCGTTTCAAATGAGCGTTGATAGCCGGGATAGCCCTGCCGGGCGGCCAGATTGTGCTGAGTGCCGCGAGGGGGCTGCACAGGCTGATTCTGACCCATGAATGATGACTCCTTACCGTGAATAGTTAGAGTTTCCAGACCTTCGCGTTGTTATAATCGACCACGGTCGGACTGCCGTCGTAGTCCGCGATCACGCCGATCTGACCGGAGGTGTAGGTTGTATCGGTGACCTGGGTGATCTGTTTTTGATCGACATAGACGCTGATGTTCGAGCCATTGGCGACCACGCCGATGGTGTGGACCTGGAAGAAGCCCCCGTTAAAGGCTGGTACGGTACCTTCTCTCAGCTTGGTAGAAGTGCCAGCCTGGTTGCTTGCTCGGCGATAGAGGTCATAAAAACCGTCCGCGCCGAGGAAAAAGATGTAGAGCTGGCCGCCAGCCGCGTTGCCGCGGAAAAAGATGCCGCCCGAACCAGTGGAGGCTCCGCTTTTGATCGTCATCTGAACTTCGTAAGTAAAATTGGCGAAATTGGTGTTCTCGGCGGTGCAGAGTTGAATGAAATTGGGCTGGGGAACCGCCTGGTACGAGCTGTTGGTAAAGGTGCACTGTGAGTTGACGGCCCATCCATATTTGGAGATGCCGCTATTATCTTTCAGCGTGTCGTTGAGCACCAGGTCAGAGCTGAATGGGTAGTGCGTTTTGATATAGGTCGCGGTGCTCTGGGCGTTAACTGTCGCGCTGGCATACGCGTTAGCTGTGCCAGTGCCCTGGGCCTGAGATTGAGCAGTCGCGGTGGCGTCGTGGTTGGCCGTGGCCACGTGGTTGTTATAGAGTACAAAACCCATCACGCCTCCAACTATCAGCAACAGCGCGACGACGGAGATCAACACAACTCTGGCGTTGCTCTTTTTTGCTGGTGGTGCTGGCGGCAGACCGGGAGGTGTGTGAAAGTCCAGGCTGCCAGGAGGTGTAGGATAAGTTGAATACGCCGGGCCACTGTTACCGGCCACAGGATAGGTCGGACTGAGATCGGGGGGCGTATGATACGCGGGATAGGTTGGTCCAGGATCGGGGGGCGGTGGATACACGGGATAGCTCTGGCCGCTGCGCTGGCTCATCACCGTCTGGTCATATGGACCATAGGGGATAGACTCCGGGTCAGGCACAGGTGGAGGGGGCGGTGCATACTGGCCATAATTGGGATTAGGCGTTGGTGGATAGCCGGACTGTGCGGGATATTTGGGATCAGGCTGCCCTTGCCCATATGGATTATTCTGTGGATTCTGACTCATATGCTCTTCCTCCTTGTTATTCTATTTATGAGTTTTATAACAACTACTGCTATTACTTCTGTTTGCCGAACTATTGTCCATAAACCCAGGAGAGGGAAACACCAGCGATTCTAGCATCGCGCAAAGATCTCAATGATGAGACGATAGAATCTGTCTATTTGAGCATGTAATCAGCTGCGCCAGAATTACTGGCTAGTATCCCGTCAAGCTTCGTTTGAAGGGTAGGAAAGTGGGGAGTGCAGAGGGGCGCCAGCCCCTTTGCGTCTCTTCTCTCTCCGCTGCCGCAGGCAGCGCATTCCTCAAACGAAGTTTGACAAAGCACTAGAGTTGCCAGACTTTGGCGTTGGTGTAGGCAACGGTAGTGGTAGTGCTGCCGTAGTCTGAGATGACGCCAATCTGACCGCCAGAATAGGTCGGGTCAGAGACTTTCGCTATTTGATTCTGGTCGACGTAGGCGGTGATCTGCGTGTCGTTTGCCACGATGCCAATTGTGTGGACCTGATAGACGCCAGTGGCGTAGCCGGAAACCTTGCCGCTGCTCAGCGTGCGAGTGCTGCTGCCGCTGCTATTTGCTCGGATATCGAGTTCGTAGTTGCCTTCTGTATCAAGGAAGAGGATATAGAGCGCGTCTGTGTTCATATTCGCGCGGAAGATCACCCCACCTTGAGCGCTGGTGCCGCCAGTTTTGATCGTCATCTGGATTTCAAAGGTGAAATTGGAGAAATGAGTGCTGTTAGCTGTGCAGGGCAGGATATAGCCCGCGTGTCGCTCCGTGGCTTCGTAGGCGCCATTGGCGAAGGCACAACTGCTATCAACATCCCAGCCGTATTTTGAGACGCCGCTGTTATCTTTCAGCTGGTCGTTAAGCACCAGGTTTGAACTGAACGGATAGTGCGTTTTGATATAGGTCGCGGTAGCCTGGGCGTTGACCGTTGCGCTGGCATACGCGTTAGCCGTTCCGGTAGCCTGCTGAGCCTGAGTCTGAGCAGTCGCGGTGGCGTCATGGCTGACCGTGGCCGTGTGATTATTGTAGAGCACAAGACCCAGCACGCCGCCCGCGATGATCAGCAGCGCGACCACTGAAAGCGCCACAATTCGGCTATTGCTCTTTTTCGCAGGTTGCTGGGGCGCGGGGGGCATGCCGAGCGGAGCCTGGTAAGGTGCCTGATAAGGCGGTTGGGTTGGATAGTTTGGCGACGAGTTGAAGCCCGGATTGCTGGGGGGCGTCTGATAGGGTGGATAGCTTGCGCCGCTGGACTGGCTGAAGACCGTTTGATCATACGGCCCGGCCATGCCAGGCAGCGAAGCTGGATTATATCCAGGAGTCCCATACGCGGAATTAGGCGTGGGGTCGGAAGTTGGTGGCGGCGGCGCGTACTGGCCATAGTTCGCGTTTGGCTGGCCATAGGCGGAATTAGGACCAGAGGGAGGCTGGCCATAAGCAGGATTGGGGCCGGAGGGTGGCTGGCCAGTAATGTACCCTGGACCAGACACGGGCGGATAATTCGGGTTAGAAGGTCCTGGTCCATAGGGGTTATATTCAGGTCCATTGGGGTTCTGGCTCACGAGAGTCTCCTTATTTTTTACAATCAAATAGTTTTATGAATTTGCACATAGTATAGCATAGGTCACCCTCGGATGAATAGTTCGTTGATCACACTCTCAAAACAACCAGAAAAGACTTTTTGCTTCTTCACAAATGGCGGCTAATCTCATATAATATAAATTGAAGATATCGCATTGTTCGATATGTTGTACATTGTCTGGACTCATTTATAAAGGCATCATAATGCTGCTAGGGGGGCCACAAGGCTGAGAGGGCAGTTCGTTTGGAGAACTGCCGACCCTATGAACCTGATCCGGCTAGTACCGGCGGAGGGAAGCGGCGATGATACACGGTTCATAGAAGTGGAATCTGCTTCCAGCCGCGTCTCTTCGCTGAGACGCGGCTTTTTTGTGTGCCTGAGAAGGTTTCTCTTTTGTGCCCCACGCGCTGACATGTGCTCGCGTGGTATGCGGAAGAGGGGTATTTGCGAGGAGGTATGGCGCATGCGGCAGCAAAAGCTTCTGCTTCAAGGCGTCTCAAAACGTTTTCGCCAGGGGCGCCAGGAGTTGGCGACCTTGAACGCGGTGGATCTGGAGGTGGAACGGGGGGAATTTGTATCGTTGATTGGCCCGAGTGGCTGCGGGAAGAGTACGCTCTTTACGATTATTGCTGGCCTGGAGCAGCCGGACACCGGGGAGGTGGCGATTGATGGCGATGCCCGCCATCAGCGCACCGGCAAGGCTGGTTATATGCCCCAGCAGCCGCTGCTCCTGCCCTGGCGGACGGTCGAGGAGAATGTCATGCTGGGGCTGGATGTGCTACGCGTGCCGCGCCAGAAGGCCCAGGAGCAGGCGCGGGAACTGCTCAAGCGCTTTGGATTAATCGAGTTCGCGCAGCACTATCCCGCGACCCTTTCGGGTGGGATGCGCCAGCGCGTGGCGTTGCTGCGCACGGTGCTGTTTAACTCCCAGTTTTTGTTATTGGACGAGCCGTTTGGTGCGCTTGACGCGCTGACGCGACTGGCCTGCCAGATGTGGTTGCTCGATCTGTGGCAGGAGGTTGGTGCCAGTGTGCTCTTTATCACCCATGATGTGCGCGAGGCTATTCTGCTCTCCGACCGCATCTATGTGCTCAGCGCGCGTCCGGCTCGCGTGCTGCGCGTGGTCGAGGTGCCGCTGGAGCGCCCGCGCGGAGCTGAGATGCTGGGAGACGCGCGCGCAATCGCGCTTGAACAGGAGCTGGTCTCATTATTGATAAAGGAGCAGCCGCTATGAAACTGCGCTGGCTCGCGTACTATGGGCCGGCGCTGGTGCTGGCCGCGGCTTTGCTGGCCATCTGGGAACTGGCGGTGAGCGCCAATTTGACGCTCGCGCAATCGCTGCCGTCGCCCGCCGCAATCGCGCAGGCGCTGGCCGACAACTGGGATGTTATCTACGATAATGCTATTCCTACGCTGACCGAGACCGTGCTGGGTTTGCTGATCTCAACCGCGCTGGGCCTGGCGCTGGCGGTGCTGCTCGACTTTTCGGTTTGGACCCGGCGCGCGGTCTACCCGCTGTTGATTGTCTCGCAGACCATCCCTATTGTCGCCCTGGCCCCGCTGATGTTGATCTGGTTCGGTTTCACCATCGCTCCTAAGATCATCGTCGTTATGCTCTACTGTTTTTTTCCTATCGCCGTGGCCACCGCGGATGGCCTGGCCAGCGCCGAGCCCGATCTGTTGAAGTTGCTCAAGAGCATGGGGGCCAGTCGCTGGCAGATTCTCTGGCTGGTGCGTCTGCCGGGCGCGCTGCCCGCGTTTTTCTCCGGCCTGCGCATTGCCGCCACGTACAGCGTGACGGGAGCCATTGCTGGCGAGTTCGTGGGCGCGGAAAAAGGTCTGGGTATTTACATGGTCACTTCAACCTACTCCAAGGCGCTGCCCGTGGTCTTCGCAACCATCGCTGTGACGGCGCTGCTGAGCCTGGCGCTTTTTGTCCTGGTTAATCTCATCGAGCGCCTGGCTCTGCCGTGGTATCACGCCTCGCGCGCGGCCCTGACTATGGGTCAGCGCCCTCTACGTTAAGTGCGGAATTTTTTATGTATGTCCCAGGGAGGGAAAACCGATGAATCGTCGTAATCGCTTACTCTTGAGCATCGCTATGCCAGTGCTTTTACTGGTGATCGTAGGCTCGCTCTACCTGTACCAGCAGCGTGCCGCTGCTACGCCAGGCGTCAAAGCCACGCCAGCTCCAGGCTGTCATGGGCAGTTGACCTCGATGAAGCTGGCACTGGATTGGACGCCCAATACCAACCACACAGGCATTTACGTGGCAAAGGAGAAGGGCTGGTACGCGGCCCAGTGCATTGACCTGACCATACTGCCCTATTCCAACGTCTCCTCGGATACACTGGTGAGCAGTGGCCAGGCCGCGGTAGGCATCAGTTCAACCGAGAGCATCGTGGCCGATGCCGCGGTAAACCAGTCAGTGGTTTCGATTGCCGCGATTATTCAGCATAACACCTCGGCGCTGGTCAGCCTGGCCAGTTCCAATCTGAAGCGTCCGCGTGATTTTGATGGCAAGATCTATGGCGGCTTCGGCGCGCCCTACGAGGCGGCGGTAGTCAGTTCGATGATTCGCCATGACGGCGGTCAGGGTACTTTTAAGAATGTGACCCTGAGCATCGACACCATGCAGGTGCTGGAGACAAAAAAGATCGATTTTGCCTGGGTCTTCGAGGGCTGGGAGGTCATTCAGGCTCAGCGCGATGGCTTCCAACTGAACGTCTTTCCTGTCACTTCTTTTGGGATTCCTGATTACTACACTCCCAATCTGATCACCAGTCCGCGGGAGATCAGCCAGCACGCCGATCTGCTGCGCCGCTTTATGGCCGCTACCTCGCAGGGGTATACCTACGCCATCACCCACGCGCGCGACGCGGCTCAATTGCTGATCAATGCCACGCCCAAAGGCACTTTCCCCGATACGGGCCTGGTCTTTGCCAGCCAGGACTTTGTCAGCAACCACTACGTTGATCAGGGGCGCGCGTGGGGTCTACAGGACGCCACGGCCTGGCGCGGCTACCCCGAGTTTATGCTCAACAACCAGGCTATCCTGGATGCCAACAACAAGCCTCTCACCAGCCTGAATTTCGACTCCCTCTACACGAATCAATTTATCAAATAACGAGCTGAGAGCTACGGATAAGCGGGACAATGATATACCATTGTCCCGCTTATCCGTAGCTCTCAGCTCGTTATTTGATAAATTGATTCGTAGAATTGCGCTTGTAAATCCTCTTGCTTTTAGACTTCAACCCATGTATTATCTACATAGTTTTCGTTCGTTTATCATCCAATGTCTTGTCACTAGTATTTGCCTTCTTGCCCGTAAGGTTGTTCAACTTCAGTTGAAACACTGTGAGCAACATTGAAACAGACAAATCTTTTTAGGAAGGTATGAGGCCAATCATGATATGTGCTAAATGTGGCGCTAACAATCCCTCAGAGTCCGCGTACTGTGGTGGTTGCGGCTCGTTCTTAGCGCCAGGGCCAGAAGCGGCAGCCGAGAGTGGCTTGTCAGCACAGCCAGCCGCGGCTCCTTCCCCGGCTGATTCGGTAGCGACGTTCGCGGACGCGGCTGGCGATGAGATGCCGACTTTTCATACTATGCAGCCTGTCGTGGGGCAGGAGAGCGCGCCACCTGCGATTGATGAGATGCCGACGGCACGCGGGATACCCGCTCAGCTGACTCCGGCGGCCAGTGAATTTGCCAATTTCGCACCGCCCGCGGCTCCCCAGGCGTTTCCAGGAATGCCGGCCTCGCCAGCCCCTGGATTTCCCCTGGCGTCCGGTCCGTTGCCCATTCCTCAGCCTGGCGCTTCCGGCGCGCTTTATCCTCAGCCTGGCCAGGGAGCGATTCCAGGTTTTCCCAGTGGCGCGCAGTTTCCGCCCGTCGCGCCCCAGTCAACTCCCCCGCCAGGGTATCTGCAGGCCATGCCTCAGCTGGTCTATCCGCAGGCAACACCGCTACCAGGGTATCCGCAGGTCACGCCGCTGCCGGGATTTCCACTGGTTCAGGGCCAGCCCAGCGGCGAATTTCCCGCGGGCACCTTTCAACTGCCTGGCCAGCAGGTATCTGGCACCTGGGGCGTGTATGGCGCGCCGGGCGGCATTCCCACCACGCCGCAAGTTTCCCAGCCTGCGCCAAGCAAGCTGATCAGCCCTCTGCCGCTCTGGGCCTTTATCGGCAGCATTGCGCTGGTCGCGGTTGTGCTGGGCGCATTGACCTTTTTCGCCGGTCACCCGTTGGATGGCGCTCCTGGTGTGCCTGACTGGGCAGCGGGCGCGCAGACAGCCGGAATCGTAGCGCTCATTCTTGGCGTGCTGATCCTGATCGCTTTTGGGGTGCGCTCTGCCGTGGGCCTGCTCGCCCAGACCAATCCCCACCGCCGCAAGCAGCTCCTCAGTTCGCTGGTGCTGACCTTGCTGCTGATTGCTTTTGGCGCTGTTGGCCTGACCGCGCAGACAGGTATTCACAACGCTCAGGGTCATTCGCTCCAGGGCCAGGGGAACTGGCTGGCAGCTATTGCTGAATATAAAGCCGGCGGCCAGGACGCTCCCTCCTCCGAGGATCTCGCGAGCACATATGTTGATTGGGGTAAGAACCTGATAAGCACGAGTGATTATAGCAACGGTATCGCTAAATTTGAAGTCGTCACTGCGAATTATGGCCAGGCGGCAAACGGCTTTGCTCAGGCAAAAAGCCAGGCTATTCAGGCGTATATGGCCTGGGGCAATCAGGCGGTGCAGGCGCAAAAGTACAGCGACGCTACCCAGCACTATGATAAGCTGCTCTCCGCGACCTATTGCGATAGCGCCTGTCAGACTCCAGCCAGCGCGGCTGACGCGACCGCGTACTATAAACTTGCCGAGCAGAGGCTGCATCAAACTCCGCCGGACTATCCTGGCTCAGTCGCGGCCTTTAATCAATTAACGACGCGTTTTGGCAGTTCATCGTCCAGCCAGAGCGCGCACGCTGATTACGCCTCGGCCCTGTGGGGAGATGGCCAGCAGCTTCTGACTACCACCTGCGCCTCGGCGCTGACCATTTACCAGCAATTGTCTTCGCAATTCTCGGATACGCCGCAGGGCCAGCAGGCCACGGCTGCTCTCGCGCAGCCCGCGCCGGTCAAGGGGCACTTCACCTCGAACATCCCCAGCGGCGCGGAAACGCCTACCGTCGCCTTGATGCAGGGCATCAGTGCTCAAATGCCTACCAATCAGTTCTACGCGATCCTGGCGAAATCGCCTATCACAAGCGTTCAGAGTGATGGTACTTTTACCTTCAAGTCGATCAAACAGGGGAGTTACTACCTGTCCTGGGGCACGATCAATCAGAGCAAGGGAGGCGCGGTGTTTATCTCGTCCCAATTGTATCCCGCCTCGGTTGGTCCGCTGTGCGGCTTCAGTTTCGGGGATATCAATGAGTCGTTCCCACTAGCATAAACGGGAACCCAACGGAAGCGAGTTCCG
>DASVMX010000355.1:0-5226 GCA_036384215.1 Ktedonobacteraceae bacterium | reverse complement strand
CGTTGTACAAGCTGGTGTGCAGATGGTGCTGCGTGTTGAGACTGCGGCAAGGCTGGTGTCGGCAACGCCGCCAGCAGTTGTTCATACTGGGCTGGCCGCATGTGTGCGTCTGACACCTCCTGCTGACACACTTGCTGTTTGAAAGCGCTCCACTGCCTGAGCAGATCATTCGCCTCACCAGCAGGATGAAAAAGGGTCCGCCAGCGCTGTTTGAGATGACGGACCAATGCTGCTTCCACAAGACTGCCAGGTGGTTGAGCTTCCTGGAGCGAGCCTTGCGCCTCCTCAGCCTGCTCCGCGGTTCGCAGGAGATCTGCCTCCTCGTCTTGCAACTCGGCAATGAAAAGATCGGCAGCGATCGCATCCAGTGATTCCTCGGCTGGTTCGGCCACCCCTAAACGCTTGCAGAGTGTGGTGATCTGCTGGCGTTGCTCACTGGTGATATATGGTTGAGAAGTGGTTGTCTCAGAAGGAGTCAGCCGAGTGCTCCTGTTCCTTTGTGCCTGGCGTTGGGCGCGCAGCAGGTCATCTGCTGAGGCAAGCTGTGGCGGAACGTCAATCCCATAGGAATTTTTCCCCTCACGCTCCAAAACACTTCGGGCATCTCCGAACCCGGCCAGGGCAAGCGCCGTACCAACTGCCAGAATTTGCGCACCGCTCACCGGATGGGCCGCATCGGGGGTTCCCGGGACAGCGTCGAAAAAGATCTCGGTATCGCCGGTAGAGCGTCTCTCATTCACCAGGACAGTGACCCGATAGATCCATATCCCGGCTATTTCCAGGATTTCGCAACGCTCCATCCTGAATGGGGTGCCAGTCTGGTGCAGATGAAACAATCGTTCCCTCACCGTGACAGAGGGTATCTGGTCCAGCAAGACGGTTTGGACTCCTGCAAGCTCTTGACGAGACCCATCACCGCTTTCCCTACGCGCGCCCATAACAGACTCAAGCTCAGCAGATCGCCCCAGACGCACCAGCACGGTTTTGAGATCACCAAAGCCAGCAAAATCCAGCGCCTGTCCCACTGCTTCGGTCTGCGCGCAACTGATAGGATTGGTCCCATCTGGAGTGGTTGACTCGGTACCAAACCTGATTTCTGCGTCACCGATATAGGAACAGCCATTGATCTGGACATGAGCGCGGTAGATCCACCAGGAACGGATCGAGAACATTTCTCCGCTTTCCACACTCATGTTTCCTGCGAGATGGGCTGCGCGCACGCGTTCGGCCACGCTGAGAGAAAGATCAGGAGAGACAACCTGAAAGCCCCCGACCATGCGTCGAAGAGCCAGAGAAGAACTGGAAGACATACTTTTCCTCACTTTCCAACCCGGCGCAAAGGGAACGCCCGTTTGTGTTCAGCTTCCCTTTGCAAAAAGAACCCACACTCTTAGACCAGTGACCAGATCGTCGCAGTGCACCTCACAGTGCGCCCAAGCTGGCGCCAGGCGGAGAGCGTTTCTGTAATGGTCATCGGGTTGTGGTCCTTTCATGACAGAAAGCCCCCACACCAACGCTATGGATGATGCTGGTGTGGGGGAGAGACAGGGCAATCAACTTAGAGAGTACGCGCACCGCGCGCAGGCTGCTGTTCAGCAAACTGCCAGAGGGAGCCCGCGCCAGGGACTGCCAGTTCCGCGCGGGCGCTGCGTGTGGCGGGCTGGAGTGCCGCCATTCTCGCCGGATCGAGCGGGGGAAGGTGCAATTCCGCGCGTGCCGCGTGCACCATTTGAGCGCTGGACAGCGCGGCAATGCCCAGATCAGACCTGGGAGCGCGCGTATCCGTGCCTAGCTCCAGCAACGTTGCTCGCGTGGTGGTTGCAATCGCACGCAAGGTCTGCTGGATTTCGCTCAGACTGTGCTGGCGAGTCGCAGGAGAGAGGCTGACGATCTGTTCAATTCGCGCCATCATGGTGTCGATCTCCGCGTCGCCAAAGAAGTTGAGCGAGCGGATCTGCGTGAGCAGGTTCTTTAATTGGACGACCGAGCGGGGCGAAAAGCGCTCTCCTCCTCGCCGTTGCAGCGTTGCAAGTACATCCATGGATGCATCGTAGACCAGCGCACGCAAATGGGCGACAATCGTGGTGAGCCATTCATCCAACATGGCATTGACCCGTCGCTGGGCGTCAGAGTGCACATCGTGGGCCACGACCGTCCGCTGGCGCTGCTGTTCCGTCCTCGCGTGCGCTGGAGAACCCGCAGCAGATGCCTGGGCTTCTTCCGAAGACGTCTCCCCAGCCTCGGTTGGGGCTCCGAGCAGTTGGGGTGCGGAGACCCGGAAGAAGCGAAAGGAAAAGCTGTCGCGGATTTTTTCGACCGACGGGATCAGGTTGGCAATACGATTGACATAGAGGGCGACAAAATGCTGTTGATCCTCCTGTACCAGTTCCGGGTGCGCTCGGCGCAAGCGATGATAGGTATCGGTGGCAATCACCTCATATTCTGCAAGCACTTCGCGTACCAGGTCCGCATGGTTCGAGATCAGGTCGTCGCGCAGGGCCATATACTCGTCGCGTAGCGTTTCAGTTTGTGCCCGCCAGGACTCGTAGGCCGTCATAGGCACAAAATACCCGAGCTCGGTGCGAAAGGCATGCTCTTTGAGCGCGGCACGCGCGCGGCTTTCCACACGGGAAACGCGCTGGAGAGAGGATTCTGGAAAAAGCCGTTTCTCCCCCAGCGTGGTCCAACGTGCCAGCTTTTCTCGAACTCCCTCATCGTCAATGTGGATGCCCACATCTTCGGGTACCAGACGAGCGGAGAACCGGCACCGACCGATGTGCAGTTCCACCAGCGCGCCATCTTGCATCAAAAGCTGCCAGTGAATAGCTGCAAATGACTGCGCCCCGAGCAGACGGGCGACCGTCTGCTGATGTGGTGTTTCCTGGGACACCTGCGTGGACTGAGTTGTCACTATCTGTTGCATACAAACACCATCCCTTCAATCTCTCAAAAGCAACACAGTGCGCGATCACCAGATGATGATCACGCGTGGAAAAAGTGCGCATTCCGCCCGGCATGAGCATACTCGGCCAGGCGTTTTAGAGCTGACGCGCGGTGCGCAAGCCGGGTTGTAGCATCTGTTCGGCATTTGGAACTCGCCGCGAGGTTGCCAGACGAGCACGCTCGGATGCCGCGACCGTTGGAGGGAGATAGCGCAGGTTGGTACACGCCTCGATGGCGCTCCGCGTGTACATCTCCACATTTGCCAGGGTCGCCGGGCGTATATTTTCCAGTGCTGCTCGCGCCTGAACTTCCTCAACCACGTTTTGGCTCGCCTGCCCTGCCAGAAAGCGTGCCTCGTTGATCACCGCGGCCAGGTCAGCGCCGCTATAGCGCTCGGTTTCCTCTGAGAGGAGCTGATGCGCCTGTGATGTCAGACGCGTCCCTTGCTGCTGCGCCAGGATCGCCAGGATCTCAAAACGTCCGGCGCAATCAGGACTCACCAGAGGGAAGGTGACATCAAAGCGTCCTGGTCGCCGCAACGCCGGGTCCAGCCGCTCCGGCTGGTTTGTCGCGCCAACAATCATGACCCTCCCATACAGGGAGGGATCACCAAAAAACTGGAGCATCGCGCCAAAGAGGTTCGCCGCCACCGGGCTTCCAGACCCGTCACCACGTCGGCTGAGCAACGTCTGATCAATTTCATCAATAAAGAGAAAAGTGGGAGCCAGGTTGCGGGCCAGATCAAACACGCGCTGGAGGTTTTGCTCGGAGCTGCCGACAATGCCTCCCAGGACCTGTGCCATATGGAGCTGAATAGCATTGAAGCCAAGTTCAGTCGCTGCTGCTGACACCACCAGTGTTTTTCCGACCCCAGGAGGGCCAGCCAGCAGAATGCCCTTGGGCACCTCGCGCAGTCGCCCGGCACGCAGAGGCTCAATCACCTCCTGACGAAACCACATCGTAAAGGCCTGCATCCCTCCCAGGTGAGCAAAGCCTCCAGGCAAGGGATCAAGCATCGTAATCACCTCCTGAAATTCCTGGCGGATAATGGCATCCTTGCGCTCTCGCACCAGGGAACGGTTGACTCCTGTGGGATGGTTGCTCTTGCTTGCGCCTACCAGAAGCACATCTTCCACCTGGCGCAGGTTCAGTCCAGCGGTAATGCGGGCCAACTCCTCAACAGTGAGGTCCAACAATGGAATGGGGACCTCGCGCCGATGCTCGTGGAGATACCAGGCGAGATAGGCCAGCCGAGTCTGCTCATCCGGGAGGGGCTGCTCAATCACGCGATAGCCGCTTGAGCTGATCAGCAGGTCAGGATGGATGTCTCTCACATGAGAGGTAAAAAACAACACAGGATTTTGTTGACGAGCCAGCACAGGATCATGGCCCCACGCAAGCAGGGTCGCCAGGGTCGCCAATCGTTCATCGTTCATCTGGGCTTTGCCAGCCGCGGGAATGATAAGATCGGCCTGATCCAGAATGACGGCCAGGCGTCCTTGCACCAATACCCGTCCCTCCTCCACTTGCGCGTAATGGGTGGCCGAGGGCGCATGGAGCAGGTCATTAAGGATAGCCAGCGCCTGCGCCGGTTTGCGCGCCGAGCGAAAAATGTCACGTGGCGCCGCTCGAACCCCAGCGGCGTCTAGCGCTGCCGCATACGGATCATCGTTGGATGGGGGCGGTTGCCAGTCTGGCCCAAGTATTTCCAGCGCGGTTTCGCGCATGGAGGGGAGCGGAAAGGTAATCCCATGTGCGGGGTGATACCACGCAACGACCTCACGCGTCAGCGCGCCTTGCACAAACTGCTGTTGTGGGAGGCCATCGTATGCGGTCACCCCATGGATGTCCCCGCCGACAAGAAAGCAATGAGCTACGCCAGCCTGAAACAGCCGGCGAAACTCTTCCCACCACACCGGAGGAATCGGTGGACATGAGGAATGTGACATAGTGGAGATGCTCCTTTTCCAAAAGTGTCTGATGGGCTGTTTTCGCAGCCCATCAGACACACAAGAGAAGAGAAAGCACGCGTTTCTCAGGGGCAGACGTACGCGTGTCGCTCGGTCACCTGAACGCCCAGTTCAGCCAGTTCGGCCAGAAGCTGGTCGCGCGCGAAGTCAAGTTCGCGGTCCCCCTCCGGGCTCCAGGCACGTGCCGGCCGCCCGTTTTCCCAGATTACGCAATGGGAGCAGGTACCAGCTTTGAACGCTCCATCAGGTCCAAGCCTGATATACAGCGTCCGCGGATGGTTCCCTTGCTCAATCGTGGGAGGCTCTGTGGGAG
>DASVMX010000354.1:0-7787 GCA_036384215.1 Ktedonobacteraceae bacterium | reverse complement strand
CTTTGGGGTGGAAACGGGTGGAAATTTGCTATAATCTGATCATGCGAGCGATTATCGGAATAATTACGAATAATAGTGAGATTCTGCCAGGGGTGCATCTTTTGGAGGTGCGGGCAGAACAGGTGGCGCGTGCGGCGCGGGCGGGCCAGTATTGTATGCTGCGCGGCGCGGATCAGCTGGCTGGCGATCCGCTGTTGCGGCGGCCTTTTTTTGTGGCGGAGGTTGATTCGGTACGCGGCGTGTGTCGTTTTCTGGTTTACGCGCGGGGGCGCGTGGCGAGCTGGCTGGCGCGCCAGCAGCCAGGGATGGAGCTGGATCTGCTGGGTCCACTGGGACACGGCTGGATGCTCAGGCCGGAGACGCGTAATCTGCTGCTGCTGGGCGAAGATCCTTTGCTGGCTTCGCTGCTGCTGCTGACTGCTCAGGCGCTGGAGAATGAGCTGGCGGTGACATTGATTCACTGTGTTGCCGGAGTGGAGCAGGCTTATCCGGCGGCTCTTTTGCCTCCCGAGGTGGAGTACCAGGTGTTCGCTCTTTCCGGTGAGCAGGAGAAACAGGGTGAGCGCCTGGCGGGCCAGCTTGGCGAGTACCTGGCCTGGGCTGATGCCGTCTGCTGTAGCCTTTCCGCGCGGACGCTCGCGCTCCTGGCGCGCGGTGAGGGACGCTGGCGTGAAAAACATTTTGTTCAGGCTGTGGTGGAGCGCCCGCTGCTGTGTGTTACGGGCGGCTGCCTGGGATGTCAGGTCGAAACACGCTCCGGGCCGCGCCTGGTGTGCCGGGATGGCCCGGTCTTTGCCTTGCGCGACCTGGTAGAAGAAGGATAGTATTGCCATCTCTGAGATGGTCCGAGAATCCGTGAATGGAGCAACGCCACCTGCTCGCATTGTGGTTATTGCCAGAGCAACTCGGCGCCTGCCCGCGCCGTCGTTGTTATTGCGCCAGGCGTTTTTCCTCCTGTGCCTTCTGCAAGGTGTAGAGGCGCATACCGTGCTCTTTGGGCTCCGTTGGTAGGGTATCAGCGTCCACCGCGATGGCGCAGAGGCGCTGTGGGACAATAAAGCTCGGATAGAGGTCGAGCAATTGGAGGAACGCCCGCAAAATTTGCGGATCAAAGCTGCTTCCTGAACCGGCGAGCAGGCGCTCTCTGGCCATATCCAACGAGAGAGGCGCTTTGTAGGGGCGCTGCGAGGTTAGCACATCGAAGACATCCGCGATGGTCAAAATCCGCGCGCTGAGCGGGATCTCTTCCCCTTTCAGGCCAGTGGGATAACCGTGGCCGTCCCAGGCTTCGTGATGATAGAGAACGGTTTCCACGTAGAAAGGATGAACATCGCAGCCAATCAAAATCCGCGCGCCTATCACTGGATGGCGTTCCATCGTGCGCCGCTCTTCGGGGGAAAGCGCGGCTGACTTGAGTAAAATGTCGTTGGCGATCCAGGTCTTTCCCAGATCGTGAACCAGGGCCGCCAGCGCCAGGTCACGAGCGTCGCGCCGGCTCCAACCGAGATAACGAGCCAGGCGCTGGGCGTAGGTTGCCACGCGCCGCGAATGATCATATGTCACAATGTCGCGCTCCCGAATGCTGCTGGCAAACGAAAGCAATACCTGGCGGACCTCTTGTTCTTGATGTATTTTTGCTGTTACCACCTCGGTACTTCCCTCTCTACGAATCCTGGCATAGCTGGTTGTGCTCTGCTTATTCATATACCTTCATCTGGAATAGTGTCCCTGCTGGATGAACCTGTGATAAAAAACCTCTTTATTCCGCTTGCAAATGCCTTGTGCAAGGGGCCATTCTGGTTAACTTGCCTGCGCGGCGCTTTTTCGCGAAACTGGCAAGGAGGTATGCCATCGATATACATGGACCCATTTCCTCTATGAACGCACATGTAAGATAACAACCAGTGCAGGACAGGTCAACATAGTAGGACTTCCGGTATGGATATAACACATAGCTTGTACTATCTGTGCCTATATATAGATACGACGCTGAAGGACTTCACTTATAAAAATGAACAGATCAATTTGCTGTTTTCTTTCTGTTCTGCGAGCAGGCTGGTACTTTTGTGGTATCCTGGCCTGACTTTCCTGACCGCGCAGCAAACAGCTCTCTAGCTAGCGAAATAAAGCCTATCTATAAAGATATACGTAATAAAGATGTTGCTTTATTACAAAATGCGTCAGCATTCCCCAAATAGTCCTTTTTTTCCTATCATTGGTGTTTAATTCGCGGCATTTGTGATAGACTCCTCTAGATAGCATAGCTTTTGATCGTTAGAGTCAGAATTCTCTATCTGTAAACGGAAGTAGTAATTTATGTCAGAACAAAACGTGGAAGAAGAAATGAGTTCCAACTCTACCCCAATCTCCGATGAGCAGGCAAATGGCGTAATCACGGTTGTGCTGACCGCGGACAATCACCTGGGTTATGCCGCTCATGGCCAGAGTCCGCGTAAACGCGATGAGCGCAGGGAGCGCACGCGACACGCGTTCCAGCAGGCAACTGATTTCGCGATTGGCCAGGGAGTTGATCTGTTTATTCAGGCTGGAGATCTTTTCGATACGACCAGCCCCGATGAGCAGGATCGGAGCTTTGTCGCGACTCGCCTGGCACAACTGCGCCAGGCTGGTATCCGGGCCTTTGCTCTGGGCGGTATTCACGATACACCCGCGAACAGCCAGGCCCTGCCGGCTCCCCAGATCAGCTATGCTCGCCTGGGTGCTCTGCATTATTTTCCCCCACACGCGTCCTCTACTCCCGCGCCCCTGGAGCCGGTGATTGTTGATGTGCGTGGAACGCTGGTGGGGATCGGCGCACTGGGTGTGGTGGCCGGGGAGGAAGGTGATCCGCTGGCGTTATTGCGGGTAGATAGCGAGATCGAGCGCTCTGCTCTTTCTCTGCTGATTTTGCACGCTCCCATCGAGGGGCAGGAGAGCGAGTCATCCGCTCCAGAGACGCGCGCGCTGGTGCGCCGTGCGAGCCTGGAGCAGCAGTCGTCTTTTCGCTATATTTTGGCCGGTTATCATCATACATACCGGCGTTTCCAGGTAGGGGAGAGTGAGGTGGTGGTGGCAGGGGCTACACAACATGTTGATTTCAATAATCCCACTGATGAGCCCGGTTTTGTCTTTCTGGGGCTGGCTGCTGATGGCGTGCGCTGGTGCAAACATATCAGCGTTGACGCGCTAGATTTGCACCGCCTGGTTGTGCGCACGACGGAGCTCTGGCCAGCCGATGACGAGGCCGCGGGAGCCGAGATGTCTAACCCGACAGACGTGATTCTGGAGCGCCTGCGCCCGCTCTGTACGCCGGACGCGCTGATCCATCTGCGCCTGGAAGGCGAGCTGACGCGCAAGCAGTATCACCAGTTGGACCTTAATGCAATCCGTCGTTTTGGCGAAGATCATTCTTTTGCTTTATCTATTGAGGACAGCGCCCTTTCTTTCTTGCCCGAGCAACAGGCGGTCTCCGCGGAGACCGGCGAGCGGTTCTCTCCCCGCGAGGAGCTGGTCTCGCTGGCCAACGAGTGGGTCGAACAGGCTCAGGATGAGCAGGAGCGCAAGGCTTTGCTGGTTACTAAAGAAGAGCTACTGGCTGCTCTGGACGGAGTTCGCTACCCAGCGTCCAGAGGAGGTCTGTGAACAGGGGGCGCCACATATGATCGTTCTAAAGCATTTTATAGCTGAGCATTTTCGACTGCTCCGCCGCGTCGAGCTGCATCTGCCGCAGCGCGGGAGTATCCTGATCCAGGGTCCAAACGAGGCGGGTAAATCTACTCTTTTTGAAGGTATCTTCTTTGCCCTCTATGGCGAAGCTCTTTCTCTGGACGCTGCCAGGCGCGGGAACTCGAATCTGGATGAACTGATTTCCTACGGGGAGAAGCTTGCCACAGCGACTCTGACCGTTGCGGTTGGAGCAACCGAGCTGACGGTGACGCGCACGATTGAACGCGGGCGCGGGCAGCGGGCCTCGCTGGTGGTGCGCCGCCTGGGCCTGCCGGAAGAGGGCGCGATCACGAATCTGGCCTCGGTCAATCAGCGCGTTGTGCGTGAACTGGGGCAAATTGATAGTGAGGCCCTGCGCAACTCGTGCCTGATCGAGCAGAAAGGTCTGGGACGCCTGGAGCGCCTGACGGGCGTGGAGCGCGAGACAACGCTGCGCCGCCTGCTGGGCCTGGAACGCTTTACACGTCTGGCGGAACAGTTCAAACTGAGCGCTTCCGATGAAGCGGCTCTGCAAGATAGCATTGAGCATTTGAAGCTGGCGGAACTCCAGGCACGCATCCCCGAGGTGAGCACGCAACTGGGTGAGACCGAGTCCGCGCTGGATGGCGTGGCCGTGGCCGAGGCGCTGGCGGAGATCGATCTGCAAGAGGCAGAGATTACCGAGCAGCAGCGTTCACTGGAACAACTGGAGATTCAACGCAACGAGATCAAGGGTCGCCAGAGCCGCATCAAGCAGTTAAAGAAAGCCAATGAGACGCTGGGCCAGATCATCGCAGCCTACGATGTGATTGCCGAGGCCCAGCGCGAACTTCCCGAACTGGAACGTCAGATCACCGACCTGGAGCGCCGCGAGCGCGAGGAACTGCCTTCGCTGGAACAGCGCGTGCGCGAGCTTTCAGAACTGGCCAAGTCCTTTGGTACGCTGGAACATATGGCCGCGGACCTGCTGGTCGTGGTTAATACGATTAAAGAACTCGAACAGGAAGTTCGCGAGCACGAGCATAGTCAGGACACGCTGACTGACCTGGATGGGCAGATCGCCCATGCGCAGTTGCTGGTCGACGAGTCCTTGCAGTCCCAGACCGAAGTGGAAGAGCAGAACCGCTCTGGCCGCCCTAAACTGGAGGCGCGTCTCCAGCGTTTAAAAGCGCTGGCCGAGAAGCTGCGCGCGTTACAGCAAGCCGAGGCCCGGCGCTTGCAGACTCTGGCGCAGAATGACCAGGCCGAAGAGAACAGCGTCGCGCTGCGCAGAGTCTGGCGCGAACTCCAGGACACCGAAAAAGAGCTTGAACTGGTTGAGCGCGACGCCCGCCAGGTTCAACAGCGAGCTGATGCCGTTGAGCAGCGCTGGCGTAAGATCAACATTCGCCGCCAGCTCGTCGAATGGCAGCGCCTCAAAGGACTTTCTCAAGGCCTGGCGGATGCCGAACAGCATCTACAGGCAGCTCATATGCGCCAGGAGAAGCTGAACATCGCGGAGGGTGAGGCCAAGAATGCCAGAAATTGGCAGATGGGCTTCTTTTTTGCTGCATGTATAGGATTTCTGGTTGTGGTTATTCTGGCTGTCCTCTGCTTCGCGGCCCCGGTGTACCCGCCAGCCTTTCTTTTATCCGCCCTGGCTCTGGCTCTGGCCGGATTTGCTGGTTTTCTTGCTCGTAAATGGAGCGGTGCCAGGCAAGTTTACGAAGAGGCGCGTGGAGCGACTCAGGAGGGCATTAATAGCGTCAGTATGATGGTCGCGGCTCGCCAGGCGGCTGTGCGCATGGGGGGCAACCATGAGGCGCTGGCCATGATCGAGCGCGAGATCACTTCACTGGGGGGGTCAATCCCCTCTTCAGTGGAAGAGGCCCAGCGCATTCTTTCGCAGCATCCCGAGACCGAGGAGAGCATAGCCGAGCTGCAGCAGCGTCTCAACGAGAGCCGCGACGAGGCCCAGGCTGCCCGCGCCCAGGTCAATGTGACCATGGAAGCAGTGGCGGGCCTGCGCAAGGAGTACACCCGCTTGCAGGACCAGCGCCGGCAAGAGGACTGGGATGTCATCGATGAAAAGCTGCGCACTATTCAGACGCGCATCGATCAGTTGCGCGGCGAGATCGTGATTGCCGCAGGCCAGGAAGGTCTGCCGATCCCGGTTGGCGAGGTCACAGGCGCGACGAGCAAGCATCCCACCTCGTCGGCAAATGTAGCCAACGAGGCTGAGCTGAAGGTTCATATCGATGACTCGATCCGGGCGACCGAGCGCGAGATCGCGATTCTGGAAGGCAAGATGGATGTCGTGCCGGACCTGGAAGCGCAGGTCAAGATCCACCGCGACGCGCTACAAATCCTGTTGACCCGCAGGAAAAACCTGGTGGAGCGCCACGATCAGTTCCAGACCAGCGCGCCTACCCAGCGCATGGAACGCGCCCGCGAACAGCAGACGGCCCTGCGCGAGGCTCTGCGCTCCCTGCAGGATACCCTGCGCTTGCGTGTGCAGCCGCTGGGCGTCACCTTTGGCCAGACAGCGATCACCACTGCCGAAACAGCGGCCCGCCGCCAGCTGGAGGCACTGCACGTTTCGCTGGGCAACAAAGAAGATCTGCAGACGCGCCATACGACCTATACGGAGCACCTCAAAGAGCACCAGGAATCGCTGGCCGATCATTATCGCCAACTGGCCAAGTTCAGCGGCTCGCTGGGCGCCTGGATCGTGCCACCCAATCCTTTCGCCGAGGTGCTGGTCAAACTGCGCCTGCGCTGTGAGCGCGAATTGCAGGAGGCCAACGAGTCGAGCATTCAGGGCGAGCTGGAGGACCTGAAGAACCAGGAAGGCGCTCTGAACGTCAGGATCGCGCTCTGTGTCCAGGAGGTCGAAGAGACCCAGGAATGCATTGCCACGCTGTTAGCCCAGCGCAGCCGCCCGGCCCCCAAAGGCTTCGCACGCACCGAGATCGTGGCGGTCTGGCCGCTGGTTGGCGAGCACACCCCGCAGGATCGCGAGCGCCTCGAACTGCACCAGGCAGAACTCGAAGAGGAACTGCACAAACTGGAAGAGCGGGAGCTGGAACTCAGTCAGCAGCTACAGACCGGCGGTCGTAAGCTCGACCTGGCGGAGGCACGCCAGCGCAGGGAGTTGCAAGAGCGCAACTACCAGACCAAGAAGCGCGGCAGCCTGATGCTCCAGGCCACCGCTGAGCGCCTGATGCGCAAGATGCTGCCGCGTATCGAGTACTATATGCAGCAGTTCCTGCCCGCCCTGACTGTGGGTCGCTACCACGACGTGCGCCTCTTCACCGAGCCAGACGAGCAGGCTGCCAGCGGCGGTCCCCTGCAGTTGAGCGTCTGGGAGCCCGCGGCCAGCGAATATATCCCGCGCGTCGCCCTTTCCGGCGGCACCGCGGACCAGATCTCGCTGGCGCTGCGCCTGGCCTTCGCTGTAGCAGCCCTGCCGCGCGAACTCAGCGCCGCGCCCGGCTTCGTGCTGCTGGACGAGCCTCTGACCTCCTCCAGCCGCGAGCGCATCCAGGCGCTGGTCGACATCGTGACCGGCGAGACGCTGGGCCAGCACTTCGAGCAGGTTCTGTTCATCTCGCATAACACCGCCTTCGATCCCGCGATGTTTGACCACCACGTCTACATCGATAACGGACTGGTCGCCGAAAGCAACCTGCCCACAGGTCCAGGCTTCGCCTCGACCGCTCCGCTCAGCCACACCGTCACCACGCCACTGCCCGCCAGCACCGAACTGGCTGAACTGGCCGCGAAGGATATGGACGAAGACGATGGCTCCTCAACCGCCAGAGTTCCAATTGCCATGCCAATCGTCGACTAAACCCGCAGGACAAGAAAAAGAGCGCACCGCGGTGCGCTCTTTTTCTTGTCCTGCTAACTAATCCTACTCTGGTAGTTTCTTACGGGGTGCAGGGGCAGCGCCCCTGACGGAGCGCGAGGTGTCCTCGCAAAAACCTTTTTTCTTTCATTTTGCGCCGCCGCAGGTGGCGCAAAATGAAAACGAACAGAATAGTACTAATCAGGTCTCCTCGAAAAGGAGTGCAGAGAGCTGCAGCCCTCTGCACTCCTTT
>DASVMX010000353.1:0-3716 GCA_036384215.1 Ktedonobacteraceae bacterium | reverse complement strand
AAAAAATGGATTGCATCCATTTTTTGCCTCTACCCACACATTCCGTCAAGATTCCCCTCTGGGGCGGGGTGGGATGGAGGAAAATTCGGAGAAGCTCGATTTTTTCTGCAATCAAAAAGAGAATGTCTTCCTACAGGGCTTTTCAACTGGTTAAAACTATACTATAATAAGCGCGGCACTATAGGATTTTTTTATGATCTTATGCACTCTATTTACCAGCCTCTATTCCCGGAGAAAAAGGAAGGGAAACAATGCCTGATGAAGAAAAGCTTGTCAGCCACTATCGCTTAAAAACTCTGCTACGAAAAGATGGTTTTGGGGCAGTTTATGCAGCCGAGGATACGCGCGACCAGAAAGAATGCATCCTCCGCGTGATTGAACTGGACCAGGATACTCTGCGGCGCATTACAGGCCGCATGCGCGCTCATTCACAGCGCGATCACCCGTTGATTGAGCAGATTCGCCAGCGCATGAAGCGCATTGCTGAATTAAAAAATTCACACATATTACCTGTCATCGAGTTTGGCGAAGAACATATCCAGGGCAATAACGACATTATCTTTTATATGGTTTCGCCGTACGAAAAAGAGAGCTTGCTGTTCTACTGGTCGGAGCATACAAGCAGCGCTACCTTGATCTCGCTGGAGATCGTGATAGAGTTTATTTCTCAGGCCGCGGAGGCGCTGTACTATGTCCACCGGCGCGGTCTGATTCACCAGTATGTGCGGCTCTCCAGCTTTATGCTGCGTTCTTCTACGCGCAGTCGCAGACTCCATCTCTACCTGACCGATTTCTGGTTCGCCGACATCAGCACAGCAATTCTCGAACAGGGACAGGTGGCGCAGGATCTTTCGGTCTACCTGGCCGCGGAACAATTGACGGGCAAGGCGGTCTTCGCTTCCGACCAGTACGCGCTGGCCATTCTGGCATACGAACTGCTTCTGGGACACCGTCTGTCTGGCGTGGATATTTCGCTTGGCCTCTACGAGCGTTTTATGCGCCAGCGAGCGGCGAGCGGCATTGAAGTCAGCGCCGCCGAACTGGAACTGGCACGCCGTATCGACCTGGTTCTCGTTCGCGCCCTGGCCGAGAATGCCAGCGCTCGTTATCAAAATATCGATGAATTTGCATCTACATTCAAGGCAATTGCCGCGGGCGAGTCTGTGGATCTGCTGGAGGATACTACGAAGCTCCCGGCGCTCGGACACAGAGCCGGGCCGCGGGGCGCGGAGGTCGCAGCCTTCGCGGGAGCAGCCGGGGTGCTGGCCGCGGGCGAGGTAGTTGAAGAGTTCACGGAGACGCAGGAGGAGATCGAAGTCGAGGGTGGGCGCACGCGTCACCCCAGCCTGCATAAAACCGTCCTGACCTCCGAAGGCATGGAGGTAGTAGAGGCAAGCGCTGGTGCCGGAGCCATCGAAGAAACGGTGATCAGCGAGCAGCAGGCCGTCAGCAGCGAAACCACGGGCGGTGAGACCATTGTAGCGGAAGAAGAGACGCTGACGGTTGTGAAAGAAGAGCAGACCGGGGCTTCTGCTGGAACAGCAGGAGCTGCGGGCTTCGTGGCAGGTCTCGCCGCGGGCGAGCTGCTCCAGCGCGTAACCGACATCGCCGAGGAGCGCACTCTGCTCGTCGGGAACAGCGCCGCCGCCTTCGCGGCTGGTGAGGCCACTCAGCGCGAGGCCGACCTGGCGGAAGAGCAAACTTTGCGCGCGGAAAGCGCGACGGCCGCCGCCGCTGGATTGGTTGCGGGCGAAGCCATTCAGCGCGAGGCCGATCTGGCGGAAGAGCAGCGCCTGCGCGGAGAGCTTGCCGAGGAACGAACCTTGCGCGCGGAGAGCACAGCAGCAGCGGCAGCCGCTGGATTGATCGCAGGCGAAGCTATTCAGCGCGAGGTCGATCTCTCTGAAGAACGCACCGAGGTGCGCGAGAGCAGCGCGGCTGCGGGCGCGGCGGCTGGCCTGGTTGCGGGCGAGGTGCTGGCTCAAGAGGCCGACATTTCTCAAGAGCAGACGCAGATCATCGCGGGCGGCGGTTCCGCGACTGGCGAGGTCGCAAGTTCTACGCTCTCAGAGCAAGAGACTGATATCAGCGAGGAGAACACGCGGATCATCCCCGCTGCCGGAGGGGCGCTCCTGGTAGGCGTGGCTGGCCTGGCGGCTGGCGGACTGGCCAGCGAATTTGAGGCCACCGAACTCGCGGGAGGAACAGCCTCTTCTGCTGCCGCTGCCGCCACAGGCGACATTGAGGCAACTCAGAAAGCTGGTGGGGTTGCCGCAACTGGCGCTGCCGGTGGTGTGATTGCCGCTGGTGGTGGCATTGAAGCAACTCAGAGAGCTGGTGGAGTCGCGGCGGCTGGCGGGCTGAGTGCTGTAGAAGAGAGCGCGGCGGCTGCTGGCCTGGCAGGCGCGACACTGGCGGCGGGAGGAACAGCCGCGCGTGGGTCCACTCAGGCTGGCAGCGGTGTAATCGGTGGGGGCGTGATTGGAGGGGGCGTAATCGGCGGCGGTGTGCTTCCGCCTCCCGCCCGCAGGCGCCCGCGGCGGCGGCGCATACTCCTGATTGCTGCTATCCTCGCGGTGCTGCTGGTGGTCATCTTCGGAGGCATCGGCGCGGTTTTCGCGTTCAACCAGGTGCGCGCTCAGTCTTCTACGGCTACGGTGACCTTGACCCTGGAGAGCCACACGATTCAGAATACGTACCTGGTCACGGCCACGACGAGCACCACGATTACGCAGGGGCAGGTGCAGGCCAGCTTGCTCACGCAGACTGCTTCGCAGAGCAAAGGCGGGCAGGCCACCGGCTACTACCAGGGCGCGCAGTCCAGGGGCTTTATCAGATTCCATAACTCATCAACTGGCTGTGGCTGCCCCATCATCATTCCCGCGGGCACAGCGTTTACCGGGAACAGCGGCGTGACAGTCGTAACCGATGAAACCGCCAGCGTGGCGGCGCTGTGCAATGTCACGGTTCACGCTCACGCCGTCGTCTCTGGTCCTGGCGGCAATATCCCTACCGGGGACATTCACGCGAACTTTAACTCGCATATCAGCGCCACAAATCCCTTCGCCTTTAGCGGCGGACAACCCGGTCAGAGTAATGCGCTGATCCAGCAGAGCGACATCGATCAGGTCGCCAAAAGCCTGAGTGCCCAGGTAATCCAGAGCGCTCAGTCAGGTATTCAGAGCCAGTTGAAGGGCAATCAACACCTCTTCGCTGACCCGACCTGCCAGACAAAGGTCAAGTCAGACCACTCCGCGGGCGAGTTCGCCAGCAGATTCAACGTTACAGTCACCGCCAACTGCTCAGCCGAAGCCTACGACTACGACGCGGCAGTCCAGATCATCACGCAGCAGATCCAGACCGAGGCCAGCAGTTTCTCAAGTGACCAGTCTTTCCAGTTCGATGGAAAGCTCCAGACTACAATTACTAACGCGACGGTGACTGATGCCAAAACCGGCACAATCCAGTTGGCGATTAAGGCTGTTGGCAAGTGGGTTCACAAGCTCACCAGTCACCTGGAGAGCCTGATCGCCAAGAAAAGCGTTAGCGAGGCTCGCGCTATTCTTATGCTAGCTGGTGCTTCAAATGTCGAAATCAGTGTCTCCGGCCCCGATCCGAATACACTGCCATCAGATAGCTCGAAGATTACAATTATTGTAAAAAGCTGAGGAATAAGATAGCGGTCTTGTTCCTCACAATAGAGAAGACGCCAGTGC
>DASVMX010000352.1:0-7369 GCA_036384215.1 Ktedonobacteraceae bacterium | reverse complement strand
CGGCCCTCTATGGCCTTTGCAGTGAAATGGGCGCGATTTGGGGATTTTTCCTGGCAAAACATGCGTGGTTTTAGCCATCAACAATGAGTAAATCTATAGACGCTGCTCGACAACATTATAGAGAGCAGCGAATCTCGATGGAGATGAATGCAGCAGCTTTTTAGTAAAATAAATGGTTAAAATCGTCACTACATTGATTTATTTTGCCAAGTATATTGACATATTTGCGATGATGTGTTAATATTCTCCTAGTTGATAGTAAAAATTGCCATGAAAATGATCAAAAACGGCAAAATGGCGAAGGCTTACATCTGAAGAGGAGACAAAGTATATGAATATGGATATGCATGGTGTGTTGCGCGCGGAACGTTACCGTGAAATGCGCGAGGAGGCGGAGCAGGGACGCAGGATTATGGGCTTATCCAGGAAAGAGCAGATAAGCTCGGAAGCTGCGGGCCGCGGTGTGAAGAAGGGGCCACGGTTTCATTTTGTACTTCTACAGCCGCGTTTCTGGCGCGGACTCCAGCGCGTATTGGTGAAGTTTGGCGCGTAGAAACTTACCACCAGTGTTCCAGCAGACGCTGGTAATGGTCGATCATTTGCTGGTGCCGGGCACGTTCGCTGGCGGGCGCGGTGGCGAGGGCGAGCTGGTGTTCTGCGAGGAGGGTGTGGGCTGCGGCGAGGGTTTTGGGGGAGACGCGGGCGCGGCGCGGAGCCTGAGCGGGCGCGGGCTGCCAGTCCGGGTTGGCGCGCCAGTTGATATAAGGGCAGTTGCGGCAGCGGTTGGCGCAGCAGTAGCCGCGGCGAATCAGGAAACCGCGCGTGGCGATATACAGGCCATCGGGCGTGATTTCCCAATCCGCTGCTGCTTCTGCTTCTGGTTCGTTGGAGAATAATGACATTTCTGAAAAGCTGTTTCCTTCCCTTTGCTTGCTTCCCATCTATTTTACATCATCATACCATCGGGATATGCTCCACGTGTGGACGGCTCTGTTCTTCGCGGGAGACGCGGCGGGCGAGCAGGCGTTTCATGGCGTGGCCGATGCGCTTGACTGCCTCTTCGATCTCTTCTTCGCTGGGATAGGCGTAGCTCAGGCGCATCTGCTGCTGGCCGCCGCCGTCGACGTGAAAGGGTTCGCCGATGACAAAGGCCACGCGCTCGTTGGCGGCTTCGCGCAGGAGGGTGCGGGTGCGCAGGTCGCCAGGCAGGCGGCACCAGAGATGGAAGCCTCCCTCTGGCCGGCTGACGCGCACTTCCCTCGGCCAATAGGTGTTGATGGCCTGGAGCATGACATCGAGCTTGTGCTCGTAGTGGGTGCGCAGCTTACTCAGGTGCGCGTTGAGCAGGTCGCGGCGCAGGATCTCGCTGACCGCCCACTGGCCGAGCGCGTTAGTGTTCAGATCAAAGATCTGTTTGTGGAGCGAGGGCCGCTCGATCATCGGTTCGGGAGCCGCCAGCCAGGCCACGCGCAGGCCGGGCGCGAGGATTTTGGAGAAGGTGCTGAGATAGATCACCTGCCCATGCGTGTCCAGCGCCTTGAGCGTCTGCGGCCTCTTGCCGTGGAAGTAGACCTCACCGTAGGGATCGTCTTCGAGAATCGGTGTCTGGTAGCGGCGGGCGAGCAGCAGCAGGCGGCGGCGGCGTTCGGGCGACATCACGAAGCCGCTGGGATTTTGAAAAGTCGGCTGGGTATAGATCAGGCGTGGCCGGTGGCGCGCTAGAATAGATTCGAGCAGGTCTACGCGCATGCCCTCGTTGTCCGTGGGCACGCCGATTATCCGCGCTTGCAGGGCGCGGAAGGTCTGGATGGCCCCCAGGTACGTGGGCACTTCCACGACCACCTCGTCGCCTGGATTGAGCAGCAGGCGGCCCACCAGCCCGACGCCCTGCGTTGAGCCGGAGAGCACAAGGATCTGGTCGGTATCAACGGGGATGCCGCGTGTGCGCATCCAGGCCGCGATCTCCTTGCGCAGCGAGTACAGGCCTTCCACCGGACAATAGCCCAGCGCGTCCTCACTGGCGCTGAGCAGACCTTCAGCGAAGAGCGAACTGAGCATCTGCGCGGGCAGCAGATCCGGCGCGGGCGTGCCGGGCGTCAGCGAAATAATCTCTTTCTGCTCGCCAGCCGCCGCCAGTTCGCTGAGCAGGCGCGCGTCTGGACCCAGCAGTTCGCGCTCGCCCGCGGGCAGACCCAGCAGCCAGGAGGCCGTTTCCTGCTCATAATGTTCGTCCAGGTGAAGAAAATGATTGCGGCGCACCAGCGTCCCACGTCCGACATGACCTTCGATCAGCCCCTCGCTGGCCAGCTCGTTATAAGCGTTCATCACCGTCGTGCGATTCACGCCCAGCTCGCTGGCCAGGGCGCGCTCAGTCGGCAGCCGGGTGCCCTCCGCCAGCTCGCCCGAGAGAATGGCCTCGCGCAAACGCTGGCAGATCTGGCGATAGAGCGGCAGCCCATTATTGCGCTCCAGCTTAATAAGCGTATGGATCGGCGCGGTAAAGAGTGGCCGCGTAGAGTATGATGAATGATGGTGTTGTCGCATAGTTTGTTTTCTCCTATTGGCCCATACCAATTAAAGTGTACTCGATCAAATCAAGAGAAAACAGGGCCAATTGGCCCCAAAAATGTGGGTCCAGTTGGCTGTGTTGTCCACCTGCCAATTAACAGATAACATCGGCGGGCCAAGGATGATGAGGGCGAGATTTTCAGAAGGGATATATTCAGAAGAGATATATAACGAGCGTAAAGGTCGTCGAAGAGGCTTCAGCCGAAGAATGACTGGGCTTTCTTTCCGCGTGAATCGCCGATGGAGAAACAACTGATGCTTGCCATCAGCTCAGAGGCATCAACCCAAGAAGAGCGGTGTGTCTTCAACGGCATGCGCCCCGCAGGAGGACACCACGGAGGCGAGCTCCGTTGGGATGGGTTCTAATATAGAGAACGGGAGGAAAACATATGGAAGATTTAACTCAGCGCATTGCCAGTATTCGGGAGGACCGCGAACATGGGTCGCGCTGGCTTGTGCGCGAGACGATTTTGTTGCTGCGCGACCTGGCCGGCGACCAATCTCTGCCGGAGGAGCAGCGAGTTGAGCAGACGCGCAGGACTGGCCGCGAGCTGGCGTATGCGCGTCCCGCTATGGCCGCGCTGGCGGGTGCTATCGGGCGCGTTCTCTCTGCCGCTGACAGCGCCTCTGGCCTCGCCGCAGCAGCTATACAGCTTCTAGAGGAGTACGACCAGGCCATTGAAAGCATTACCGCTCACGCCCGCCCGCTGCTCCAGGGTACCATCATGACCCACAGCCTGTCGGGCACCGTGCTGGAAGTTCTGCGTGCCTGTATTTCGTCGATTACAGAGCTGATTATTCTGGAAGGCCGCCCGCTCTACGAGGGCCGCGACGTGGCCCGGAGCCTGAACGGCCAATCTGCGCGCCTGACTTTGATTACTGATGCCCAGGCCGAGATCTTTTTGCCTACGTGCCACGCCCTGGTCGTTGGGGCCGACAGCATCCTGGCCGATGGCAGCGTGCTCAACAAAGCTGGCACCGCCCTGCTCGCCCATGCCGCCCGCGCCCATCACGTTCCGCTCTACATTCTCAGTGAAACCCTTAAAATTTCCCCGCGCGCCTGGAGCAGTGACCTCGCGCTGCTCGAAGAACATTCCGCCAGCGAAGTCTGGTCTCAGGCTCCCGCGGGGATCGCTGTGCGCAATTTCTACTTCGATCACACGCCCGCGGACCTTGTCACACGGATTATCACGGAACAGGGTCCGCGGAACGCGGAACAGATCGGGCAGCTAGCAGCGCGGCTGCAAACACTGTGAGTGGTTCATTTGCGTGGCATTGAAAAGGCATCCGCTGCCGCCGGGAAGACAGTAGCGGATGACCAATTCTGTATAGTACAAAGGTTTAATGGGAAAGCAGGTGTTTTGCCAGGTCAGAGTTCAGTTTCAAGAGGTAGCACGCGTTGGAATCGCCTGGATTGTCGAGCTTATGATCTGGATCATAGACAACAATCCCCGACTCAAAGACCTGGTAGGTCACATCGAGTTGAGGATCGTGCCTCTCGTTTGCCAGGGGAAGGCGCGGTGCCCCACTAATCTTGCGATAGAATTTCAGAATGCCGTAAACCACATCGAAACTGGTGGTGATGCAATGCCAGCGATCACCCTCTTGATTTGAGGTAAAGTGTGCTGCTGCAAATGAATCGGTAATCTGAAGCATGTCAAGCTCCTCCTGCACGAAACGTATTAAATCGTCCATTGGATAGGTTCCAGGACAACCTGTTCTACAAATCGATCTGTGCGGCTTGATATTTGAGGTCGGAATACCATACTTTCTGACAAGATGGGTAACAAATTGAAAACTTGCATTCCTTTGTTCAGGCGTGAGCGGAGTATCGTTATTTCCACTCGGGTCACAGTGTTCGATGCTTAACGTACACTTATTTAAATTGCCATGATCGTGCAGGAATGGCTGCCAGAATGCTTCGGTGGTTTCATCCGTGGCGCCATTGGCTCCCGCGCCTCTGGCTTCGGGTACAAATTGCCAGATGCTTCCATCCTGACCAATCGCATAATGAGCGCTTTTCCACCTGTTCTTGTTGCCAGGTGGAAGGGTTAAGCAATTCACAAAATTCTCGTAGACATCCCTGGGTCTGGCATCCCCACCTGTTTTGTGAATAACAATGGCGGAATGAGAATTGGTCGGAAACGAAATCTCATCGGGCAGAAAATGGCCTTGCGCGCCCGGGTAATCTACCTGGTGTTCTGTCATGTCGTAAGCTCCTGTTGATGTCTCTTCGCCGTTTCGATACAACGTGCTTTCTGAAAATCCCTTTCATATGGCTGAGAATGGTAAACTCCACGTCACAGGTCGCAGAGTACGGTGTATTTCTATTCATAGCATAAGAGTATTATGGATATCGGTCTTGTAAAATCCGCTTCTGTTTTTGCAGATTCTGCTACTGGTGGCGCAAATCTTTTGGAGTAATGCCCATACAGCGTTTGAGATGACGATACAAATGGCTCTGATCGCTGAAACCGGCGCGCAAAGCTACCTCCGCTATACTCATTTGTGAGCCAAGCAGGAGGTGTTTCGCGAACTCGACGCGGCATTGTATCACATACTGGTGAGGGGAGAGACCAGTTGCTTCTTTGAAGAGACGGGTAAAGTAGGAGATGCTTACGCCCAGAGTAGAGGCCATGTCTGCCAGGGAGATGCCTTGTTCCATGTGGTCGTGGATATAGTCATGCACCCGGCAAATCTGCTGCTGTGACAGACGCCTTGCATGGCTTGTGATCTGCACAGGCAGCGACGCGTAATGGCGCAAAAAATGCAGTACCAGCGCTTGACTGAGAGCTTCGCTATAAGGCTGACCGAAAAGCCCGCCATTCTCTAATTCAGCTTTTACCGCGTTTATATCCTCGTTACTCTTATCCATTTTGTAACTCCTTATAAGGAAAGAAATCTTGAGAATATGAATCATCTCTGTCTCTATGATAGAATAACGATGCAATAGGAGTATTTTAAAGTATCATATTTTCTCTACATAATAGAAGGTTATATAATAGCAAATGCTGAAGAAAAAAGGATTAAGTATAATTACTCAGAGAGGATTATGGGAAAACAGAGCGGAGGAAGCCTATGCCTTTCCTCGTGGGGTGCTCATCTAAGGATTGGATTGGTTCAGAAGTCCTGGTGATTTGGTCCTCCAGGCAATTTTCAGTATCCTGAATAGCAAGGAATGATTGACTGTTGTCTGAGAGGGAAGTTGGATGGAAGAGAATAGTAATACGCCCGCGGAGTCAAACGAAGCCAGGAATGGAGAGACGCCCGCGACTTATCATTATGCCGCTCCGGGTGTGCCGATTGTGCGCAACAGCACGCCGCGCCCGCTGCCATTTCTGCTGTCGGCGAAGACGGAACTGCCACTGCCGCCTTCGGCCCCGCGGGCGGATTTTCCTGCCGAAGCGCCGGACGCGCCGCCACTGCCAGAGGAGCCGATCAAAAACACCAGCGTGACTGGCGAGCCAGCGCTTACCCAGACGCAGCGCTCGGAGACGGATACCGCGGAAGCTGAACTCGCTGCGCGGGGTCCGGCCAACGAGTTTGTCTGGCTCTTCGAGTACGCCCTGGATATGGACCCCGTGCGCCTCAACCGACCTGAGCGCCTGGACGGCTCGGCGTTTGCCTACGGGCCAGCCATGCTCAAGGGCCATCGTTTGACCTTCGAGGGATTGGACGCACGCGGCGCGCAGGTGCTGGTTACGCTCACCGAAGCGCGCAATCAGCACGAAATGGAGGTCTGGGGCATCCTCTATCGCGTGCCCCGGCGCTACACCAGGGGTGAAGCTGGCGAGATGCCGCTGCTGGACAAAGTTCACTATGCCGAAACGTTTGTGCCGGTCGAGATCCAGGTGCGCGAGCCCTATCGCCAGCGCGAAGTCGGTTGCGTCACCTATATCGCCTCCGAAGCTACGCGCCAGCACGTCCAGCAGTTACCGCCGGAGAGCCGCCTGCCCGAACCCGACTACTTCAAACGCCTGCTCCAGGTGGCCCGGCGCCAGAAACTGCCCGCCAGCTACCTGCGCGTCCTGGAGGAACTTGTGCCACCCGCCATTCCTGCGGCCACTCCCCTGCCGACTACACCACCGGAACAGGACACCGAGCCACTGCCCGCCCTGATGATCAATCGCGACGTGCTTCACAACCCGCAGCGCGAACGCGAACGGCTCAGCGAAGCGTTCGCCAGCGAGCCGACCGTGCCCGAAACGCCGCGCGAACACCGTACTGGTCCGTGGGAGGCGCTCTATCCCGCCGGTCTGGGTGGCTGGCTGCTGGCCTTCGCCATCTATATCTGCCTGCTCATGGGCGCTACACTCGTGCTCGCCGTCTTCCAGGGACTGCTCTTCTGGCCCTACGTCTTCAATGAAGCCTTCACCCCGCTGGGCGTGCCCTGGTACGTGCTCGTCTACGGCGTGCTCGGCGGCTGCATCAGTTGCATCGTCTCGCTGAGCCGCCCCACGCGCAGATATCCACCCGCCTTTGTCGTGCTTACCTGGTTCATGCGCCCCTTCCTGGGAGCCATCCTCGGCGCCTTAGCCTACCTCGTACTCAACAGCGGCGCTATCCTTATCAGCGCCCAGCACGCCCAGCACTTCGCTCTCTGCTCCGCCACAGGCGCCCTGGCCGGTTTCTGCGAAGGCAAACTCTTCGCGCGGCGCTTTCCCATGCGCCTCTAGCCTGTACAGGGCCAGACCTCACCCTATGAAGAGAGAATATCACACGATGGGCGCCACGGCGCCCATCGTGTGATATTCTCTCTTCATAGCAGGGCCATTTACTTCTCTTCTCAGATCTTTGCCCC
>DASVMX010000351.1:0-10663 GCA_036384215.1 Ktedonobacteraceae bacterium | reverse complement strand
ATGAAATTCATTTTCTGACCCTCTTGAGCCTGGTCCACCTGTTAGTGATGGCGCTTTTTCTTCTTTGGTCTCGTGAGTTTGAGTGGCTGCGAGGAGATAGAAGGCAGGGTCAGTTCCTCCAGGGTAAGCATCTCGCGGAGTTCAGCAATGGCCTCGGAGCCGGGCTCCAGGCGTTCTGCTTTTGCCAGCAGCTTTTCGGCTTGCTGAAAGTCCCGTCCCATTATATAAGCGGTCGCCAGGATGGCGTGCAGCGGGGCCGAATCGGGATTGGCGGCCAGGCCATCCTTGAGTACCTGGATGGCTTTCATTGGCTGCTCTATGTCCCTGTAGAACAGACCCAGATTGGAATAGTGCTCTACCTCATGAGGTTCAAGTTCAATAGCGCGTTTGTAGCTGGCTTCGGCCTCTTCAAACAACTCCTGCTCCTGTTGTGCTCTGGCCAGTGTTTCCCAATAATTGGTGTTCTCAGGCTGGAGTTCGGTGGTTCGTTGGAAATGGAGCAGAGCCAGTTCAGGCTGCTCCTGTTGCTCCGCGATTTCCCCCAGATGCAGTTCGATATGCGCCTCCTCCTCGGGTATGTCGGTTTCCTTTTTCGCCAGGAGCAACTGGCTTTTGGCCTCGTCCAGGCGCTGGCCTTGCTGGAGAAGTATCTCTGCTATGGAAATGCGTGTGTCCACGTTCTCTTCCAGTTCAAGCGCGGCAAAGAGCGCTTTTTCAGCTTGCTCCAGGTGGAACAGCTCGTCCTCCTCATCAGCCAGAGCGTCCTCGGCGTATTCTTCCGCGACCTGCCGATGCGCTTCAGCGATGCGCTGGTAGAGAGAGAGATGTTCTTCCGGGAAGCGTTCGACCAATGCCTCCAGGTGGACCAGGCGGTGCTCGGGTTCTGGCAGCAATATTGCCAGCCCGGCGGCATCCGCGTGATGCTTACGATTCTGCGGCTCTATTCTGCTCAAAACGTCGTGATAGTATATCATTTGCGCGATAGGAAGCAGCAACTCGCGGGCGGTCTGCATCTGCTCGGCGTCGTTCATGCGCGCAAACCTGGCGGGATTCAAATGGCCAGTAGTCTTTTCCCAACGGCGATCAAGCTCGCTCATCTCTTTTTTAACATCTTCAACAGAAAGCGCCAGCGCTTTTGCAGCCTCATCCGTCATACTCTGTATACGCCACGCGTCGTTTTCTTGAACAAGCGTAAAACTGGCCCAGAACCAGTGCCGGCCCGTGAGAGGATAGACAATCAGCGGAGTCGGCCATTCCTGGGGCCGGTCGGCATCTTGCGGCAATTCTTCAAACTCAACCGACCAGCCAGCATCAACCTCTGCGGTTGTCGCGCTGTTCTTCTTTGCGCGTCCGGGCAGCCAGATTTTTGACCTGGGGGCTTCGCGGAGATGGACAAAGCCGGGGTGCAACTTGCCAGGCAGAAACTGGTCAATCCACTCCCGCCGGCGTTCGACCCATGCCTGTTTTGTCAAATCTTCGCGCAGAGGACTATCGTGCGCGAGGGTCTGGTAAGCGAGAAATAGATCATCCTCTACCAGATTTTCGATAAAAGTGGTGACCATCTCTACTGGCGTCAAGTCGCTCAGATCAATCTCAACCTCATCTTCTTCCTCGTCATGCTCCCCTATTGTGCCCATGACCTGCGTGACCAGGCGCTCCGGGATGAACTGATTGATGAGCGCGAGGTGCCGGGCATAATCGCGATGCGGTTTGGTCCCATATTTCGCGTTGACTGCTCTGGCCTCTTCGAGCAGGCGAATACCGTTTTCCAGGGTGCATTCTTTGAGTGAAACATCGTCCAGGCTAGCCGCTATGCGGGGCAGGAGATTGGCGAAGCTGCGTTTGCTTTCCACCTGAGTGAAAAAATCCTTGATACCGTCGTGCCAGAACTCTAGCAGGAAGACCAGCATACGCACCTCGCGATAGTCCTCGCCTATTTCCCAGGACAGGATGAGCTGCATTTCGCCACTTTCGTACGAGTCGGTGATCAGCCCCTTAAAAAAACGCGGTGGAATGGTAACAGTTGACTGCGCGCTTTCCTCAAATGCCGGGGTCTGCGGCGCCTCCCAGCCGGGATACACTTTCGCGCCTTCCAGGCGGATCAATGAGCGCCGGGCCTCTTTGCGGGCATCTTTCAGCGTGCCAAACGCGTGCACGGCAGCTAACACATCCGCAGCGTCAATCTCTTGCTCCTTCGCCAATTCCTTGAGCAGCGCGAACTGAGCGCCCGCGGGTAAGTTATTAATCTCGGCCAGAGCTTCTACTGTCTGTTGCTCATTGCTGCTTGCCTGTACCTGCTTAGCGATCTGATGATAGCGCGCGAGAACAGTCTGTGCTTGCTCGTTCTCGCCCCGCGAAATCGCCTGTTGCCCCTGTTTCTTCTTTGTCATAAAGCCCACCTTTCTTTCCACCAGGCACCATTTTTATGACCGTATTGTATACTTTTCGCACGCGTTACGCAAATATCAGGACCACCGCATGCATGTCACCGTTTTGCAAAAACAAAACGATGGCGAGCATCGTCGAACAGGCATCAGCCGAAGAATTGCCGGGTTTATTACGCAAAGAGCGCACCAGAGGCACGCCTGCGGTGTGCTCCCTTGCCCTTTTTGAGTACACATATACTCCAGGCTAAAGGGCTACTCCCTTGACAGTCAGAGGTAAAAACCATATAATACAAATAAATCCGAGTCACCAACTAAGAATTAGACACAACGCCGGACTACACTTATTGAGGTCCGAAAACACAGAGCCGCCCGCCGGTTTCTCTCAGCTTGAAGAACTGAACGCGTGTGGCAGGGGTGAGATGGCTATACACTTTGCGCTCGCTCTCCCCGATAGATAGAAGCAAGAAAATGGAGTATCGCTGATGAGTCAGGTATTCGATCAAGAGTACAGTGCCGGCTTCCATGTAGCCGAGAACTACGCGTTTAAGTCCGAAAAAGGGCTGGACCGCAAGGTTGTCGAGCAGATCTCTGAGATGAAGGGCGAGCCTGAGTGGATGCGCAAATTCCGCCTCAAGAGCCTGGATCTCTTTGAGAAACGCCCGATGCCAACATGGGGTGCTGATCTGTCGGGCATCAATTTCGACGACATTTATTATTATATTAAACCCGTGCGCGAGCAGGGCAAGACCTGGAATGATATCCCCAGCGAGATTAAAGATACCTTTGATCGCCTGGGCATCCCACAGGCCGAGCAGAACTACCTGGCCGGGGTGACCGCGCAGTATGAGAGCGAAGCGGTCTACCATAAGGTGCGCGAGGATCTGGAGAAGCTGGGCGTGATCTTTACCGATATGGATACAGCCCTGCGTCTCTATCCTGACCTGGTAAGGGAACATTTCGGCACGATTATCCCTCCTTCGGATAACAAATTTGCCTCGCTCAACAGCGCGGTCTGGAGCGGCGGCAGCTTCGTCTATGTGCCTGAAAATGTGCGAGTGGAGATCCCGTTACAGGCGTACTTCCGCATTAACGCCAAAAATATGGGCCAGTTTGAGCGCACGCTGATTATCGCGGCTCCTGGCTCCTATGTGCACTATGTTGAAGGCTGCACTGCTCCGAGTTATACCGAGGACAGCCTGCACAGCGCTGTGGTGGAAATCAAAGTTCAGGAAGGCGCTCGCGTGCGCTACACCACGATCCAGAACTGGTCGAAGAACGTCTATAACCTGGTCACCAAGCGCGCCGCGGCCTATCGAGACGCGACCATGGAATGGGTCGACGGCAACCTCGGCTCGAAAGTGACCATGAAGTATCCCGCCGTCCTGCTGATGGAGCCGGGCGCACGCGGCGACGTGCTCTCCGTAGCCTTCGCGGGTGATCGCATGCACCAGGACGCCGGCGCGAAGATCACGCACCTGGCCCCGCACACGACCTCGCAGATCCTCTCGAAGTCGGTCTCGAAAGGCACTGGACGCGCCTCCTACCGCGGACTCGTGCGCATCAACCCGAACGCCCATCACACGAAGTCGAATGTGCGCTGCGATGCCCTCCTGCTGGACGAACTGGCGCGCACCGACACCTATCCGACGATCCGCGTGGAAAATAACGAAACCGAGATCGGCCACGAGGCAACCGTCTCCAAGGTCGGCGAGGACCAGCTCTTCTACCTGATGAGCCGCGGCCTCGACGAGTCCGAGGCTTACTCCCTGATCGTGAACGGCTTCATCGAGCCCATCACCAAGGAGCTGCCCATGGAGTACGCGGTTGAACTCAACCGCCTGATCCAGCTCGAAATGTCCGGCAGCGTAGGCTAAAAACGTGCCCTCGCACCTCCTTTCAAAAGAACCAGCGGAGTTTATAAGCTCCGCTGGTTCTTTTTATTCAAAGTATAAATCTGGCCTGCTCTTTAGAAAGAAATAATCCTGTCCGCAATATACTATCCAATGTATCAATATGAACCATATGATAAATACAATCATCCAGATAAATTCTATCCTGCATATTTCTCTCCTTATCATTTAACTATTATAAATATAATATATTACAGAGATTTTTTCAATAAAGAACACTTTTTCTTGTTTTTAAAGATTGGGTTATGTCAAAAAGCACCAGGTACTATACAGTCATTGGCATATTGTAAACAGGTAAAACCAATGCTACAATTTTCATAGTAGTTGGACAGATTTACTAACAGATATACTTTTTAGTGGAGGAATTTATATGGCTCATATCCAATATATCAAGGGAGATATTTTCAATTCTCGTGCTCAAGTCATAGTTAATACTGTCAACTGCCAGGGGGTTATGGGTAAAGGGTTAGCATTAGCATTTAAACAAAGGTATCCTGATATGTTCGCTGTATATGAACGCGATTGTCAAACAGGCAAACTCAAAATTGGGAGGCCCACAATATATCAAAAAAGCAGCCCTTGGATTCTCAACTTTCCCACAAAGAATCATTGGCGCCACCCTTCCAAGTTAGAATATATAGAGAAAGGATTAGCATTTTTAGCTAATAATTATAAAAGGGCCGGAATCATAAGTATTGCTTTTCCTAAGTTAGGAGCTCAAAATGGCAAGCTCGAATGGGATGATGTTGGGCCAATTATGGCAAAATATCTGAACCAACTGGATATCGATGTGTATATTTATATTGCAGAAGGAGATAAGGAATATCAGTATGATCAGCTTGAGGATATAAGAATACACAAACGAATATGGCAGAATTTTAGCGAAATTGCTTTATCAGCTGATAAGCTTTCTTCTGAAGTCGGATTAAGCTCCAGAGAAGCTAAAAAGGTCGCTGATGCGCGCTTAAAAGCAGATTTTACGTCTTTAGCTAGTATTGAATCTATAGATAAGATCGCAAAAGCATCAGTGAACAAGATTAAAAAGTTCGTAGAAAAGCACAATATGACAGAGCTTGTTGATGTGCCAGAGAAAGATATGGCTACAAAACAGGGAGAAAAAATGTTACCAAAACCTCCTAAAAAGAAAAGAAAGGCAACCATAAATTCAAATGCCACAGCAAATGTGCTATTTTCTATATAAGCAACAATTGCTCTTCTTAACAAAGCGGCCTCCAAAGTGACCTTGGAGGTCGCTTTGTCACACAAATATATTGCCGGGCGCGCCAAAGCGTGCTACTCTATATCACATTAGAGTTAGCATCACGCGCCTGATAACGCAGGCCCGCGCAGTACAAGGATGAAGCAGAAGAACATGACAATGAATACTATTGCTTGCCCCAATTGTCAGAAAGAAAGCCTGGAAGGCGCGCGCTTTTGCAGCGGATGCGGGCAAGCCCTGCCAGCGCAAACAGCGCCAGCAGAGCAAAAAGCAGGGGCAACCGAGATATTCTTGCTCTATGCGCATGAAGATGAAGATTTGAAAGAGCAATTTCTGAAACACATGGCAATTCTCAGGAGATCACAGCAGGCGATGATCTGGCATGATGGCGATATCCAGGGCGGCGAAGAAATTCACAAAGAGGTCGATGCACACATGACCTCGGCAAAAATCATTCTCATGCTCATTAGCGCCAGTTTTATCGCCTCGGATTATTGCTATGGCGAGCAAATGGAGGTCGCGATGAGACGCCATAAGGAGGGTACAGCAAAAGTGGTTCCTATCATTATCAAACCCGTCGACTGGAAAGGAACACCATTCGATATACTCCAGGCGGTGCCACACAGCGGGAAGCCTATCAGCACATGGAACAATCGAGACGAAGCCTGGTTGGAAGTAGTTCGAGCAATCAAAGCTATCCTGAAATAGCGTGATAAGAGCGGGTGTTGCTCATCAGGAATGTAGCCAAAGATAGGAGGTGCCGCTGTGTCTATGGTGCGTCTATTTCTTATTCGTCATGGCGAGACGCTGGCCAATCGCGAGTTTCGCTATATTGGCTCGCGCGACGACGCTTTGAGCGAGACTGGCGAGATGCAGGCCGCGCAATTGGGAACAGCGCTGGCTCCGCTGCCCATCGCGACGGTCTACAGCAGTCCACTCCAGCGCGCCCGCGTGACCGCGGAGGCCATCGCAGCTCCCCACAAGCTGGAGGTTCAGCTCGCCAGTGAGCTGCGCGAAAACGACTACGGCGCGTGGGAAGGTCTGAGCCATGCTGAAGTGCTGGCGCGGGGAGCAGAGGAAGCGCGACTGCTCGCGGCCTGGGAGAAGGACGCCACCGTCGCGCCTCCTGGTGGCGAAAGCTTCGCTGACCTCTACCAGCGCGTGCGCGCGTTCGTAGACCAGCTCGCCAGCACACACGCGGGCAAAAGCATCGCGCTGGTCTCCCACGTGGGACCGATCAAGGTCCTGCTCGCCGCGGCCCTCGATACGCCCATCTCAGCTTCATTCCGCGTCTTCCTCGATCCCGCCACCATCAGCGTCATCGACTGGCACACCAGCGGTCGCACCCTGATTCGCCTGGTCAACAGCCACGCCCACCTGGGCTGGACCCGCGCCCGCTGGATGTAATGTCTACCAGGGAGGCAAGCTCCCAAATGATAGAGAGCTTGCCTCCCTGGTCCTAAAAAGCCTTAAAGATGTTGGTGAAAGCGTTGGTGCTCTGCGAGAGGCCGCTACAGGTGTCCTGGTCGCTGCGGTTCCCTGGACAGGAGCCGTTGTCGCGTGACACCTCCCACATGGAGAGCAGGCCAATATGCTTCTGCTGCGCGAAGGCCAGCACCTGCTTCGCGTCGTTCAATGTGAAGATCTCTCCAGCGGTATCGTTCTGGCCGATCAGATTCGTCAGACCAACCATCGACCACAGTTGAGCAGAGGTCTTCTTGGGATACATGCCCTTCAATTTACCAAACAGCGCGTTGGCGGCCTTAATCGCCTCCGCTCCCATGTGGGTGTCCGGGCCGTTATAGTCCATGGTCATGAGGTTGACAACCCTGATGTTCACGCCCTTCGCTTTGGCATTATTCAGCAGTCCCATATCCTCGCTGGTCGGGCCAGTCGGATCAGATGGCAGGGTGAAGTCAACCGTCAGGCCAGGATTGGCCTTCTGCAAAGCTGCCAGGGCGATATTGCGCCGCGTATAAGAGGAGACATTGCCCTCGGTCCCGCCCTCGATATCAAAATCGAGATGACTGACTTTATAGGTATTCACCACGCTCTGATACGCCGCCTGGAGCGCGGTCGTATTTGTACAGGCCAGGGCCAGTTCTTTACCAGCCGCGCCCCCGAACGAGATGCGCACATCGCCGCCGTGGCTGCGAATATAGCTCAGATCGCTGGCCAGCGTCGGCGTGCTGCCTCCCCATGTATGCTTGCAGCCACCGCCACTCGTAATAAAGGCCAGGGTGAAATACTTCTGCCCCGTGCTCTTCATCACCGATGTCAGCGACGGCTTCCCAATCGTCATATCCTGATAGGGAGCGTACATTGAAGCTGGTAGCGCGGTCACAGCCGGCGTCGCGGCATGCGCGGAGATCAAAACCGAACCGGTTACAAAGAGGCCCAGCAGTACAAGCAAGCTGCTGGCAGTAAAAGAGATGAGACGCCAGGACTTTTTCATACAGATTCCTTTCTGTGAAACTGATCCAGGGTCCTCCTTGCCGATTTTGCACCAGAAACGCCGCTCAAGGCGTTTGCAAAATCGGTATAAGAGGGTCCTCCTTGCCGATTTTGCACCAGAAACGCCGCTCAAGCTTCCTTGCCAGGCGAGCTAACAGAAACAGCGATTGAACTGTTTGCTCGCGCGGCAGTAAAAAGGCAGTTTGCAAAATCAGCGATAAGAGGGTAGTGTGATGAAAAGCAAGGAATATGTGCATCCCTGCACACTACATCAATCCCTGATGCTCACCCCTACACAACAGGCGCCGGACCAAACTCAGCGTCCCAATCGTGGAGGCTTCTCTATCAAGAATACTGACTTACAGGCGCGTTGTCAAGACATCTAGACCACTTTGGTATAGGAATTTCTTATATTTCCTCTGGTTAAACCGATATAATAGAGCCAGGGAGGAATATAGAGGAGGAGTTGTCTCAACAGGGACAATTGAGGCAGCCCCTCTTCTTTATTCCTCCCTGGCTCTTTTAATGACGCTTGCGCCGGGTGGGACGGTCGGTCAGCGGCTTCAGGCGCGCGGCATAGGTGGTTGGATAGATTTTGCGGTGCCTGAGCAGGGCATCGCCCAGACCCAGGAGGTAGCCGGCCAGCCAGGTTTCGCTAAATTCCAGGTCGTGGATGGCGTCCTCGAAGAGTTCAAAGACATGCGAGCCCGTCAGGGGCCAGAGCTCTTCAGTTGCGGTCACCTGACCACCAACCACGCCAGCCCAGAAATCGTCGGGATCATCCACCTCCAGCAGCGCCTGACGAAATTGGACCTGCCGCGGCTCTACAGACAGCGGCCTTACCTCCGGCTCAATGGCTGGAACAGGGGCTTCCGGCTGTAGTTCTTCTGACATCGCCTGTACTCCCTCGTGTCCGGGTGAAACTACCTCCCGCGCCTTCTCCAGTTCAGTTCGTACCTCGCCTTCCAGGAAAGGCACCGCTGCCAGAGCATCGTCCACCTGGTAGGCATCAGCATCTCGCCGCTCAAAAATGATGTGTCGCGGCACAAACATACCTGTTTCTGGTTTATCCAATAGCAACATCATGACCACCTCTCCTGCAATCTGCTACAAACATTTTCTGAACAATCACAAAGCCAATCATCCACAACAAACAATCATTCAACAAAAACACCCGAAGAGCCTGTCATTCGGGTGTTGGTTTATTCTCTTTATTCAGCCTGAGCACCAAACTACCACGTGAAGCATCCTGGCATAGATAGTACTACGAAATAATCGAGGAATCAATAGCCGTTAATATGGATTTTCTTGCTGTGCTAGAATGTTCTTACATATGCCCTATCCTGCTCAAAAAAGACAGAACCAGGCAGGGTGGGGCGCACCCTATGGTAGGAAGCCGCTTGCAATCATCCACGAAGACGCATAGAATGAGACTAACCTGTTAGTAGACGCAACTCCACCCGGTCGGCAGCGTACATACTAGTGTAGGAAACTTTTTCAGAGGTAGGATAGAGTTGGTTCATTGTCTGAATCCGCGCGCGGGGAATCTGCACGAGAACCCGCCGCAGGCTGTGACGTGCCGGAGCTGCGACTTTCTGGTCCAGGGGGCACGGATCGGCAATTACGAGGTGGTCGCTTACCTGGGCACTGGCAGCTTCGGTCACGTCTACCAGGTGCGCGAACCAGCGCCACTCAGCCGTGTCCTGGCCTTAAAGGTGCTGCGCGTCGAGCAGATGTCTGATAAAGCCCGCGATAGCTTTTTCGATGAGGCCCAGCGCATCGCCAATCTACAACATCCCAATATCCTGCCCGTCTATAACTTTGGCCAGTTGCTCGATGGACGCCCGTACCTGGTGATGGAGTATGCCCCGCGCACGATCCTGGATCTCTTCCTCAAGCCCGATGGCTCGCGCCGCCTGGCTTTTGCCGAAGAGTTGACTCCTTATATACAGCAGGCTGCCTCGGCGCTATTTTACATCCATGAAAACGGCCTGATCCACCAGGATATCAAGCCCGGCAATCTGCTGATTGGACGCAGCGGACAGATCCTGCTTTCGGACTTCGGCGCGACCTTCTACCTGGGTATGCAAACGCACGCCTCGCTGGGCGAAGTCACGGGTACAGCGGCCTATATGCCCCCGGAACAATGGCAGGGCAATCCGCGCCGCCATTCCGACCAGTATGCCCTGGCTATCTGTGTCTACGAGCTGCTGGCCGGGCGCACGCCCTTCTCGTACCGCATGATGGAGCAGATGTGGAACGCGCACCTTAAAGAGCTTCCCCCCGCGCCGCAGCAGTGGAATCCACGCGTCCCCGCGGAGGTCAGTGCGGCTCTCCAGCGCGCCCTGGCCAAGAACTACCAGCAGCGCTACAGCACGGTCGTCGAGTTCGCCAGCAGCTATGCCAGCGCGGTCCGCACGGCCCAGGTGCGCTATGTCTGCCAGAACTGCAAACATCAGAACCGCACTGGAGCCCAGCGCTGTAGCAACTGCGGCGCCTCGGACGACGGACGCCTCTGCGCCTTCTGCGATACACCGATTCGCTTCGGCCAGCGCTGCTGCGCGGTCTGTGGGCGCCTGACCACCTCGCCGATCCTGATTCCACACAGTCCAATCGCTGGCGTGGGCGTGCGCCAGGGCCGCTATATCATCAAACACGTGCTCAAAGATAACGAAGGCACCAATGTCCTGACC
>DASVMX010000350.1:0-4827 GCA_036384215.1 Ktedonobacteraceae bacterium | reverse complement strand
TCAGCGGGCCGCCGCGGCGGCCCGCTGAACTGTTCTTTCTGCCTGGTAAACCGTATACCGGCGTCTCAAAACCAGAAGCAGCAGACGCGAAAAAAGTTGGGAGTGACTCATTTTAGCGCGGCGCGGGCTCTTTGTAGGCGGGGGACCTGGTGCCCCAGGCGGTCAGGGGGCGCGAGATGGCGAAGAAGTCGGGCTGCCGCATTTCCTGGAGCATCTGCTGGTAGATCTCATCATAGTTCTCAGGCATGTGGGTCCATTTGCGCAGGAACGGCTCGATATTGCGGAAGAGGCGCCTCCAGTCCTCGTAAAAGTCATTACCCGCGGGCGTGCCGGCGCGGTATTCAATGAGATAGGGCCGTGTCTGCACGTTCAGCAGACCGTACTGGGAAAGCAGGCGCGGAAGTTCTTTTGTCAGGCCGTCGCTTTGAGGGACGGAGAGGTGGCCTGATTGATAAAAGGCGTCGATGGCCAGGTTGCCGAGCTGAACCAGGGCCGGGCTAGAGCTTTCATTACATAGATTGAATTCGGTAATGCGTATCACGCCTCCGGGACGCGTGACGCGCTGGTATTCTTGCAGGAGCCGCGGCCATTCCCAGATGCGCAGCCAGCTTGTGGCGAAGCGCTGGTTGAGCAGATCGAAGGACCCGTCTGGAAAATCGAGCGGACGCAGCGCGTCCATCACGCGAAACTCCACACGCTCGTCCAGGTGCGCGGCGCTGGCCCGGGCGCTTGCAAAACTGAGCATTTTCTCGCTGATGTCCACGCCGCAGAGTTGCATCATCGTTGGATAGGCTTCCGCGGCCTCAAGCAGCCAGCCGCCTGGTCCGCAGCCAACATCGAGCAAGCTCTGGAAGCGGGCCGGGTTCGCCTGCTCTGGCAAGATGCCTCCTAACGCAGTCGTGAAGATGCGATCATGGATCAACAGACGATCCAGTTCTTCCTGGCTGGCGCGGTCCTGTACCGTATATGTATTCGATTTCTCCCGCCGCTGTTTTGGAGGTGTGGCCATGGTATGCGCTCCTTGCTTGAACGAGTGCTTGATAGCATCGCTGGATATTTGCTCTGATTATAACACCGTACCGCTGATTTCGAGAAAATCCAGGTAAAAAAGGCTAGCACAGATGGCTACTCAGCGCCCCAGGAGCCTGCTGACGAGGCGTAAGGCGCCGGGGTGGTAGCTATACTGATAATTGCCTGGAAAGGTAATGGCCCGCCCGCCCCAGCCGCTTTTAAAACGGTAGACGCCAGCCATAGCCTCATCTGGCTTATCGGTGGCAGGAATGCCCCAGAAGTCGTAGGAGTTCGCCCCGGCCTCCCTGGTCCAGCGTATGGCTTCCCATTGCAAGAGATAGTTGGGCATCAAGTTACGCCTGGCGTTGCTGGAGGCGCCGTAGAGGTAGATCGCTTCGTGGGCCAGGTGGGCGACAAAGATGCCGGCCAGCAGCTCGTTTTCCGCGTAAGCCAGGAGCAGGCGCGCCTGACCGCGGGGTACGAAGATTTCCCAGAACTTGCGATAATACTCAAAGGTGTGGATGCCAAACTGATCGCGCTCGCCGGTCGTTTCCAGCAGTTCGTACCAGGCGCGCAGTTCTGCCAGCTCGTGGGCCTCGCGCACCTCGACGCCCTTGCGCGCGGACAGGCGCACGTTATAGCGCCATTTCTCTTTCATCCTGGCCAGCAGTTCCTCTTCGGAGGGCCGGATATCCAGCGCGATTGTGCGCAGTGGCTGCACTGGCTGTGCTGGTTGAAAGCCCAGGTCGCGCAGCGTTTCCAGAGCCAGCTTTGCCGCGGGGGTGTCCTCGGCCATGGGAGGCTCAACCTGGAGGGCCAGCGCGCCCTGGCCGCGCAGATAGTCGCGCACTTTATGCAGAAAGAGGTGTGCCAGTGGTATGCCATCTGGCGTGTTTGCTGTCCAATCCAGCACTGGACCTTTGGGTAGATAGGCCAGGTGGCCCAGGCGTGGTGGCAGATGCAGGGCCGTGCGGCGCAAGACCTGGGCCGCAGCGACAATCCTCCCGTCGTCGCGCGAGCAGAGAGCCAGGCGCAGCGGCTGCCAGTTCGCGCCGGTCTTCAGCTCACCCCAACCCCAACTCTGTAAAAAATGGCCCTCGCCCTCGGGCCGGGCTGTCACAAAAGCATCCCACTCCGCCTGCTGTGAGGGAAGAAGGGCGCGGAGGACATATGGGTCTGCCATAGAAAAATCTCCTGCTCGGTCGTTTGCGGTTATGATACAATATTTGCTGACGAGGAGAACCCCACCGCTAACCACGCCGCTTGAAAGGGACACTGAGCCAGCGTCAGGGGTGAGGACTTCGCAATGTATCGTTAGGAGGCAACTCGTGAAAATAGTGATCCTTGGCTGTGGCCGGGTGGGTGCTCTGCTTGCCACAATGCTGGATCGTGAAGGACATACCGTCTCGGTGATTGATCAGAGCAACGCCGCGTTTCAGCGCCTGCCGGGGGAATTCCAGGGTAATGAATTCGTGGGTAATGGCGTGGACGAAGAGGTGCTCTTGCGCGCGGGCATTAAAGAGGCGGACGCCTTTATCGCTGTAACCAATGGCGATAACAGGAACATCATGGCCAGCCAGATGGCGCGTGAAATTTTCAAGGTCAAGAAGGTGGTATGTCGTATCTACGACCCCATGAGAGAAGAAACGTATCGTGAACTGGGCCTGGAGACGTTCTGCCCGACCGTCATTGGCGCGCAGAGCCTTTTTGATGCCGTAACCGACAAGAAATAGCAGAGGGATAGATATGTATATTATCGTTGGCGGTGGTGGCGATATTGGCTACTACGTCACCAGAAGTCTGTTTGATCGAGGCCATGAAGTGCTGCTGATCGAACGAGACGCGGTGCGCTACCAGTCGCTCAAAGAAGAACTGGGACAGTCGGTTGTGCGCGGCGACGCCTGCGAGGCTCGCACCATGGATGAAGTCGGCGCCAGCCGCGCCGACGTGGTTATCGCGGTCACCGGCGAAGACGAGGACAATATGGTGATCTGCCAGGTAGCCAAGAAACGCTACAAAGTGGGTCGCACAATTGCTCGTCTGAATAACCCCAAACACGAGGAGATCTTCCAGAAGGCGGGCATCGATATCGTAGTCAGCCCGACCAAGACCATCCTCTCGTTGATCGAGGCCGAACTGCCCAGTTCGCGTTTTGTGCCCTTGATGACCTTGAAGAGCGCCGGCCTGGAGATCGTCGAAGTGCGCGTCCCGGCTGAATCGATGGCTGTGGGCAAGTCGCTCAGCGCGATCAACCTGCCTCGCAACTGTAACCTGGCGCTGATCATTCGCGACAAACAGTTTGTCCCGCCCACCGCGGACACCATCCTGCTCCCCAATGACGACGTTTTCGCCCTGGTTAACCGCGAAGGCGAAGAAGAGCTGCGCAGGGCATTTGGCACCCTCGAATAAAACGGAGGCAAGCTCCTGTTAAAAGGCGAGATGGACAGCAGAGAAAAAATTGGAAATTTTTTCTCTGCTGTCCATCTCGCCTTTTAACAGGAGCTTGCCTCCTATGCTTTTTGGGTAAATGGCGCGAGGTGGCGGTAGAAATGGGTTTCGAGTTGTTCGGCGTAGGCTTGCTCGTATTGTTGGAGCACGCCGCGCAGGGCAGGGCCGAAGGCGTCCAGGGTGGAACCAAAGGTTACATGCAGCACCTGGCGCGTGTCCAGGTGGTCCAGCAGAGGCGGTAACTCTTGATCGGAGAGCGCGGCAAGGTCCGGCATGCGTTCCAGGATGGCGGAGACGTGATAGCTCTGGCGATCCTGGAGGTAGTGCTCACGGGCAAAGGCGGTAATAGCGCGAAAGAGCGTGGGCGCGACCTGCGCGATGACGTGCAGCGCCTCGACATAGCTGGTACCTGCGGTTTTCAGGTGGACAAGGCCACGGGTCAACTCCTGGGCCAGCGGATAGATGCTAAACTTATCTGAACCAGAGTGCAGGCTGAGCTTGTATGGTCCCATAGCGCGGGCAATCTCTGCGTGCCCTGCCATGTCAACGCGCAGCGCCTTGATATCCCCAATATAATCGATACCCTTCTCAAAACTACCCACGTAGCGCGGGGCCAGGCTGACCCACTGGACTCCCAGGCGGCGCAATTCGCTCACGATGTAGAAGTGCTCACCATGGGTCGTTAGCGTTTCGGTCTCATCCACGGAAACCTCTACCTCGTAGGGCTGGCCTTTGGCGTGGAGATGACGAAAGAGAGTGGTCACATGAGCGATGGCGCGGCCATATTTCGCGGCAGCGCGCAGCATATCTGCAGTGCTCAGATGGAGCACGCGGCTCTCCAACTCGATTTCGCGCTCACCGTAGCTCTGGAGCAGGTCCGCGGGCGAGCTTTCCAGCGTATCCCAGGGCAGTCCTTCCACCAGGCGCTGGATCTCAGCGGCCTCCAGGGTATCGGCGCGACTATCCACGTGGGCGCCGGGATCGAAGGTATAGAACGTGTAGCCCGCGGCGGCGCAGCTATCAATATCCTCGGTCGTTTTCAGATGGTCGGCGTCCGCGCCAACCCAGCCATGCCAGCCGGCCTGAAACGTGCCCCAGGTCGCGTCATTGAGGACATCCGCGGGCGAGCGGCGCGTGCGCGTCATCTCGCGGATCGATTGCTGGGCGAAAATGGGTTGAATCGGCTGAGCGCCAGGCTGGCGCAGCGCCAGTTCCAGCGCGCTGATATGTCCGGGAGTCGCCAGTCCCAGGCGGTCGCCAAAGCCCGCCGACGTTTCCAGGCCCAGCGGAGACGGCTTGAGCCAGGGCAGCGCCTCGCGCAGGGCCAGCGCGTTCGCAGGTGAGAGTGGGCACTGTTTGATCACATAG
>DASVMX010000349.1:0-4350 GCA_036384215.1 Ktedonobacteraceae bacterium | reverse complement strand
GTCTGTTCAAAGAGACGCATTGTTCCATCGGCCAGAACATACATGTTTTGCTGATTGGCCTGTTGTTGTGGTGTGCTGTGAGGGAACATTGAAACCTCCTACCTGTCTCTAACGAACACCGCACCAGATCCTGGCACAGCGCCCTGGGTTTATGAAGATAAGCTTACTCTTATAGAAATAAGCTTCGTATCTCTTCTATAAAGACGCATTACAAAGTATATGATCAAAGTGTACCCAGGGAATCTGGCCTTTGTCCAGGTATGAGGATAAAGATCTTCAATAGTATACATAAGTAAATGATTATAATACTGGACTGCTCAGCGCCGGCAACACTCCCTCTCCCTGTGCGAAGCGCACCATGAATTTTTGCTGGAACATCCTGCTCCACTCGACGATTTCCGGGCGTGTGTGTTATCATTCGCTGCAAGCGAAAAACAACCTGTTTGGAAGGGTAAACTGCGCAGTGTATCTAAAACGGTTAGAAATGTTGGGCTTTAAAAGCTTTGCGAATAAGACACATCTGGAGTTCAGCACGGGTATCACGGCGGTTGTTGGCCCCAATGGCGCCGGAAAATCGAATGTCGCGGACAGCGTGCGCTGGGTGCTGGGCGAGCAGAGCATGCGCCAGTTGCGGGGCAAGAAGAGCGACGATATTATCTTCGCGGGCGGCCAGGGGCGGGCCGGCCTGGGTCTGGCTGAGGTCTCTCTGACGATCGATAATAGCACTGGCTGGGTGCCCTCGGACTATAGTGAGATTACCGTGACCCGGCGTTCGTATCGTTCCGGGGAGAACGAGTATTTAATCAATAAGCAGAAGGTGCGCCTGAAGGATGTTCTGCTGCTGCTGGCGCAGGCGCGGATTGGCCATGATTCTTATACGGTGGTTGGTCAGGGGTTGATTGACGCGGCCCTCAGTCTGCGCGCGGAAGAGCGGCGCGGTCTGTTCGAGGACGCGGCTGGTATTCGGCCTTACCAGGTGCAGCGCGCCGACGCGGAGAATCGCCTGCGCCAGACCGAGCAGAATCTGGAGCGCCTGCGCGATATTGTCAGCGAGATCGAGCCGCGCCTGGAGCCGCTGGCGGAGCAGGCAAGGCGCGCGCTTGAATTTAAGCAGCTTAACAGCGAATTGCAGGAAGTGCTGTTGACCTGGTACGCCTTGCAATGGCGACGTTTGCGCACGGTGCGCGAGCGAGCTGAGCAGGCCGAGCAGAAGCAGACGCGCCTGGTGCAGCAGCGCGAGCAGGCTGTGCGCGAGGTGGAGGAGCGCAGAAATCTCCTGCGCGGGCGCCGCCAGCAGGCGCAGGCCAGAATTGTCGAGGCGCGCGATGTTTTGAGCGAGGCCAGCGATACCGTCAAGCGCATCGAGAGAGACCTGGCGGTCAACCAGGAACGTATGATTGGCCTGGAACGCCAGCGCGGCGAGCAGCAGCAGGAAGAGAAGCGCCTGCGCGAGCGCCTGATCACGCTGAAACAGCAGTTGATCGACCTGGAAGAGCGGTGTGACCTGGCTGACGAGTCGCTTGACGATGACGCCGCGGCCCTGGCGCAGCGGGAGAGCGACCTGGCCAGAGCACAGAAAGAGTTTGAGATCGATCAGCGCCGCTTGCGCACCGCGCAGAATGATCTCATCCAGGTTCAGGCCCGCCTGGGTGCCAGCCAGTCCGACCTGGGACGCCAGCAGAAACACCTGGGCGAACGCAACCGCCTGCTGGCCTCGCGCCGCGATACCATCGCGCAGGCCCAGCAGTCCATTCGTACCCTGGAGACGTGCCTGGTCGATGAAAAGGCGCAACTGACCACGGCGCGCAACGAAGAGCAGCAGATTACCCAGCGCAAACAGACCATCACGCGCGCCATTGCCGATGCCCAGCAAGAGATGGAGAGGCTCAAGTCCTCGCTGGCCGAGGCCGAGCGCCAGCGGCGCGTGGTCGCTGATCGTCTGAATATGCTCAAAAACTGGCGTCAGAGCCTGAGCGGCTATAGCGACGGCGTGCGCGCTCTTCTGCGCGCTCCACAGGGCAAATTACAGGGTTTGCTTGGACCCGTCCCGCAACTCGGTATTGCCCGAGCAGGCCAGGAACTGGCGCTGGAGGCTGCTTTTGGTCCCTATCTCCAGGCCGTCGTCGTCGAGACGCTGGCTCAGGCCCGTGCCTGCCTGGATTATCTCCAGAGCGCCAAAGCTGGCAAAGCCATGGTGGCCTGGCTGGAAAATCCAGCTTTGCCAGAAGACCTGGCTCGTGCCCAGACCGAGATGGAAGAGGCCGAACTGGAGCGCCTGCTGATCGCCCACGGCGAGTTACGCGAACGCGTGAGCGGTCTGGCCTGGCGCGCCATCCAGTGCGAGGAACGCTACGTACCGCTTTTCCACACCATTCTGCGCGGCGTCCTGATTCTCAGCGATCTTGATGCCGCTCAGCATGTGCTTGGCCTGCTGGCTCACGCTTCCGCGGCTGACGCCTATCCGCGCGTCGAACGGCTGGTCACTCTCGCGGGCGAGGTACTGCATCGCGATGGCTGGCTGACTGGCGGCAATAGCAAGGATGGTGGGCAGCAGGGTCTGCTGGCCTACGAACGCGAATTGCGCGAATTGCCGCGTCAGCTCGACGAGCACATGGCCCTGATCTCGCAGATCAATGACCTGCTCAGCGAAGCCCAGCGCGCCCAGGAGGGACGCCGGGTTGAACAGAACGCGGTTGAGAAAGAATTGCAAAAGAACGCCGCGCGCATCAACGAACTCAACCGCGCTGTCACTGCCACCCAGCGCGAGCAAGACCGCTTCCAGAGCGAATTGCAGGGCGCCGTTTCCATTGAACAGCAACTGGTCGCCGAAATCGCCGGCCTGGAGCAAGAGATCGAGGCCGCCAGAGAGCGCGTGCTGGCGCATGAGAAGTCGCAGCGCGAACTGAGCGGACTGGTTGAAGATCTCCAGCAGGAAGTTGAAGAGCGCACCATCGTCTTTCGCCGCCAGCAGGACGAACTGGGCAAGGCGCGTACCGCCCTCGCTGTCAAACGCCAGGAGGCCAAGGCCATGCGCCAGCAACTGGCCACGCAGCAGACCCAGGCCCAGGATCTGCGCGCCCAGATCGAGCAGCGCGCCGCGCGCATCAAAGAAGCCGAAGAGCGCTACCTCGCCCTTCAACGTACTGTCGAGCAACACCAGAGCGAAGTCGCAGAGGCGCAGCAGCGCGTCCAGGCCCAGGCTGGTGTTTTGCGCACAGCCGAAGAGAGCGCCAGCGAGCTGGATCAGCAGATCAGCGAATTAGAGCAGGAGAGCCTGCAACTGCGCCAGCAGATGGCCGAGCTGGAAGTCGCCTACCGCAAGTGCCTGCTCGACAGCCAGAAGGCGCGCGACGCTGTGGAAAGTTTGCTGGAGCAGCTCAATGAAGAGATGGGTATCACCGACCCGCGCGAACTGTCCGGCTACGCCACCGTGGAAGTCAGTGTGTCCGCAGCGAGCGCGGAACACGCCAACGGCATCAACGGCCAGGCGACCCCGGAGCGCCTTGAGCGTTCCAGTGAGCAGAAGATCGAGGACGCGCTTTCTGACGAGGAAGAGGCGGAACTGCGCAAGCTGCGTCGGCGCGTCGATACCCTGCGCGGCAAGCTCAAAACGCTGGGCGGCAGCGATCCCGAGGCGCCACAACAGTATGAAGAGACACGCACGCGCTATGAATTCATGACCACGCAGATCGCCGACATGGACCAGGCCGCGCTGCAACTGCGTACTATCATTGTCCAGCTCGACGTTACCATGGCGCGCCAGTTCGAGGCCACCTTTCAGGCCATTAACGCCCGTTTCCGTGAAAACTTCGTTACCCTCTTCAAAGGCGGCAGCGCACGCCTGGAATTGATCTCGGCCAAAGGTGACGACGAAAACGGCAACGGCAATGGTGGCGGCGAAAGCGCGCCTGCTAAAGGCGAAACCACCAGCCCGCGGGGTATGCCTGCTGGCATCGAAGTCATCGTTCAGCCGCCCGGTAAGAAAGTGCAGGACCTCTCTCTGCTCTCCGGCGGCGAGCGTGCCATGGTCTCGGCGGCCCTGCTCTTCTCCCTGCTGGAGATTAACCCGCCGCCTTTCTGTCTGCTCGACGAAGTGGACGCGGCCCTTGATGAATCCAACGTCAACCGCTTCTGCGACATTCTGCGCCGCCTGGCCCAGCGCACGCAGTTTATTGTCATCACCCATAACCGCGTCACCATGACCTCCGCTCAGGCCATCTATGGCGTCTCCATGGGAGGAGACAGCGTTTCGCGCCTGCTTTCCCTCAAACTGGAGGAAGCCCACGCGGTAGCGGGTGATCGATAAGAGGAGTTTGTAGTAGATGGTAGTGCTCACAATTACCTGAGGCA
>DASVMX010000348.1:0-8309 GCA_036384215.1 Ktedonobacteraceae bacterium | reverse complement strand
CTCCTGTAGAAGCTTGGGCCAATCCCAGGTGCGCAAAAAGCTGCCGCCGAAGCGCAAATTAACCAGGTCAAAGAAGCCCGTGGGGAATTCGAGCATGCGCAGGGCGTCCATCTGGATAAACTCCACGCGTTCCGCCAGATCCTGCTCAGCCGCCTGCGCTCGCGCGTACTCAAGCATGCGCCCGCTGACATCAACTCCCGCTAACATTGAGATACTCGGGTAGGTCTTCGCAACTTCTAGCAGCCAGCCGCCGGTGCCGCAGGCCACGTCCAGCACGCGCCGCAAGCTCGCCGGGTTGCTCTGTTCGGGCAGTGGACCACCCATGCTGGCTGTGACCAGCCGGTCCTGAATTTTCAGCCGCGTTAACTCATCTACATTGGAACGATCCTGCACAAAATACGTGCTGGGATGCTCGCGTTGTGGTTCAGATAGGGACATAATGGCGCGCTCCTTGCTTTTGTTCGACTCGTCTGGCTCTACTATAATATCTCCTCTCATTATATGTTTTCGCGCCGAATATGTCGAGCTATACCCATGTGTTGCAGGGCTCTGTAAAAGTCGGCAAAGCGGGAGTGCAGAGGGCGGCTGCCAGTTTCATCCCCCGGATGCGGCAGCCAGTTTCATCCCCCGGATGCGGCTGCCCTCTGCCGGGGGCAGATGAAGCGACGGGGCTTCCTTTCCGAGCGGGCGAAGAAAGCTGCGATCAAGCTGCTTGCCCGTTCGGAATAAGGAGCCAGTCCCCGCAAAAAACCGTTTCTCTTGCTTTTTGCGAGCCGCCGCAGGCGGCGAGAGTGGACTTTTACGTAGCCCTGCATGTGTTGCCCCTGTAAGGCCATGACCCGGAAAGAGCACGGGGCGCTGATCTACGAGAAACTATGCGGGGATCACCATGGAGGCCAGCTCCGTTGCTGCATAGTGGGCTCTGGAAAGAGCTGACCTCAATATATTGGCCAATCTGACCAATTATCCACAAAATAAAGAAGTTATCCACATATTTTGGGCAATATGTGGATAACTTTGTTCCCATAGGCAGATTTTATGGAGTTTGTAACAGCGAGCGCCCGCTCATGTCTTTGGGTTGAGGGATCTTCAGCAGTTGAAGGATCGTGGGTGAGACATCGGCCAGGATGCCATCGGTGCGCAGGTGGGCCTGAGCCAGGTTATCGCCGACGAGGTAGAGAGGCACGGGATTGGTCGTGTGGGCGGTAAAGGGTTTGCCATTGCTGTAATCGACCAGTTGTTCTGCGTTGCCATGGTCGGCGGTAATCAGCAGAGCGCCGCCCTGGGCCAGAGTTGCCTCGACCACCTTGCCTACGCCAGCATCCACAGCTTCGACGCCCTTGATCGTCGCGTCGAGCACGCCAGTATGTCCAACCATGTCAGCGTTGGCGTAGTTCATGACGATAAAGTCGTACTCGCCGCTGCGGATGCGCTCGACGGCCAGGCTGGTGATGCCAGCCGCGCTCATCTCAGGCTGGAGGTCGTAGGTTGGCACTTTGGGCGAAGCTACCATCTCGCGATCCTCGCCCCCGAACGGCGTCTCGCGCCGCCCATTGATGAAATAGGTCACATGTGCGTACTTCTCGGTCTCGGCGGTGTGGAACTGGCGCAGCCCGCTCTCGGCAATCACGCGCGCGATCGGCATCTCCACCTCGTCGGCGCGGAAAGCCACCGCCGCATCCAGGCCTGCCTCGTATTCGGTCATCATCACGTATTGGAGATCGGCCAGGCGCGGGCCGCGCGGGAACTTGCCCTCGGCCAGAGGCGTCAGCTCGCTCATCACAAAGGCTTTGGTCAACTGGCGCGCGCGGTCAGGGCGGAAATTGTAGTGGATCAGCGCGTCGCCCTCTTTCACTACCGCCACCGGACTCCCGTTTTCCACAATCACCGTTGGAAGAATAAACTCATCCGTGACATTCTGCTCGTACGAACGCTGAATGGCCTCCACTGCGGAACTTGCCCGCTGGCCCTCGCCGCGTGTCATAGCGAAATACGTGCTGCCCGTGCGTTCCCAGCGATTATCGCGATCCATGGCATAATACCGGCCCGTCACCGTTGCCACCTGCGCGGGATGTTCGGGATTAATCTCGCGCGCGCGTGCTTCCAGGTGGCGCATAAATTCTACGCCGCCAGTGGGCGAAGAATCGCGGCCATCTGTAAATGAATGGATATAGACCTCTTCAATTCCATGCTGCTCGGCCAGGCGCAGCAGCGCCTCCAGGTGGCTCTCGTGCGCGTGCACTCCGCCATTGCCCAGCAGACCACAGATGTGCAGGCGCGAATTATTCTTCTTTACATGCTCCACCGCCGCCAGCAGCGCGGGATTCTGGAAAAAGCTGCCATCTTGAATCGACTCGCTCACGCGCGTGTAATCCTGCAAAACGCGCTTGCCCGCGCCGATATTCTGGTGTCCAACCTCCGAATTGCCCATCTGCCCTTCTGGCAGACCCACCGCCAGGCCAGACGTGCGCACCGCCGTGTGCGGCCACTGTTTCGCCAACTGATCCAGATTGGGCGTGCGCGCCAGCGCGATAGCATTGCCATCCTTGCGCGGATTAATGCCCCAACCATCCATAATAATCAAAACAAACGGGCGCAAGCGCCCGGAAGATCTGGTAGTCATGCGGTCTTCTTCTCCAATATCTCCAACAATGCTTGATAAGGTAGGGATTGTACCGCCCTTTATTGTACCACGAACACCAACTCTTGATCTCTCATGCAACCCCATCCTATCAAAAATGAAAATTTACCCTTTGTTCCAGACAACATTAGTATGCCCTAACACCGCCTGTAGAGCCTTGACAATATCCCCTGCTCTGCCATACAATGACAGCATGAAGCATGAGAATGATTATCATTCTTAGGTTAACCTGATTAATGTAGAGTGTACTACTATGGAAGATATCTTGAACACGAACGCGCGGGCGGTGCTGGAGGTTTTGCGAGAAAATGGGAGGCATCCGACTGCGCAGGAGGTCTATGACGAGGTGCGGCTGGTGCGGCCCAGGATTGGGCTGGCGACGGTCTACCGTATTCTGCGCCAGTTTGCGGAACAGGGCGTAATTACGGTATGGGGCTATGGTAGTGAGCGTGCGCGCTATGATGCTCGCACGCGTCGCCACGACCATGCTTTTTGTACGGTATGTGGTGCGTTGCTGGATGTGCCGGTGGAGATTGAGATGTCGCGCGCGGAACTGGAGAAGGCGGCGCGCGCGACCGGTATGGAGATGGGTTCGCACGAGGTACGTATTTACGGGCGCTGCCGGGATTGCCAGGCAAAGAGCGCAGAGCGCGGGTTAGTATCAACAGAGGAAGAACAATGAGCACGGATAAAAATACCGAGAAGATAGAGGGGCTGGGCAGCGCGCAGCCGTTGCAGGAGTCCACAAAGAGAGAATTGATCGCGGCGCTGAACCAGAACTGGCAGCGCGAGATCGAGGGCATGCGTACGTACCGCGACCTGGCGGCGGGCGAGAAGGACAGGGGCCGGCGCAATGTGCTGCTCAAGCTGGCCGAGGCCGAGGAAAGGCATGCGCAGAAGTGGGAGCGCAAACTGATCGAACTGGGCGCGCCAGTGCCTCTGGAGCAGCACACGCTGGGCACGCGTCTCAAGAGCTGGATGCGCCGTCAGGTAGGCACAGAGGCCGCGTTGCGCCACATGGAGGGCGAGGAGGACCGCGACATCGCGCGCTACGAGTCCCAGGCGCGCAGTCTGAACGATGTCGAGGCCCAGACCATGCTGCGCGAAGTGCGGCGCGAAGAAGAGGGGCACGGGCGCGTGATCCGCGAGATCATCAAGCCCATCGGCACGCAGGGTATGCTCGATGTCATGCTGCGGCGCGAGCGCTGGCACAAACGCGGTGGCGGATGGCTAGGAGACGCCATCTACGGAGCGAACGACGGCCTGGGAGCCGTCTTCGGCATCGTTAGCGGCGTGGCAGGCGCGACCGGCTCGGCTAGCCATATTGTGCTGATCAGCGGCCTGGCGGGCATGCTGGCCAGCGCGCTCTCCATGGGCTCCGGTGCGTACCTTGCCACCAAAAGCCAGCGCGAGATCTACGAAGCAGAGATCCAGCGTGAGCGCGGCGAAATCGAAGAAGATCCAGAGGAAGAGCGCGAAGAACTTTCGCTCATGTACCAGTTGAAAGGCTTCAGCGAAGAAGAAGCCGATCTGCTCGCCACGCGTCTCTCCGAGCAGCCCGAGCAATTCCTGCGCACCATGGCCCATGAAGAATTGGGACTCTCCGAAGAGAGCTTCCCCAATCCCTGGACCTCGGCCCTCTCGGCCATGCTCTCCACCGCCATCGGAGCTTTTATTCCCATTATCCCCTTTTTCTTCATGAGCGGCATTCCAGCGATCATCGCCGCGGCCCTCATCAGTCTCGTCGCCCACTTCCTCGTCGGAGCCGCCAAAACCCTCGTCACCGGTCGCTCCTGGGTCAGCAGCGGTACCGAAATGACCGTCGTCGGCGCCATCGAAGCCGTCATCACCTACGCTCTCGGCGTCGCCTTCAGCCGCGTATAACCATACGTCAGTGGGAGAGGAAATCGGCACTGGCCTGGCCAGTGCCGATTTCCTCTCCCGCTCTGTCTTTGCTTTATGAAGAGCGGCTGGCGGTGGGTTTGCGTGGAAGCCCTTTTGAGGAGTATAATAGTTGCATCGACGCATGCTGCCAGTTCTGATCCTTCCGGCACACTCAGAGAAGCTGATAATGGAATCTGGCAGGGAAAGATGCGTTGGATGCAACAAGTGTGCGGGTGAGATGCCTTGCGCTGGCCTGGGGCGACCACGATGCCGTGGAGATACACTGGACGCGGAAGATCGGAGGATGGTGTATTGCCCGGTATGGTTCTTTTTCCTTCCCCACCTGTCGTCAGATTGGCCGTGTTTGCCTGCTCTCGCCACCAGAATCGAGGAAAACATGTATAAAGGTCAATCGGGTATGTGGTCCTGGCTGTTCCACCGGATCGCCGGGCTGGGCATACTCCTGTTCTTGCTGGTTCACATCGTCGATATTGCACTGCTCAATTTCGGCCCCCAGGTGTATAACGAGGGTATCGCTCTCTTCAGTACTCCCCCCATTCGCATTATTACGCTGGCTCTGGTCGCGGGCCTGTTCTACCATTCTTTCAATGGTGTGCGTATTATCCTGATTGATTTCTGGCCGAAGGCTTCACGCTTCCAGGGCATGATGTTTATCATTGTAATGGCTTTGACCTTCCTGTGCTTCGTGGGCATCGGCTGGTATATCGTAGCGCCGATCTTTGGCATCAAACTGGGCAATATGCCCGCCGGTATGTAATTCCCGGAGTCAGTGTAGAGGAGTTTTGTCATGCGTATTTCGAGCGGGTATGGCTCCCGTCCAGTGGGAGGCGGTTTTGAGACGTTCTCCTGGTATTTCTTCCGTGTCTCTGGTGTCGCGCTTATCTTTCTGGCGATTATTCACCTGTTTCTGAATCATGTGTCGACGGATGTCTCTTGTACGAGCTACCAGCTTGTCCAGATTCGCTATGCCAATCCGTTCTGGCGCGTCTACGACTGGCTGCTGCTGACGCTGGGCCTGCTGCATGGAATGAACGGGTTACGCGTTGTGATCGACGATTATGTACGCTCGCACGGCTGGCGGCTCTCGCTACAGTCCCTGCTGGCAATTGTGACGCTGGTCTTTTTCATGCTGGGGACGATTACGCTGATCATTTTCCACAATGTGCCTAATCCCGGTCTGATCTGTCCCAGCACGCACTTCTAAGAACGAGGAAATCCGATGTACTATAAATTTGATGTTGTGATTGTTGGCTCGGGCGGAGCCGGTCTGATGGCCGCGATGCAGTTGCCCAACGCCAGTGTGGCTGTGTTGAGCAAGGTCTATCCGACCCGTTCGCACACGGGCGCGGCCCAGGGTGGCGTGGCCGCGGCTCTGGGCAACCGCGAGGAGGACCACTGGAAGTGGCATATGTACGATACGGTTAAGGGTGGTGACTACCTGGTGGACCAGCCGGCGGCGGAGATCCTGGCCCGCGAGGCAATTGACGCGGTTTATGAGTTGGAGCATCGTGGCCTGCCCTTTAACCGCACTGAGGATGGACGCATCGACCAGCGGCGTTTCGGCGGCCACACGCGCAACTTTGGCGAAGGGCCGGTGCGCCGTTCGTGTTACGCGGCTGACCGCACAGGCCATATGATCCTCCAGACGATGTATCAGAGTGCGATCAAGAACGAGGTGCGTTTCTACAACGAGTACCTGGTGCTGGACCTGCTGCTCAACGAGGGTCATGCCTGCGGCGTGGTGGCGCTGGAGATTCGCACGGGCGAGATTCACACCTTCCATGCGAAGACGGTGCTCTTTGCAACTGGCGGTTATGGGCGCGCCTGGAAGGTGACGAGCAACGCCTTTGCCTGCATGGGCGACGGGATGTCAGTGGCCTACCGCCGCGGTATCCCTTTGCAGGACATGGAGATGTACCAGTTTCATCCGACCGGCATCTACAAGGTCGGCGTGCTGCTGAGCGAGGCGGCGCGCGGCGAGGGAGCCAAGGTGCTGAATGGCAAGGGCGAGTACTTTATGGAACGCTACATGCCGACGCTGAAGGACCTGGCGCCGCGCGATATTGTTTCGCGCTGTATCATCAAAGAGATTAACGAGGGGCGCGGCGTGGATGGTAAGGATTACGTTTACCTGGATGTGCGTCACCTGGGCGCGAAGGTCATCAACGAAAAGTTGCCTGATATCACCGATTTCGCCCGCAACTACCTGGGCGTCGAACCGATTACGGAGCCGGTGCCGATTCAACCAACCGCGCACTACGCGATGGGCGGCATCCCGACTGATGTGGAGGGGCGCGTGGTCGTTGATTCCCAGTGGACGCCGCTGCCGGGCTTCTATGCCGCTGGCGAGGTGGCCTGTGTCTCGGTCCACGGCGCGAACCGCCTGGGCACGAATTCGCTGGTCGATCTGATCGTCTTTGGACGCCGCGCGGGCAAGCACATGGCAAAATATATCGCCGAAAACGACCTGGTGCCGCTGCCATCTAATCCCGAGGATTACTCGCGCGAACTGGTCAGCAAATTGCTCACTTCGAACGGTCATGAGTCGTCCGCGCGCGTGCGCAGCACGCTCCAGCAGGAGATGCTCGACCGCGTCTTCGTGGAGCGCGACGAGCAGGGGATGACACAGGCATTGAATACAGTCGCGCAGTTGCAGGAGTCCTACCAGAAGGTCGAGCTCCAGGACAAGGGTAAGACCTTCAACACTGAACTGGTCGAGGCCATCGAGCTGGGCTTCTTGCTGGACTGCGCGGAAGCGACGGTTCACGGCGCGCTGGCCCGTAAGGAGAGCCGCGGCGCCCACTACCGCACCGACTACGAGAAGCGCGACGATGCCAACTGGCTCAAACATACGCTGGCCTACAAAGGCGAGACCAGTCACGATGTACGCCTGGAATATAAAGACGTGATCCTGATCGACGATCCAGTCTTCAAGCCCAAAGAGCGCAAGTACTAACAGGCCAAAAGCACAGGAGATTCTTATCCAATGAACATATTGATGCGTATCAAACGCTTCGATCCCGAGAAGGACGGTAAGCCCTACTGGGATGAGTTTCGCGTCGAGGCCGATCCTATCGATCGCCTGCTCGACGCGCTCAACACCGTGAAATGGACCATGGACGGCACGCTGACCTACCGGCGCTCCTGCGCGCACGGCGTCTGTGGCTCTGATGCTATGCGCATCAATGGGCGCAACCGCCTGGCCTGCAAGGTGCTGATCCGCGACGTGGGCAACAAGGTCACCATCGAGCCGATGCTGGGGTACCCGGTGATCAAAGACCTGGTGGTCGATATGGACCCCTTTATGGCCAAGTACAAGTCTATCAAGCCCTACCTGATCACCCACGACCCCGATCCCGGCACCGAGCGCCTGCAGAGTCCAGAACAGCGCGAGCGCTATGACGAAGGCACCAAGTGCATTCTCTGTGGCGCCTGCACCGGTTCCTGCCCCTCGGTCTGGGGCAATTCCGAATGGGTCGGTCCCGCCTCGATTGTCAACGCGCACCGCTTCATCTTTGACAGCCGCGACCAGGGGGCCGCGGAACGCCTGAAGATCCTCAGCGACCGCAACGGCGTCTGGCGCTGCCGCACGATCTTCAACTGCGCTGACGCTTGCCCACGTGGCATCCCGGTCACCGACCTGATTGAACAGGTCAAACGCGCCATTGTTTATGGCGGTGACACCAATACGAAATAGTTCTTTGTGAATGTAGCGGCGCCCATTACGCGGGTTGCCTTCTCCATAGCGCAATTTGCGCTATGG
>DASVMX010000347.1:0-1826 GCA_036384215.1 Ktedonobacteraceae bacterium | reverse complement strand
CCTATTGTGCGGGCGATGAGCGAAAAGACCGAGGCGCGCGTTCTCTTCTATGGACTCAATCCCCAGGCTCATATCTTTGGCGATGAAATTACAGGTGATCCATTGAGTGGACTGAGCTTTACTTTGAATCATCAGTACACTCAGCGCCGCGTGGAGCTGCACCTGGCAGGCCAGCACACGCTGATGACGGCTCTGGCTGCCGCTGCCGCTGGCGTGGCCGCCGAGATGCACATCGACGCGATCTGCTCGGCCCTGGAAGAGCTCAGGCCGCCGCCGGGACGCTGCGAGATCAAAAATGGCCCCAATGGATGCGTGCTGATCGACGACACCTATAACGCCAACCGCCAGTCAATCGTGGCCGTGCTCAATGCGATCCAGGCCAGCGAGCTTGGACGCAAGGGGAAACGCTGGGTAGTGCTCGGCGATATCTTCGAGCTGGGCGCTTATGCCCGCCAGGAGCACCTCGCCAGCGGCGAGGCCGTGGCCGGCGTGGCGGATTACCTGGTGGCCTTCGGAGACCAGGCGCGCTTCTACGTCGAAGGCGCCATCCAGGCCGGGATGAAGCCGGAACAAACCTACTATTTTAGCGCCAACGTCGAAAACGCCGCCGAACTGGAGGCCGCGAAGCGCGCCGCCGCAGATCTCCTGGTCCACGAGGTTCACAGCGAGGATCTGCTACTTCTGAAAGGCTCACGCGGCATGCGTACAGAAACGATGCTAAAAATGTGGTGAATTTTCAAAATGAAAAAGTTTCGATTACAACGGAGGCCAGCTCCGTTGTAATCTATAATCAATAAGAAAGCAGGAGAGCTGAACATGACAGAGCAGAAGAAGAAGATACGCGTTGGCTTGATTTTTGGGGGACGTTCGGGCGAACACGAGGTTTCGCTGGCCTCGTCCAACTCGGTGATAACCAACCTGGACGCGGAGAAATATGAAGTTGTGCCGCTGGGCATTACGAAAGAAGGTTCCTGGCTGCTCGGCACCGCGCCACAGCAGTTGATCGCCGCAGAGCGGGCCGCGGCTCAGGCTGAACCAGCCGCGCCGCAGACCACTGCTGTAACTCTGACAGGCGATCCCACTATTCGGCGTCTGATCCCCGTGCAGGGCGGGTCGGACCTGGGCAACCAGGGCGCGCTGGATGTGATTTTTCCGGTCATGCACGGCACCTACGGCGAGGATGGTTCATTGCAGGGACTGCTGGACATGGCAAATATCCCCTATGTCGGCTGCGGCGTTCTGGGCGCGGCCCTGGGCATGGATAAAGAGAAGATGAAGATGGTCTTCCAGGCTGTCGGACTGCCGATTGTGGATTACCTGGTATTCAGGCGCAACGAGTGGGAACGCGCACCAGAGCGCATCCTGGACGAGGTTGAGCGCCGCGTAGGCTATCCCAATTTCGTCAAGCCCGCCAACCTGGGGTCGAGCGTCGGCATTAACAAGGCGCACACTCGCCAGGAGCTGAGCGAGGCCATCAAAGTTGCCGCCGAATATGATCGCAAAGTCGTGGTCGAACACGGCATCAACTGCCGCGAATTCGAGGTGGCCGTGCTGGGCAACGACGAGCCGCTGGCCTCGGTGGTCGGCGAAATTGTCTCCAGTAACGAATTCTACGACTACCGCGCCAAATACATCGATGGCAAATCTCAAGCTATCATTCCCGCGGATATCCCCCAGGAAACCGCCGAGGAGATCCGCCGCCAGGCCGTCCAGGCCTTCTCCGCGCTTGATCTCAATGGACTCGCGCGCGTTGACTTCTTTATGGAGCGCGAAACAGGCAAAGTCTACATTAACGAGGTCAACACCATGCCTGGCTTCACTGAGAT
>DASVMX010000346.1:0-4421 GCA_036384215.1 Ktedonobacteraceae bacterium | reverse complement strand
GTTCATCTGAGCGTGGCGGGCGGCGCCCGCCACGCTCAGATGAACGGGAGTTTTGCCTCTACAGTTTTCATGCTCCTGTTTTCTTCTCTGGCGCTCTTTCCTTACATCCCGCCCCATGCTGGTAAAAAACCGAACTGGGCTGGATGGGCGCTTTTGCGCCCATCCAGCCCAGTTCGGTTTTTTACCAGCATGGGGCGGCGGATCTTAATTCTTCGGCTTCGGCAGCCTGGCCGCATTAATGAGCGTGAGGGTGTTAGAGCCAGAATTGGCTATTAGCACGGTCTGGTCGTCGCTCTCGACGGTTATTTCGCGGGGACACGCGCCAATTGGCAGGGTGGCGAGGGCTGATTGCCCCCCTTCAACGACTCTGCGCAGATCCAGCACACTCAACTTCTGCGGCTTGTGGGGCTCGGCGTAACAATTGGAGTTAGCTACCAGGAGCAGCGAGCCGTTCTGCGCAATGCCCAGGCCTACTGGCTCTGGCCCGGTTGTCCCCGAACCTACCAGGGCGCCCTGAGGATTGCTGTTCAGAGTGAGGGTGTTAAAAGCGTAGATTTTGCTGTTCCCGCGCGCTGTCACCCAGGCCGTGGCGCCGTCCGCCGAGAGATAGACTCGTCCGGGATCACAGCCAGCCGCGGCCCGCGCCACAACCATGTGTTTGGGATCCTGCTTGAGACGCCGGAGATCGATCTGTTCGAGTTTGCCCTCTTGCGCGCAGGTGCTCGCGCTGGCAGCGAACTCGCTCTGCGCGCCAACGGTAGTGTAAAGATAGCGGCTGTCCTGCGCGACAGCCATGCCAAGCAGGCCAGTCCCCAGAGAGATCTGAGCAAGCTGCACATCCTGGTTGAAGTCATCGGCGCGGATACGCTGAAAATCGAAAACATCCAGCGTACCAGCGTTTTCATTGATCGCGAAAGCGTAGCTCTCATCCTCAGCAATGCCGACATTCACAATACCAGATGTGCTTTTATCTCGCACATAACCCAGCAGCGCCCCCTGCGTCTGCGCTTCGGCCTGCCGGGCATCGATCACCGCCACGCTGTCGTCGTCCGCGACCAGGAGCAGATCACCCTTCTCGGTCAGCGCCATGCCCATCGGCGTACCGGTCAGCTCAATAACCCGCTTCAAGCAGACCTGCTCGCCCTGCTGCTGGAGAACCGCGATCCCGTTGGAAGCCGCGTTCTGCGAACTGAGCGAGACAAAAATCCACTGATTCGAGAAGATAGGCAGCGCCTGAAAGGGCTGTCCTGGCAATGGTAGCGTGGCCGCGACTGGCTGCGCGCCCAACGTTTTACAACCGGGCGGGTCCTGCGCGGCACCTGTCCCCCCTGGCTCGCAGGCGCTCAGCAGAATAGCAAGCAGCACATAGAGAGCCATCCCCCCCCACAATGGTTTACGAAAACGCGAAAAAAAAGCCTCCATGCGTACAGGCCTCCTACGTGCCAGTATATGTGTTCCAGCCAGGCTACCAGAATCAGCGCGGCTATCCGCCAATATTCATTTTCTTGAAGATAGGTTCGGGAATACTCTTGATAATCAACATGATCAGGCGCCAGTAGCCAGGCACATAGGCTACTTCTTTGCGCTTGAGGATCGCCTCGTAGATGCCCTGGCCAACTTTCCCAGGATTGGCGAATAGTGGTCCCTTACGCATCTGCGCGGTCATGGGAGTATCAACCATGCCCGGCTTGATCGTGACCACCGCAACGCCCTTCTTTGCCAGGCGATTGCGCAGTCCCTGCAAAAAGACCGTCACTGCCCCCTTGGCTGCGCCATAGACGTAATTCGACTGGCGCCCACGATCCCCGGCCACCGAGGAGATCACGGCCAGGCAGCCGCGCTTCTGCCCCTCAAAATAGTTGGCCAGCAGCGTCACCAGCGTGATCACACTGGTACCATTGGTGGTCAGCTCCCGCAAGGTCTCCGCGGCATCCCGCTCGCTCGCCTGCTGATCTCCCAGCGTACCATAGGCCACCAGAGCTACGTCCAGACCGCCAAACGGCTTGAGAGCGGCCTCCACGACCTCGGACTGGCGCGCGAAATCCGTCAGGTCAGCCTCGATGGTCTCAATCTCTTTCGCGCCGCGCACGCGCAAATCGTCCGCAACTGCTTTCAACTTAAAGGATGAGCGAGCCACCAGCACAAAACTGGCCCCGTCGCGGGCAAACAACTTTGCGGTCTCGTGGGCCAGCGCCGAACTGGCCCCTAGAATCAAAATGCGCATCTTTCTTCTCTCTTCTCTCAATTTGTCACACGTGCCGGCTTACTGCTTGACGCTCACCCGCCGCCAGAAGCTCGACGAAAAGTGCGGGTCGATGTACTGAGCAAATTCCTCCCAGCGTGGATAAAACTGCTGGAAACTCTCGGCAGACATACGCGCGTCTTTGGCCGGATAGATCGCGCCATGATAGTGGCGTACTACTGCGTCCAGCTCGTCCAGCAGGCGCAGCGTCTTCTCGCCAGCATAAGCGAAGTCGAGCGCCAGCGTCAGGCCTGGCCGGGGGAAAGAGAGCATACCGGGCGATTGAATGGTGCCAAATTCTTTCAGCACCGTCAGGAAAGAGGAACCCATCCCGGAGCGGCGAATGCGTCCTAGAATATCGCTCATGGCTTCGCTCGCGCCCTCGAAAGGCACGACAAACTGGTACTGCAGGAAACCGCGCTTCCCATACATGCGATACCACTCGTGGATACCGTCCAGCGGATAGAAGAAAGGCTCATACGACTCAACCAGGTGCTGGCGTTTGGGCAATTGTTTGTGATAATACAACTGGTTAAAACCCCAGATCGTCAGGCCATTCAGCACAAATTGCGGCAAATCAAAGGGCACTGCCAGGGGCAGGTGCTTTTTGAGCGGCTTGCGCGCCAGGGCCGGATTTTGATTGTGGTTGCCGCGACTGAAAATGCCGCGACAGAGCGCCTCACCGCCGACAAGCAGGTCAACCCAGGACACGCTGTACTCAAAATCTTTGTCAGATTCCGCGCTGATCTCGAAAAATTCTTTCAGCGAGGTAAAACGAATATTATCCACATCAATATAAGGATTGGCGATCCGTTTGAGCTTGAATTCGGCCCACAGGATCAGCCCGGTCAGCCCCAGCCCGCCAATTGTGGCCGTGAACAATTCAGGATTTTCTTCCTGTGAACAGGTCAGGCGCTGGCCATCCGAGCGCAGCAATTTCAAGCGCTCGACATGACAGCCAAAGGTGCCGCCGGAGTGATGGTTTTTGCCGTGGATATCATTGGCAATTGCCCCGCCAACTGAGACAAATTTGGTGCCCGGCGTCACTGGCAGAAACCAGCCGCGCGGCACCATCACGTGTAAAATCTCAGCCAGTGAAACCCCGGCTTCGCAGCACAGCAGGCCGGTCTCTTCGTCAAACGAGATGAAACGGTTCAGATGGCTGACATCCAATGAAATGCCATCCCCGTTCAGACAGCTATCACCATAGCTTCTTCCATAGGCATGCGGCAATACTGACTGCCCACTCTGCTCCAGATCGGGCACATCAGTGCGCCAGTAGATGGGTGTGACCTGTGTGTGCTGCACTTTCGGGTAACGACCCCAGGACCGCGGCTCTTGCTTGTGGTCAGGCGAAATGATAGGCATAATCAATACCCTTGCTTCATCAAAATGATTTATACTAGTGCCAGGTTTTCTTTTTTCCTGCTTACTATAACGCAGCACGAGGAAAGAGGGCCACGTTATCACCCGATTGGGTGCAGGATTTCCCGCTGAACAAGACGCAAGATGGAGAATTGGTGATGCATGTTATTCTCTTCGCCGGCGGCACGGTGAACGCCGGCACTGCCGTGGAACAGGCGCTGGCCAGTGGCGAGCTGGTAATCGCCGCCGACAGCGGCGCGCTGCGCGCGCTGGAACACGGCCAGGTCCCCGCCTTTGTGGTGGGCGACCTGGATTCCCTCTCCCCGGCAACGCTTAAACAGCTTGAAGCTCAGGGCACGCGCGTGCTCGCGGTCCAGGAAGAGAAGGACGAAACGGACACTGAACTGGCCATCGAGCAGGCTCTCCAGCAGGGCGCGACCCGTATCACAATCCTGGGTGCCCTCGGCGGCGACCGCTTCGAGCATACCTTCGCAAATCTCCTGCTCCTGACCGCCTATGAGCACACCCACCTGGAAATCGCGGATGGCAACTCCCATGGCTGGCTCCTGCGCGGTCCCGGCACCACCCACATCGCTGGCCAGCCCGGCGACCTGCTCTCAATCTTCCCACTGATGGCCTCTGCCGAAGGCGTGCGCACCGAAGATCTCTACTATCCCCTGCGCGAGGAAACCCTGCGCTTTGGCCGCCCACGCGGCATCAGCAATGTTCTCCTCACCACACACGCTACTGTCTCCCTGCGCCAGGGCCTGCTCCTGATTATTCATACCGCCCAGGCAAAACCAGAAAACCATGC
>DASVMX010000345.1:0-2328 GCA_036384215.1 Ktedonobacteraceae bacterium | reverse complement strand
CTGTGCGGCGGCGAGGCCGATACCGCTGCTTCCTCCTGTGATGACGGCAACTTTTCCTTCGAGTTTTGCCATAGTTGTTCTTTCTATTCGTGATATGATTCATTAGCTGAAAGGAGTAATTTGTATTCAAAGGATCTAGTTACTCCTGGATTGGCTCCAGAAAATAGTATAATGGGTATAGCGTGTTGTACCAGGTGTAAAACTACACCTGTACAACACGCTATACCCAGGCTAAGTGAACCATAAATAAGTTAGACATCAGCCGCGCGGCGCAGCTTTTCCAGGATGCGGATCTGTTCATCGGCAGGGTGATTTGCCAGCCCATAGAAGACATGCTTGATGCCCAGGCTCTCAAGACGCTTGAGGTCCTCGTGGATTTGCGCAAACGAACCCACGAGAGGAGGACGCGGTTCAGGCAGGCTTTGAGCGCTTATACCGTTATTTACCCGCACTACCGTGACCAGGCGCGCTGGATCACGGCCAGCGCGGCGAACCATTTCCGGGAAGACCTGCGCGATTTTTTCGGCGGCTTCCCACGAGGGCAAGATCGGATTGAGTCCATCGGCCAGACGAGCCGCGCGTTCAAGGGAAGCGGTGGAAGACGTTCCAAAGAGTATGGGAATGCCTTCCGCCTGGACCGGCTTCGGGCCGATATCCGATTCGACAATGTGATAGAAGCGCCCGTTGTAGGACACCGGGTCAGGTCCCCAAACAGCTCGCAACGCTCCAATGTAGTCGTCCAGACCATTGCCCCGGCGCCGTAACGGGACATTGGCGGTCTCAAATTCCTCTTTCATCCAGCCCTGGCCGATGCCAGCAATGACCCTGCCTCCACTGAAGTGGTCGAGGGTCGCAAAGCGGCGAGCCAGCACGACCGGGACGTGGAAGAAGGCATTGATGACGCTGGTTCCCAGTTTGATTCGATCCGTTTTCGCTGCGACATACGTCAGCGTTTCCAAGGGATCATAGGCAATTTTCTGATGTTCAGGGATGGCTCCCCCGCCACCATAAGGCACAAAATGGCGTGGGCGCAGTAAACGCTCTCCGACCCAGACGGAGGCGAAATCCAGCCGTTCGGCCTCCTGGGCGAGGCTCGCAATCGCGGCGGGCGAGGCCTCGGGGCCCATTTGCGGCAAGCTGATGCCTATCTCCATGCGTGGCGCTTCCCTTCTTTCTTGAAGCGGGAACGGCGAATCTTATAAGATCAGCCTCTTTTCCCCTCAACTCTATGCCAAAGGTATGAGAGATGTATAAGACCATTCTACCGTATTTTCTAAACGAGCGCAAAAGAGAATGTGAACGCGGTTCCACCAACAATTGGGTGCTGGGGTAAGGCGATGCTCGCCATCGCCTTGCTCCTCAACCCCCGATTGTTGGTGGAACCTGTGAACGCTTCTCGTTTATCCCATGTACTGTTCAAACCAATCTCCGATGGCTGGATAGGCTTTGAACTGTGTGCTCTGGCGCAGCATAAAATGGCCCTCGTCGGCAAAACGCAGATAGTCCACCGGGACACCTCGTGCCTGCACCGCGGCGACGATGTGGTCTGCCTCGGCCACGGGCACGCGGGGATCGTTTGCTCCGTGCAGCACCAGCAGCGGCGTGACGATGCGCTCGACCGCGTGGATTGGCGAAAGTTGGGTCAGGATATCGCGATCTTTCTCCAGGCTGCCATATTCCGACTCGCGCCACTTGCGCCGCCAGGGGCCGGTCTGCTCCAGGAAAGAGACGAAGTTGGCGATGCCTACCATGTCGACCGCGGCGGCCCACAGGTCAGGGTAGGTGGTGATGGCGGCGAGCACCATATATCCCCCGTAGCTACGACCCATTATGCCAATGCGCCGCGGATCGGCGTTTCCCTCGCGAATCAGCCAGTCCACGCCCGCCTTGAGATCAGCCACACTGTGCGGGCGCAACTCGACATCGTCGAGGTGCCCATAGGATTTTCCGTAACCGCTGCTGCCGCGCACGTTAGGAGCCAGTACCGCGAAGCCCCGGTTTAGATAATATTGCAGCGGAGGCATCCAGGGCGCGGCATGAAGTGGCCGAAACTGCGATTCTGGACCGCCGTGGACAAAGATAATTACCGGCAGCAAACCCTCTGGCGTCGCGCGCGTTGTTGCGCGCGGGTGATAATAATAGGCCGGAATCTGTAGTCCGTCGAATGAAGTATAGTGGATAAGCTCTGGTTCTACCAGCATAGCTGTATCCAGGTTCATTGGCAGCGCGGTCACCTGTCGCGCAGTCGTCGTCTCCGGCTGCGCGAGCCAGATATTGCCAGCATGGGTTGTGCCATTGAAGCTCAAGGCCACCTGATTTCCCGCGGGT
>DASVMX010000344.1:0-3232 GCA_036384215.1 Ktedonobacteraceae bacterium | reverse complement strand
ATAGGGAGCAGCCAGACCACCATTCTTCGCCGGCACGTGTGTGGCATCGTTGCTAAAGGTCACACAGCTAGCTGAACCAGAATTAGATCCAGATCCAGATCCAGATCCCTTGCTCGGCTTTGGTGTGGGCGTCGCCTGCTGGCTGGAAATAGACATCGGCGGCGTGGGCGTCACAGCCATTGTCTTTTGCTGCGAATCGTTGTGATTGATCGCGTCGCTCGTCAAAGGACGCGATGGCAGCGATTGCGACACCACTGGAGAGCTACACGCGGCCAACAAAACAACCAGAGCAAAACAGGCAAACCCACACCAGACTTTTTTCACAGATAGAGGCCTTCCTAAATACAGATACCTTTATGCGTTAACGTCCTCTAGTGTAGCACTCACCACCTGCAAACACGCATGCAAAAGCGTCGATCTGGTACTTTTGGCACAGATTCTGGTTAAGGAAGTTTCTATCCAGGCCTTCAAGCCGGGGGTAAACGCCTGGTGTTCTGGAGAACCTCGACAAAGCGTTCAAAGCCCAGCTTCTCGGCGCGCGCGCGTATAGTGCGAAAGCCTTCGCCATAGATGGGATCGCTGGCGTTTTCCAGGCGTTCGGCGTGATAGCGGGCTTCGGGTGTGTTGAGTCCGCTGTAATAGCGGTATGAAAGCAACTGGCAGAAGCCTTCTTCGGCCCAGGGAGGAAGTTGCTCGATCTGGTGTACGGTCAGCCAGACGTGTCCCAGTTCATGCAAGACCACGCCCGCGAAAAGCGTCGGCGGCATGCCCTGGAGCACAGCCACGCCCTCGATCCGGCTGTTGTACAAATAGCCGTTGCGCGTCTGACGGGAAGAAAGCGTAACGCCCAACGGGTGATTGATGCTCCGCCCCAGCAACATCCGCATCAGCGTCGGGCGATCGTGCAATTCCAGGCGCAGGGGCAACTGGTTAAAACGAAAACCCTGGCGGGCGATCCACTGTTTGCATTCCTGGAACAACGGCTGCGCCTGCTCCACCGCTTCAATCGCGCTGGAATGGCAAAACGCGCAGCGCGTCACGCCATACGCGTTCCAGCCCGGCGTTTGCTGTACAGGCGGAATCAGACGGCTACAGAAAGCGCAACGCGGATATTGCTCCTGGTGCTCCGGGCAATAGGTATCACCCCAGCTATCGACCAGGTACTCGCTAACTAACGATTTACGGCAATAGACACAGCGCGGCGCCACGTGATCCCGATAACACTCGCTGTGATAGGACTTGCCGTCGTATTTCTGATACGTGCCTGAGATAGGCCTGTGGCAGTAATCACAGTGCGGCGCTACATTCTCGCGATAGCACTCACCATGATAGGACTTACCATCGTACTTTTGATACGTGCCCACGATGGGCAAACCACAATAGGCGCAGCGCGGCGCCTGGTAGGCCAGATAACAGGCTTCGTGATACGGCATTCCATCCACAATCTGAAACTCAACCTCCAACAAAGCCTGTCCACAACCAGCGCAAAGAAAGTGTTCCGGGTGCCAGCTCGCTCCCAGAGCATTGATATAGCTGCCCCACAAGGCCTGCCCGCAATACTTACACAACGCCATACACGTTTCTCCTTCGCTGGCTGTACCCGACCGCGCGCCCCGCTGCTCCAGCAGACGTTACTCCAGTTCCAGTAACACGTCACCATGCATTACTACATCACCTGCCTTGACCCTGACAGTTTTGACAATCCCGCCCGCGCTGGCCTGAACTGGAAGATGCATTTTCATCGACTCAAGCATTACCACGTCCTGATTGACCACTACGGTTTCACCAGGATGAACCAGAAACTCCACTACCAGGCCTGCTTTGCTGGCTTTAATCTCTTTCATTCAAGATAACACCTTTCCCGGCCAGGATATTTCCGCAAACGCTGATTCGACTCGCTCTTTTCCTCTCTACAGACAACTGGAACTTTTAACGCATACCCAATAGTTCGCGCGCAATAAGCAACTGGCGGATCTCGTTTGTGCCCGCGCCAATCTCGCCCAGTTTGGCGTTGCGCCACATGCGCTCAACCTCGAAATCGGTCAGATAGCCCCAACCGCCGTGGATTTGCAGCGCCTGGTCGGCGGCACGCATGGCAGCCCGCGCGGTAAAAAGCAGAGCCGCGGCGGCCTCTTTGCTGACGCGCTTGCCCTGCTGGGCCAGCCACATACAGCGATGAGCCATCAGGCGCGCGGCCTCCAGATCAGTGTACATATCGGCCAACTTGGCCTGAATAAGCTGAAAATTGGCGATTGGCTGGCCGAACTGCTGGCGCTCTTTCGCGTATTTCAAGGAGATTTCCAGCGCGGCCTCCAGTCCCCCCACCATGCTCACCGCGAAATAAGCCCGCTCCAGATCCAGCCCGCTCATCACGACTTTAAAGCCCTCATGAGGCTTGCCCAGCACATTTTCAGCCGGCACAAAGGCGTCCTCAAAGACCAGCTCCCCGGTCGGAGAACCATGCATGCCCAGTTTTTCCAGTTTGCGCGCCACTTGAAAACCAGGCGTGCTGGTCTCCAAAATGAAGGCTGTAATACCACGACTACCCGCCTCTGGCTTTGTCTTCGCGTAGACGATCAGCAGATCAGCAATTGGCCCGTTGGTAATAAATACCTTGGTGCCGTTGAGCAGGTAGCCGCCAGCGGTCTCACGCGCGCTCATCTGGATACCCATGGCGTCGGAACCGGCGTTTGGCTCGGTCAAGGCCAGGCCACCAACCATCTCCGTGCTCACCAGAGGCGGCAAGTATTTCTCCTTCTGCCCCTTTGTCCCGTTGCGCAAGATGTTATGAGTACACAGATTCAGGTGCGCTCCAAAAGACATGGCGATCCCACCATTTCCGCGTCCCAGCGCACGCCCAACCAGGGCTGCCATCAAAAAATCCCCGCCACTGCCACCATACTCCTCCGGGACCGCGATGCCTGTGTACCCCTGCTCGGCCAGACGTTTCCAGATCCAGGGAGGAAAATCGTCGCTACGCTCAATTTCCGCGCTATGGGGAAGAATCTCGCTCTGAGCAAAGGCCAGCGCGCTTTCATAGGCCATTTGATGCTCCTCTGGCAATTCAAAATCCATGCCTGACGCCCCTTTCTGCGAAGCTATACAGTGGAAAAAAGGTGGTACCTACATATAGTGTACGGTGGAGAGAAGAAGATAGCAAGCATGGAGTAACGCGGTGATGTACGGGAGAGCCGCAGTCTTTTTTGTCTGGCGGCTCTCCCGTACATCACCG
>DASVMX010000343.1:0-5986 GCA_036384215.1 Ktedonobacteraceae bacterium | reverse complement strand
ACCGGGGTAGGGCGCTCTGGTTTTAAGACAGTTGATCGAGTTTTTTCTGGAATTTTTCTTTGAGCATGAGATAGGTTTGTTCGGACATTTCGCCGTTGATGAAGCGTTCGTCGAGCTTGTCGAGATCTTCCTGAATTTTTTCTCGGCTGGCCGGGCCGTTGGAGGCGGACGCGGGAGCCGATGAGACGACGATGTTGGATGGCTGCGGCGGCGGAGCCAGGAAAGGGACGCCGGTGACGATGGTTGGGTTGACCTGTGGCGGGGCTGGTGGCTGGGGCATGAGCTGGCTGACGATTTGCGGGCGATTGTCGGTCAGCGCGCCCTCGGCTGGATGTTCGGCGAAGATTTTTATGGCATCTATGCGCTGAATCTCCAGGGGATCGAGTCCGCTGCTGATCTGGTTGCGCATGACGTTGACCTGCGCGTTGCCGAGCAACTGGATGCGCTGGGCTTCCAGCAGCAATTTGACCTGTTCCTGCTGGGCCTTGAGCTGTTCCAGTTCGATGTCCTGCTCCGCGATTTTAATCTCGGCCCGTTTCTTAAAGCCCGCGCTGGCCATAGCTGTACGCACGTCTTCGGGGATCACCTGGCCCACGATGGTCATGCCGCGGAATTCCAGACCCCAGCGGGCGAAGTCAGACGCCAGCTTTTCGTAGCAGGCGCGCTCAAATTCTGGCTGGGCCTGCTGGAAATCCATCACCGAGGTGCGCGCGATCTGGTTGCGGATGGCGTTGCTGACGGCCTGTTTGGCATAGTCACGCAATTGTACCTCGGTGTAAACCTGCTCATTGCCGGCCACGACTTTAAGAAACTGAATTGGATCGATGATGGACGTGCGGTAATAGCCGTTCGCGCCCACGCTGACACCATCGCTGGTCACGATGTCGGCCACGCCCCATTGCAATTGTACCTCTTTGGTCGCGAACCAGATCACGTCGATGCTGCCGCGCAGGGCTTCCAGGCGCTGGATATCGTACAGGCCCGGCGGGAGAATGAGCTGCTCTCCCAGCATGCCATTTCTGAGTACAACTACCTGCTCCTGCTCAGTCACTATAATCGCCTGCACGCGGCTCAGCATGCTGGCCTGGGGGACGCGCGGGTCGGGGATACGCCACATCACACCATCGCGCGACTTGTCGTTGCGCGCCACCTGGCCCCAGGAAAGGGGCAGAAAGCCGAAGCGTTTCCCAAACTCTTGAATTGTGCCCTCGGCCTTGTCTATCTGTCTGATGCCCCATTCAAATAGTCCCATTGCCTTTGCTCCTTCTTTTGCTGCTCAAGTTGTCACGCGCATCAGGCTCCATACTGGCGGAGAAACTGGTGTGTCTGCGCAAGCGCCTGGCTCAGGTTCTGGTTGACAAAATTCATGCGGCCAAGCAACTGTTCGCGCTGTTGATTCTTGCCGTTATATTTGACATACGCTACTGGCAGATAGATCAGATCAAGCATTTTTACGATGGTTGCGCCCAGCTCAGCCGCGTGCAGATTGGCGAATTGCTTCATCATTTGCTCCGCTCGTTCGCGCGAAAGCAGCGCTGGCAGAGCCAGGATTTCTTTGTCCAGCAGGCTGAAGTTCCGGGTGCCTTGCTCGATGGTGGGCAGGAGGGGATCGTTTGTCAGGAGGTAACCTACGATTGGAGCGTTGACCGAGGTGGCGTCCGCCAGGATAAAGGCTGAACGCTCCAGGCCGCTCTTGAAGATTTTTCCCTGCTTCTCCGCATAATTCAGCGTCGCGACCCAGTAAGGATGCAGGTGGCGCTCAACCGCCCCGACGCTTTCGGGTGGACCGAACATGGCCTTGCGCTTGTTGGCGTCAATCGCGGGCTGGAGCCAGCTCCAGTCGTTGATGACCGGCAGGGGCACCTCGCCGGCGCGCGCCGCCAGCATGCGCCGCAGCGAGTCCAGCAGACCCAGCAACTGCGCGAACGACTGGATGGGCGTTAACGAGTAAACATAGCGCATGGCGCTGTCGAAGAACGCGCCGAACTCGATCTGACGCGAGTGCAGAACCACTTCGTAGCATTTGATGATCGTGGACATCACCTGGAGGGCCATCAGATCTTTCTGGATACCCTGCTGCAAAGGCACAACGTACAACGGATTATAAGTGCACACGTTTGCCTGCTGCTCCGCGCTTTGATACTGGCGGGCGCTGCGTTCGAGCTGGGCAAAGACGGCTTCCGGCACGAAGCTTCGGCCCTCTTCCAACACGGGAATCAGGACATCGAGCAAGAGCGAGGCGCCACTAAGCCGCGCGGTCAGGGCCAGCAGATACGAGCGATGGCTTTGATCCGCGGCTTCCTGGGCAAAGGCCTGATAGGCTTTCTCCAGTTCCTGAACATTGTGCTGTACTACGTGCAACGCAGTATGCTCGCCATTTCTGAGGAAGCGCGCAATATTCGCGTAGTAGATCAGGTTATTGACGCGAAATGAGAGTGCCTTCAAGAGGCGTTGATCCTCGTCCGTCGTCGCGAAGTCCAGCACGCGTTGCGCGGAGAGGCGGGTTGAGAGCATCTTGAGCCATTCATTATTATTGCCTTCTCCCAGCATCACCAGCGCGTGATTTGGTTGATAATCCGCAAAGCCGGAGAGAGGTTTGAGGGGGATGACAGGGATCTCTGGCGCGTTTTCCAGGTCCTCCAGCCTGCGATCAACATCGCGCTTGAGGTCGGGGTAGAAATTGTTTCTGAACAGGTAGCTGCGCGTCCCGGAGTCAACTCCGGTCGAACTGCTGGCGCTGAAGCCGGCGATTTTCTGCTCAACCCAGGCTCGCAAGCTCTGTTCGCGCTGCTGCGCGTCATCCTGTCTTTGTTGCAGTGTATAAACAGCATCGCAGGCCTTACATTTGATCGGTTTAGAAAGGTCCTGCCCCAGGCTATCAAAGTCGTCGTCAGCGGCCCCGCACTTCGGGCACGCCAGGACTTGCATATCTTGTGTGGCCATTCTCGCATCCTTAGCTTTATACTTCATGTATCGTCACGCAACTTGCGCGGAACTGCGTGGGTAAGAGAGGCCGATGAGGAGCTGGCGCCAGTACAGGCGCTGCTCCGTTCACGAAGACCTCTGGTGAGAATGCATTAACGCGCGTTTAATCTGCGTTCCACAGAACTCAAGCGATTGTCTAACGCTTGAATGACGTTCATCGCATGATTCAATTGCGCGGTCAGCTCCTGGCGCACTTTATCGGCTTCCGCCTGGGCCTTGAACGTCACCATTGAACCACACGGCGTACAGACTACAATTTGCTGATTATTTATATTTATCGATTCTGTGTCCTGTTTGGCCTGGGCAAGCAGGGTTCTAACATAGGGAGCGACACTGGCGTGGAAGAAGGAGTAATGCACCTGGTAACCTTGCACCTCGCGATGGCACAGCCAGCACGTGCGTGTGAGGCGCCAGTCGTTGAGCAGTCCTGCCACGAGAGGTTCCCACTTTTGATCATTCGAGGCTTTGAAATACTGCCTGGCCTGAGCAAGATCATCAGCGGCTGCGGCGGGGTCCAGATCCTTTTTCGTCATGGCCTCGTAATAATAGTACATGCCATAGTGGTAGAAAAAGCGTGTATCGCCTTTATCGTTATGCCCATCGTCCGCGGGTACATAATCATAGGTCAGCAGGGGGTTGCGCCGGATCTTCTCGAATTTATCGCGGGCGGTTTTGTGCAGATCGCGGGATTGTACGATATTATTTTGGACCTCGGCAATGGCGGCCTCGACCAGGCGGCAGTCCAGTTCAGCGGCCAGCGGGGCAGTGGGCATCATATCCGTTTGCGAACCAATCGCTTCAAGCTGTTGCAAATTCTGCAATCTTTGCACAAGCGGGATAAGAAGATTTGTATTGCGCGTTGCCAGATAGCGATAGAGCAGGGCATTAGCCTCGGCCTGGGTTTGCATCAGGGGATTGCCAGTCTCGCCAAACTTCTTCGCCGCTTTATCGAAGATATCCGCGGCATCAAAAAACTTTTTGAGAAGGACGCCTTTTTCAAATGCCCGCGCGTACAACTGATTATGGTCCAAACCGATACCAGTAATGTCTTTTGCTTTACCCAGAAAGCCAGTCATCAGCTGATCTCCTTTCATCTGAAGTGCCGATATTCCATTCACTGTCGATTTTTACTAAATCCGAATCTACTATACACCTCATATTTCTTGTTGTCAATGGAAGTGGTTTCACGTCTGTACACCCTGCTTTCGCCTCTGCATACCAGATAAATAATTTCCTGAGCCCTCTGCAGGGGTTGTTATGCGTCATCCTTTCCTTTTTTCGTGCTCCTATTCCGTGAGAAGACGCCGCTGCGCGGTGCTGAACGCCCTAACAGAGGCAAGCAAGCTTTGTAGCTACGGATCTTGCCTCTGTCGGGGACATTTGGAAAATCGGGGTTGGCCCAAATGTAGACACAAGGGTTCATTGGCGGGTTTAGCCGCCGATTCCCAGGCCAGTCATCATGCCACGGGTGGCGGCGGCGGCGATGACCAGGGCCGCGATACCTAGAATCAGGGTGGTGGTGCGGGCGTTTTTGCTGGAATAAGTGTAGGCCACAGGGATGGCCAGCAGGACAATCGCGCCGTAGACATAGTGCAAATAATAGAGATTGCCCCCGCCCGGTTTCAGGCCCAGCAGCACCAGAATCAGGCCCAGCAGACCCTGGAGCAGTCCATCCAGCGCGGTCACCAGCAGAGCAATTTTCCAGGGCTGGCTGATGACCTCGATCTTTTTATGCCGAAAATAGAGAACCAGCCCCCAGATACCCGTGATTGTGCTGGTGGCCAGCACCAGTACCATGTTATACAGGTGCAAATTAAGAACAATCGATACCATTTCAACTCCCAGACCGCGAGCGAGCGCGGCATCTATCTCAAGATACGTTCTTCGCGGGCGAACAAGCGCGCAATACAGCGCTCTGGCATATCTTAGTCGCTTTGCGAAATTTTCACAAGAGGAGGGGGTAACACCACAGACAGAGCCGGGCAGGCTCTACGGCGCCTGCCCGGCTCTGTCTGTGGTGAGAAATGTTATGCTTCTGCTAAAATCTGACGCATGTATTCGCGCAGTCCGGGGGCTATTTCAGAGCGTTTGAGGGCATAAGCGATGGAGGTAGTAAGGTAGCCGAGAGGATTGCCGGTGTCGTAGCGCACGCCATTGAAGCGCAGACCATAGCAGGAGCTGGCGGCTGCTTGCATCTGGATGGCGTCGGTGAGCTGGATTTCGCCGCCCGCGCCGGGCCGGATCTCTTCAAGCAGAGCAAAGATGTCGGGGGTCAGGATATAGCGACCGGCAACAGCCAGGTCGGAGGGAGCTTCTGCGCGTTTGGGTTTTTCGACCAGGAAATTGACCTTGACCGTATCATCAGCCAGGTCCTCAACGGCGGCTACGCCAAAGGCGGAGATCTGTTCGAGGGGACAGGTGAAGAGCGAGAGGACAGAGCCTCCGTAGCGCTCGTAAAGTTCGATCATGCGCGGCAGGCAGGGGGTTTCCGGGGCTACCAGGTCATCGCCCAGCATGACCACAAAGGGCTCATTCCCTACCAGGTTTTTCGCGCAGAGAATCGCGTGCCCCAGTCCCAGCGGCTGCGGCTGGCGTACCGCGACATACTCGGCCATTTTCTCGATGTGATGAAGCTCTTCCAGCTCGCGCTGCTTACCTTTTTTCTCCAACACCGCTTCCAGCTCAGGGAATGCGTCGAAATGATCTTCGATGGCGCGTTTGCTCCGGCTGGTGACAAAAATGATCTCTTCAATGCCCGCGGAAACAGCCTCTTCGACGATATATTGCAGGGTTGGCTTATCCACTAAAGGCAACATCTCCTTGGGAATGACTTTGCTGGCTGGTAATACGCGTGTACCCAGGCCCGCGACCGGCAGGACAGCTTTACGAATGTGCATGTAGTTCTCCTTGGCTTTTCATTCTGTGTCTAGGGATATTTTAAGGAAATTCTCGCTCAAGGTCAAATGAAGAAAAGATTGGAATAAGCGTAAAGATCGAAAAG
>DASVMX010000342.1:0-1927 GCA_036384215.1 Ktedonobacteraceae bacterium | reverse complement strand
TTTGTCGAACAGCGCACAGGGCGGCGAGGGATCAAAGTTATTACCGGCGCGCGCCACCTGATGCGTGGTTATGAAGAGGCCGGAGCCAGTACCATTGTTAAATATATCCGTAACTGGGCGGATATGCCTGGAGTGTAGCTTGTAGTAGACGAGGAAACGAGGATAGATGAATCCAAACAATCCACTGATTGTCCAGAGCGACCGCACCATCCTGCTGGAGGTCGATCATCCGCAGCACGCGGAGGCCAGGGACGCGCTGGCCCAGTTTGCCGAGCTTGAGAAGTCACCCGAACATATTCACACCTATCGCCTCTCGCCGTTATCCCTGTGGAATGCCGCGGCTGGCGGGATGGATGCGCAGTCTATCCTGGATCTGCTCAATACCTATAGTAAATACGCCATCCCCTCAAATGTCGCGGTCGACATTCGCGAATATATCAGCCGCTATGGCCGCCTGAAACTGGTGCGCGAAGGCGAGTCGCTTTTACTGATTAGCGACGACGCGGCTCTGCTGGCCGAGGTCATGCGCAATCGGCACACCCAGCCCTTTCTGCTGCGCCAGGTCGACCGCCGCACGCTCCAGGTCGACGCCTCGCGGCGCGGACACATCAAGCAGGCACTGATCAAGCTAGGTTTTCCCGCGGAAGACCTGGCGGGCTATACCGATGGCTCGCCACTGCCCTTGCAGTTGCTGGGTGAGACGCAGGCAGGCAAGGAGTTTGCCCCGCGCGCGTACCAGTTTTCGGCAGCGGCGGCCTTTTACGCGGGTGGCGCGCCCAGCGGTGGCAGCGGCGTGGTGGTGCTGCCCTGTGGAGCTGGCAAGACCATCGTAGGCCTGACAACCATGGCGGATGTCCAGCGCGCCACGCTGATCCTCACGCCCAACACTATCGCGGTGCGTCAGTGGATCAGCGAGATTCGCGATAAGACCGATATTCCGCCGGAGATGGTCGGCGAGTATACGGGCGATCGCAAAGAGATCTGCCCCATCACGGTCAGCACCTACCAGATCCTGACCTATCGCAAACACAACAAAGGACAGGACGAAGACGCGCCGCTCGACGAGGCGTTGACGGAAGATAACTTCCCACATTTCGCGCTGTTTACCGGCTACGACTGGGGCTTGATCATCTACGACGAAGTCCACCTGCTGCCCGCGCCCGTTTTTCGCATCACCGCCGAAATCCAGGCCCGCCGGCGCCTGGGACTCACCGCCACTCTGGTGCGCGAGGATGGACGCGAGACGGATGTCTTCAGCCTGATCGGGCCGAAGAAATACGACGTGCCGTGGCGCGAGCTGGAGCGCCAGGGCTGGATCGCTACCGCCGAGTGCCACGAGATTCGCGTAGGCATGAACGAAGACGAGCAGCTCAACTACGCCATGACAGAAGAACGTGAGAAATACCGCGTGGCCGCCGAGAGCCCCGCCAAGCTGCCGGTGGCTCGTCACCTGGCGCACAAACACAATAACGACCAGGTCTTAATCATCGGTCAGTACATCGAGCAGCTCAAACTCCTGGCCAGTGAGCTCGACGCGCCCCTGATCACCGGGCGCACCTCGAACGCCCAGCGCGAGAAGCTGTACGACCAGTTCCGCACGGGCCAGATCAAACGCCTGGTCGTCAGCAAAGTCGCCAATTTCGCCATCGACCTGCCGGACGCCAACGTCGCCATTCAGGTCTCCGGCACCTTCGGCTCGCGCCAGGAAGAAGCGCAGCGCCTGGGCCGCATCCTGCGTCCCAAACAGGACGGCAGCCTGGCCTACTTCTATTCCGTCGTCACACGCGACAGCCGCGACCAGGAATTTTCAGCCAATCGCCAGCTCTTTCTGACAGAACAGGGCTACCGCTACGTCATCGAAGACGCCGAAGAACTTCTTGCAAACGTTTGATTTTGTGGGGAAATTGCTTATCTCAGCAATTTCCCC
>DASVMX010000341.1:0-8970 GCA_036384215.1 Ktedonobacteraceae bacterium | reverse complement strand
CTATGGCAGGTGCAGTAAATCATGTATGGCCCTTATCTTTTTCTATAATTATGGTCACGGTTCCATGACATCCTGGATCGCTGCCAGCACGCGGCCCGCGGTGGGAACGTAGTAATCTTCGATGCCCGGCGCTGGAAAAGGGGTGTCGTAGCCGGTGACGCGCCCGACTGGTTTGAGCAAGGAATAGAGGCAGCGCTCATTAATGACAGCGGTGATTTCCGCGCCGATGCCGCCAGCGCGCGGGGCTTCGTGAATGATGATGGCGCGCCCGGTCTTTTCGACGGACTGCACAATGGCCTCTTCGTCCAGCGGCCAGACGGTGCGCAGGTCGATAACTTCGCAGCTTGTATCTGTCTCTTTCTCGGCCCGGTTCGCGGCCTCCAGCGCCACGCCGACCATCGCGCCATAGGCAAAAATGCTGATATCGTCGCCTTCGCGCACGATACTGGCCTTCCCCAGCGGGATGCTGTAGTGCTCGGCTGGCGTTTCCTGGCGAAATGAGCGGTAGAGCTTGATGTTTTCCAGGAAGAGGACTGGATCGGGATCGGCCACCGCGGACGCGAGCAGGCCCTTGGCGTCATATGGATTGGAGGGCACAACGATTTTCATGCCCGGCGTTTGCAGGAAGACCCCCTCCAGGCTGTCCGAGTGCATTTCGGGCGTGCGCACACCTCCGCCATAGGGAGCTCGCACAACCAGCGGGCAGGTGAAGGCTCCGGCGCTGCGATAGCGCATGCGCGCGGCTTGCGAGACAAGCTGGTTCATGCTCACATAGAGAAAACCGGCGAACTGGATCTCGGCAATGGGCCGCAGACCGTAGACCGCCATGCCGACCGCCGTGCCGATAATCCCGGACTCGGCCAGGGGTGTGTCGAAGACGCGCTCTTCGCCAAATTGCCTTTGCAGATGTTCGGTCACGCGGAAGACGCCGCCGTTGAGGCCAATATCTTCACCAAAGAGCACGACGCGCTGATCGCGCTCTAATTCCAGAGCCAGCGCCGAATTGAGCGCTTCAATCATCGTCATTTGCATCGCGATTTTCTCCCCTTACTGGCGTTTCTTCTCGGCGACATGGCGCAGCAAATCGGCCCGCTGCTCGTGAAGGCGCGGTGTAAGCTCGGCTGTCGCATAATCGAAAAAGCTATCGGGCGCCATATCCGGCGTACTCTCCGCGGCCTCTACGGCCTGGTTGATCTCCTCTTCAATGCCCGCGAGCATCTGCTCAATCTCGCTCTGGCTCAGCAGGCCGCGCTCAAGCAGGAAGGTCTGGAAACGAGCGATGGGATCTCTGGCCTGCCACTCGGCAATTTCGGCGGCGTCGCGGTAGCGCGTGGGATCGTCGGCGGTGGTGTGCGCGCCGATGCGATAGGTGAGGGTTTCGATCAGGGTCGGACCCTGGCCGGAGCGCGCGCGCTCGACAGCCTGGTTGACCGCGTCGTAGACCGCCAGGATATCGTTGCCATCTACCAGGCGCGCGGGGACGCCAAAGCCTGCACCGCGCACGGCAAAACTGGTCGCCGCGCTCTGCTTCTTGCGCGGCACACTGATGGCCCAGCCGTTATTCTGCACGATCAGCACTACAGGAGCCTGAAATACGCCCGCGAAATTCAGCGCCTCGTTAAAGTCGCCCTCGGAGGTCGCGCCATCGCCACATACACCCACAGCCACCGTGGGATCGCCTGCGATTTTCGCCGCCATACCCAGGCCGACCGCGTGCAACATCTGCGTGCCAATCACAATCTGGTAAGGCAGGCAATGCGACTCCGCGGGCCAGTCGGCGGGCGTCATGCCGCGAAACGAGTAGAGCATGGTGGAGAGCGGCACGCCTTTGACGATCAGCGAGGCGATTTCGCGATACGAAGTTGCCAGCCAGTCCTGCGGCTGGAGCGGCGCGGCCAGGCCAACCGCCGTGGCCTCCTGTCCCACCAGCGAGCCAAAAGTCGTGGCCCGCCCCTGGCGCTGGAGTGCGATAACTTTATTGGAGAAAGCGCGCCCCAATTGCATCGAGCGGTAGAGCGCCAGCAAACGTTCATTGCTCAGGTCGGGCAGAGCACCGACCAGTTTGCCCTCGGCATTGAGGATTTGATAAGGAACCTGGCTGGTATCAACCTGTTGTATTGTCATGAAATGCTCCTCGATCAATGGCACACACATGGTGCCAGAACGCATAGCCTTCCGTCAAACCTCTTTTTATATGCACCGCCTGCGGCGGCGCAGGAAGAAAAAAGAGGTGGGGACACCCCACACCCCGGCAAAGGGCTACCGCCCTCTGCACTCCTGCTCACGAAAAAGAAATAGATTGAGAGTAGGGTGGTAGCTACACCCCTACTCTCAATCTATCATATTCTGCGATGTTATGGCTATGTTATTGCGCGAAAATCCAGGGGGTGATCTGTTTGCGCTTCTCTTCGTAGGCGCGAATCTCGTCGGCGTGGCTCAACGTCCAACCGATGTTATCCAGCCCTTTGAGCAGCGCCTCTTTGCGAAAAGAGTCGATCTCGAAGTTGATCACACGCCCGCCGAGGGTTGTGACCGTCTGCGCCGCCAGGTCTACGCTCAACTGATAGCCCTCGCTGGCCTCGACCTCCGCGAACAGTTCGCGCACGATGGCATGAGGCAGGGTGATGGGCAGCAGGCCGTTGTTAAAGCAATTGTTGTAGAAAATGTCCGCGAAGCTCGGCGCGATCAGGCAGCGAAAGCCATAATCGTGCAGCGCCCAGGGAGCGTGCTCGCGCGAGGAGCCACAGCCAAAATTATCCTCGGCCAGCAAAATCGTCACCCCCTGGTAACGCGGCTGGTTGAGCACAAAATCAGGGTTTGAAACCTTGCCCTGCGGATCAGTAAAGCGCCAGTTCGCGAACAGCGCGTTCTCAAAACCGCTGCGCCTGATCGTCTTCAGGAAACGTGCCGGCGTAATCTCGTCCGTATTGACATTCGTACGATCCAGCGGCACAACCATGCCAGTGAATTTAATAAACGGTTCCATAATGACCTCTTCTATCTATTACAGCTCGCGGATATCCACGAAATGCCCTGCGCAGGCTGCTGCGGCTGCCATGGCGGGACTGACCAGGTGGGTACGCCCGCCGCGGCCCTGGCGGCCTTCAAAGTTGCGGTTGCTGGTGGAGGCGCAGCGCTCGCCTTCCGAGAGCTGGTCGCCATTCATGGCGATGCACATGCTACAACCGGCTTCGCGCCACTGGAAACCCGCCTCGCGGAAGATGTCGGCCAGTCCCTCTTCTTCGGCCACGCGCCGGACTTGCATAGAACCAGGGACAACTATCGCGCGCACGTTGGGCGCGACATGCCTGCCCTTGACATACCGGGCGGCCATGCGCAGGTCTTCCAGGCGCGAGTTGGTGCAGGAACCGATGAAGACAGTGTCAAGTTGAATCTCAGTGATCTTCTGCCCGGCTTTCAGACCCATGTAGGCCAGCGCGCGCTCGTACGCCTTGCGCTGCTCAGGATCGTTGACCCGCTCGGGATCGGGGATCGCGCCGCTGACATCAGTGACCATGCCAGGATTGACGCCCCACGTGACCTGGGGTCCGAGTCCTTCAATATTGACCTCGTAGACCGCGTCGAAAGTGGCGTCGGGATCGCTGGCAAGCTGCTTCCAGTACGCAACCGCCTGCTCAAACTGCTCGCCCCTGGGGGCATAGGTGCGACCCTTGATATAGTTGAAGGTCGTCTCGTCGGGCGCGACCATGCCAGCGCGCGCTCCGGCCTCGATGGCCATGTTGCAGAGGGTCATGCGTCCTTCCATTGAGAGCGAACGCACCGCCGAACCGCTGAACTCGACCACGTGTCCGGTGCCCACGCCCGTGCCCAGCTTGCCGATAACCGCCAGGGCCATGTCCTTCGCGGTCACGCCTGGGGCCAGTCTGCCCTCGACGCGAATGTTCATGCTCTTTGGCTTTTCCTGCAAAAGACACTGTGTAGCCAGCACGTGCTCGACCTCGCTGGTGCCGATACCGAAGGCCAGCGCGCCCAGCGCGCCGTGCGTCGAGGTATGCGAATCACCGCAGACAATGGTCGTGCCGGGCAACGTGATACCCTGCTCTGGACCGATAATATGCACAATGCCCTGGCGCGCGTCTTTCATATCAAAGAGCGTTACCCCGAAATCGCGCGCGTTCTGCTCCATCGTGACAATACACTCTTCGCTGGCCTTGTCCACCACATCCAGCATCCGCCTGCCCACCGTAGTTGGCACGTTATGATCCAGCACGGCAACGGTCGCGTCGGGTCTGCGCACCGGGCGGGTCGCTGCCTTGAGGCCCGCGAACGCCTGGGGCGAGGTTGCCTCGTGCACCAGGTGCCGGTCAATGTACAAAATAGTCGACTCTCCGGGCACCTGCCGCACCACGTGCGCGTCCCAGATCTTATCAAACATTGTCTTTCCCATAGAAATCGCTCTCCATTGATAAATTCGTTGAGGAGTTAGAGGCGCATAACCGTCTTTGCCTGTGATGACCCCACTATACGTCGGGTTCTTCTTATTGATCATCTCATATTGAGGCTCAACTTTCAAGAGCAACACGGATGCACAAAACCACCAACACAACCACCAATATCAACAACAGTATAAGCCTCGTCATCTGATCTGTCCAATGCCATTTTCGCACATGAGTGATACCTGGCAGGCATCAAGTTGGAAATTTGGCTGACGCAGTATCATTGTAGAGAGAGGTGATATGTGGAAAAGGAGTGGGGGAGCCGGTGGGATCGATGTGGCGGGTACGGACGTTGTTCTTTCTAATACCAATACTGCTCTGTTGCATACTGGGCTTTTTGCTGATCAGGCCGCTGTTGTTCGCGGAAACGGGGATGGTTCACCGGGATGGGGATGTGCTGCTTGGCACGGGCACTCCGCAAGGTGGGGTCGGCGTGGTCAGCTCGACGATGGATCTGACGAGTAATGTCAATGCCTTTACAGGTACAGGCGCGCAACGGGAGTTGCCGGCTGCTTACAGTGGCGGGGAGACGTTTCCTGGCGCTGATATGCCCTTTGGCATGGTGCAGTGGAGCCCCGATACGGTTTCGCACGCGTATAGCGGCTATAAATATACGGACAATCGCATTAAGGGCTTTGGACTGACCCACCTGAGCGGCGCAGGCTGCGATGCCTTTGGCGATCTGCCCTTTATGCCTGTCGCGCGTTCATTTACGGTCTCGCCCCAGGTCGATTCCACGCGCTATATCTCCACGTTTTCGCACGCCAACGAAACGGCCTTTCCCGGCTTCTACCGCCTCAAGATGGATAATGGGGTAACGACCGAGTTGAGCGTGACACAGCGCAGCGGGGCGGGTCGCTTTACGTATCCAGCAGGTCAGCCAGCGACGATGCTGCTCAACCTGGCCGGTTCGCTCAAGCCCGCGCTGGACGCCGAGGCGTCGTTAGGAAATGACACTATCTCCGGCTGGGTCAGCAATGGCAATTTCTGCGGGCTGCGCTGGAACACCTATCGCCTCTACTTCTGGGCGCAATTCAGCCGGCCTTTTCTCTCCAGCGGCGTCTGGCAGTCTGGCGTTGTCTCGCCAGGCGTAACAACGGTCTCCGGTCCCAACACCGGCGCGTTTGTCAGTTTTGACACGAGCGGGCAAAACTTTGTCAGCATGCGCGTGGGATTGTCGTATGTCAGCGAGGCTAACGCCAGGGAAAACGTCAACCAGGAAAATCCCACCGGCAATTTTGACGCGCTCACTCAGCGTGCCGAGCAGACGTGGAACCGCTGGCTGGGCAAGATCCAGGTCAGCGGCGGCACAGACGCCCAGCGCGCGACCTTCTACACGGCGCTGTATCACTCGCTGCTCTTCCCCAGCATCTTTTCCGATGTCAATGGACAATACATCGGCTTTGACAACAAGCTGCACAGCGTTTCCAGCGGCCATGTCCAGTACGCCAATTTCTCCGGCTGGGATATCTATCGTTCTGAAGCGCAGTTGCTGGCCCTGCTCGCGCCTGAGCAGGCCTCGGATATGGCGCAATCGCTGGTCAACGATGGCGCGCAGGGCAGCGGCCTGCCAAAATGGTCCATCGCGAACGGTGAGACCTACGAAATGGTCGGCGACCCGGCTGACGCGATTATTGCCGATATGTATGCCTTTGGTGCCACCAACTTTGACACCCGCGCGGCCCTGAACGAAATGGTCCAACAGGCGACCCGGTCCGGCCCCGAACGTCCCGGCCTGAATTATCTGACCGAACTCGGCTACGAACCAATCGGCGCTTCGTATGGCTGCTGCGACTTTTATGGTTCGGCCTCGACCTCGCTGGAATACAATACCGCGGATTTCGCGCTCAGCGCCTTTGCCGGGTCGCTCGGGGATAAAGCGACGCAGCAGCGCTTTGAGAAACGCGCGCAGGGCTGGCAACATCTCTTTGACCCGGACACCAGCTACCTGGAACCGCGCACAGCAGGCGGAGGCGTTGATCGCGGCAATGGCATCTCCGATACTCATGGCTGGGTCGAGGGCAATGCCGCGCAATACACCTGGATGGTACCGTTTAATCTGCGCGGCCTGTTCGACAAGATGGGCAGCGACACAAAAGTCGTGCAACGCCTCGACACCTTCTTCACCCATCTCGACGCGGGTACCGACGCGCCCTACGCCTTCATGGGCAACGAACCGAGCCTCGGCATCCCCTGGGAATATGTTTACGCGGGCGCGCCCTACAAAACACAACAGATTGTGCGCCGGATCGTGAACACCCTCTGGGCACCCGGCTCAAACGGCCTGCCTGGCAACGACGACCTCGGTGAAATGTCATCCTGGTACGTCTTCGCCGCGCTCGGCATGTATCCAGAAACCCCCGGCGCTGCTCATCTCGTCCTGGCCAGCCCGCTCTTCCCACAGATCACCCTCTATCGTCCCGGCGGCCAGGTCATCCAGATCAACGCCCCCGGCGCTTCCGCTAGCGTCTATTACGTACAAAGCTTAAGCGTCAACGGCCTGCCCAGCCTGGCCCCCTGGCTGCCCGCCTCCTTCATCGCCAATGGAGGCACCCTTACCTACGCCCTCTCCACCACCCCCAATCCCGCCTGGGGAGCCGACCCCGCCGAAGCTCCCCCATCCTATTCAGGCTAAATCAGGAATTATTGGCAATGTGAAATAGGCAAGATCACAGCGATACCTTGTAACTATTCAGGACCCCTCGCCACCTGCGGTGGCTCGCCCGTTAGGAAGGAAGAGTTCTGGGGCGGGCACGACCCGCCCCAGAGCTCTTCCTTCCTCACCATGGCGAAGCGCCGCAGGCGCTGAGGAGTCACAGAGCAAGAGAACCTGAATAGTTACATACCTTCCTGTGGTAAGATAAGCAGTAGAATAGTTACATAGTTGCACATATTAATGAATGTCTCAGAAAAATCATTTCTCAGGTCAGGAGGAAAGAAGCATATGAAGTGAAACGATGACAACGGAGGCCAGCTCCGTTGTGGACCTTCACCGGATCATGTGGCTCTACCCGTTCTGCTTTTCCTGGCACAAAAATGAAAATTCGGTAGATGAATCTTCCAGGGGGTGGGGGAAAAAGCCATTCGTTTCTTGCGTCTTCTTTCGGAAGGTGGGTATAATTTTTTGGTAAAGGATTTCCTGCCCTGAAGAGTCGAAACAAAGGAGTTTCCAATGGCTACGGAACCACGCATTATCAAATTCTACGAAACGACGCTCCGAGATGGTGAGCAGACGCCTGGTGTCAACTATTTCCCCGCTGAAAAATTGACCATCGCGCAGGCGCTGGCCGACATGGGCTTCGATACGCTCGACTGCGGCTTTCCCATTTCGTCACCCGGCGAATTTGAGGCCGTGCGTATGATCGCTTCGAAAGTTGAAAACGCGGAAATTTGCGCGATTGCGCGCACGCATTTCGCGGATATTGACCGGGCCTGGGAGGCTGTGAAGATTGCCCGCGCGTCGGCCATCCAGCCCTTTGTAAGCGTCTCGCCGCTGCACCGCCAGGTTAAACTGGGCAAGACGCGCGCCGAGGTGCTGGAGATGGCGCGCACGGCGGTCGCGCACGCGCGCACGCTGACCGAGAATGTCGATTTCGCCCTGGAGGATACCACGCGCACCGAGCACGATTTTATTCTGGAGGTGTGCGAGGCCATTATTAAAGAAGGCGTGCGCTTTGTCACGCTCTGTGATACCGTTGGCTACGCGCTGCCGTGGGAATTTGGCCAGCTGGTGGCCGATGTGCGGCATGAATTTCCAGGCGTGCGCATCTCGGTCCACTGCCACGACGATCTCGGCATGGCTGTCGCTAACGCCCTGGAAGGTCTGCGCAATGGCGCTGAACGCGCCGATACCTGTATCAACGGTCTGGGTGAACGCGCCGGTAACGCGGCCAGTGAAGATGTGGTGATGGCCCTGCGCACGCGCTCGGCTGACCTTGGCTTGAACACCAGAGTTGACACCACGAAGATCGCCGCCACCAGCCGCCTGGTCGCGCAGCTGTCGGGCATGGATGTTCAATGGACCAAGTCGGTCGTCGGGCGCAATGCCTTCTCGCACGGCGGCGGCATCCACCAGGACGGCGTGCTCAAGGACGCGCGCACCTACGAAATCATGACCCCCGAATCTATTGGCCTGACCTCCTCCGAACGCCGCCTGCATGTTGGCAAACTCTCTGGACGCGCTGCCCTTGACGCGCAAATGAAAGAACTGGGCTACACCCTGGAGAAAGAACAGCTTGTCCGCGCCTTCGACATGGCCAAGATGCTCCTGGGCAAAAAGAAAGAACTGGAAGAACTGGACCTGCGCTACATTGCCGAAACTTCCATCGCCCAGGCGAGCAAGGTGTAAACCGTATATAAATCAGCCCTGATGTGAACCGTCATGCGCCTGCGGCCACTGACATGAACTAAATCAAGAATCGAGTTGCAAGAAGGAGAAAAAAAGAGGATGATCTTTTCAGCACACATTTCGAGAGAAAGGATCATCCTCCTATGTCATCCCATGATACATCTC
>DASVMX010000340.1:0-7284 GCA_036384215.1 Ktedonobacteraceae bacterium | reverse complement strand
ACGAAGGTATAAAAAAAAGAAACAGCAAACTGAAAAGGGTTGAAAGCGAACAACAAGAGAACGGCCAGCGCTGGCCGTTCTCTTGTTGTTCGCTTTCAACCCTTTTCAGTTTGCTGTTTCTTTTTTTTATACCTTCGTGCGTGTTCTGCCAAGCGCCTCCTGGGCACGCTCCTGCATCTCTGCCAGGGTCATGGTTGAGAGCACCTGTTTGACGGAGGAGACGCGCGCGGGGGCGACGGAGAGTTCGCGCACGCCCAGGCCGACGAGCAGCGGGATCGCGGCGGGGTCTGAGGCGAGCTGGCCGCAGACCGCCACGGGGACGCCGACCTGGCAGACCTGGGCGATCAGGCGCAGAATCGCGGTGCCCAGTGGGCGGGCGCGGTCGCGCACGCGGGTGTTGGTGCGGTCGACGGCGTACGTATACTGCACAAGGTCGTTGGTGCCGATGGAGGCGAAGTCGATCAGGCCGGTAAACTGGTCGAGGGTCAGGGCCGCGGCGGGTGTTTCGACCATGATGCCCAGCGGTACGTGGTTCAGGGTGTAACCTGCCTGTTCCAGTTCGTTACGCGCGCGCGCGATCAGGCGCAGCGCGTCTTCGACCTCCTGGGGCGTGGCGACCATAGGGAGCATGATGCGAACATCATGCTTGCTGGCGGCACGCAGGAGCGCGCGGATCTGGGGCAGGAAGACCTCGTCTGGCCTGTCGAGTCCCAGGCGAATGCCGCGCCAACCCAGGAAGGGATTATCTTCCGCTGGAATAGCCAGGCCGGGTACCGGTTTATCCCCGCCAATATCAAAGGTACGCACGATCAGCGGACTGCGCAGCAGCGAGGCGATCTCATTGTAGATCTGGAACTGCGCTTCTTCCGAAGGTAGACCCTGGGCCGCGAGGAATTCTGTGCGAAAGAGGCCCACGCCCTCCGCGCCCATCTCGACCGCTTTTTGCGCCTCGGCCAGCGAGCCAATATTGGCGAAAACCTCGACCCAGGTTTTGTCAGCGGTCAGGCCCGGGCGGTCACGGAAGATTTCCAGGGTGTGCCGCTCTCTGGCGGCCTGTTCCAGGCGCTGCCGGGTAGCGGTGAGCTGTTGTGGGCCGGGATCGAGCGTCACGCTGCCCTGCTCTCCGTCGACAATCAGGGTGCAGGGCGCGGACATCTCGGCGAGCGCGCCCTGTACGCCAACCACGGCGGGGATATCCAGGCCCTGCGCCACAATCGCCAGGTGGCCGGTCGCGGAGCCGGTTTCAGCTACCACAGCCAGTAGCAATGTAGGGTCGAGGCCCACCAGTTCTGCCGGGGAGAGATCCCGCGCCACCAGAATAGAGGGCCGGTCGAGCACGATGGTGGAAGTTGTCCCGCGCAACTCGGCCACAATGCGCCGGCCAGCCTCTCGTACGTCATCGGCGCGCGCGGCCAGGTAGGGATCGGGCAGGCGCGCGAGCTGTTCCGCGTAGGACGCGGCCACGCGTGTAATCGCTGCTGCCGCGGAATTGCCGCTTTCGATCAGTTCAATCGCCTGTTGTTTGAGTTCAGGATCATCCAGCATTTCGCGCTGGGCCGCGAGGATTTCCGACAGGGAACCACTCGCCGTGTGTTGGAGCTTTTCCAGAAACGCCCCGGCCTGAGCAATTGCCTTTTCCAGGCGCATTGTCTCTGCCTGGCTGTCCGCCTCGCGCTGCTCCGCGAGATCCACAGGGGGAGCGGAATGAATGGGCAGCGCAGGACCGATTGCCAGGCCAGGGGCGGCGGGGATGCCGCGTAGAACCTTCATCCAAGGTCTCCCTCAAGTAGTGGCACCAGTTTATTGAGAGCCGTTTCCGCGTCACTTCCGCTGATTTGCAAGGTCACCAGGTCGCCTTTCTCGGCGCCGAGCGCCAGCACCGAGAGAATCGACTTGCCATTGGCAGTCTTTTCCTCTTTTGCCAGAGTAATCTCGCTCTGGTAGGTCTTGGCGTGCTGAACGAAGATAGCGGCGGGACGAGCATGCAGGCCCGACTTACTGCCTAACGTCACCGTTCGTTCCACTGAGTTGTCCATGATCGCTCCTTGTGCTAGATGTGCATTTCCCCTTGATACAAAATCCGCTAATGTTACCTATTTCTACGTGCATAATCCCGCCAGGCGAATATCACCAGGACTACTATATCTTCGCTAAGAGGATACTGCAAGGTGTTGCAATGTATCCGATCAGGGCCGCCAGCTCTCCGTTTTTTCTGGGGAAATGCTTGCCAGAGGCTCGTGAGGCATGAGTCTATCTCTGCTGTGTTTCTGCGTTGTGTCAAGAAAAAACAGCCTGGCTGGTCAGCGATCAAGGACCAGGGACCACAGGTCCGGGATGGCTGACCACCAGGTCTGGTTTGCACGTTACAATTCCAGGGTAAACAGGACGTCACGTCCGGCCTGTACGACCCCGCTGGCGCGTTTCACGATGGTTCCGTTTCCGGGAGAGACAACGGGACTCAGGATCGACTTGCCTGCCGCTTCGATAGTGGCGCGGTCGAAGCGAACGATGGGATCGCCAGCCTGAACGGTCTGGCCTTCCACGGCGATTTTCTCAAAGCCTTCGCCCTCAAGCTCGACGGTATCAAGCCCGAGGTGGACAATCAGTTCGATGCCTCCCTCAACCGCGATGCCAAACGCGTGGCCGCCTCTGAACAACTTGACCAGTTTGCCACTCGCCGGAGCCAGCGCTACCTGCCCCGATGGATCGATAGCTACCCCATCACCAGCCATTTTCAGAGCGAAGACCTCGTCTGGAACGCTTTCCAGATCAACAACCGTGCCATCGAGTGGCGCGAGAACGTGGATGTGTGCCATACTGTTTATCCTGCCTTCTATCTCTGCCCAGGCAGCGCGCCCGCCGCCTGGGCAGAAAGGGGGTCTTTACTCGCTGACCACTTCGGCCTTCAAGAGGCGTTTGATGCGCTCAGCGATGCGATCGGATTGGGTACCCATAACTACCTGGGCGATCTTGCCGCGTTTAATCACGCCCGAGGCACCCAGCTCTTTCAGGCGTGCATCATCAATCTGGTCTGGCTCCTTCACGAAGAGACGCAGGCGTGTGATACAGCCTTCAACACTTTCTACATTAGTCCGGCCACCAAGCGCCTCCAGCACCTGGCCCGCCAGCACTGTATCCTGATCTCCGTCGACAACAGCAGTCGCGCCTTTCGCCTGGCGAGGACCGCGCTGGCTCTCAGGCAAGATCCAGTCGGCGGTCAGACCCGTGCGCTCTTCACCGCGACCCGGCGTGCCGATGTTGAAGATCCTGATACAGAAGCTAAAGAGGAAGTAGTAGACCACGCCGTAGATCAGGCCCAGCGGGATCAGCATCCAGGCATTGTTCGAGTTGGATTTGCTGAAGTTGAGCACAAAGTCGATCAAACCCGCGGAAAAGCCGAAGCCGAGCCGGATCTGCAACAGGTTACAGATCACCAGCGAGAGGCCGGTCAGCAGCGCGTGAACCACATAGAGCACTGGCGCAACAAACATGAACGCGAACTCGATTGGCTCGGTTACGCCTGTCAGGAAGGAACAGAAGGCAGCGGAGAGCAGAATACCCGCGGCCACCTTACCATATTTCGCCTGGCGGATCATCGCCAGGGCCGCGCCCGGCAGGCCGAACATCATCACTGGGAAGTAACCAGCCATATAGTTGCCCGCGCTCGGATCGCCAGCGAAGTAGCGGTTGAGGTCGCCATTGACAACGGTGCCTGTGGCTCCTTTGAAAGAACCCAGCTGGAACCAGAAGTAGCTGTTGAGTACGTGGTGCAGGCCCAGTGGGATCAGCAGGCGGTTCAGGAAGCCGTAAATGCCAGCGCCCACCGCGCCCAGATCCACGATTCCATGTCCCAGAGCATCAACCCAGCCCTGTACCGTAGGCCAGATCCAGCCGAAAATCAGGCCGAGGATCAGAGTTGCGAAGGCGGTGATGATGGGGACGAAGCGTTTCCCGCCGAAGAAGGCGAGATAATCAGGCAGGCGAATATCATAGAAGCGCCGATAAAGAAGGGCGGCAGTTATGCCGGAAACAATACCTGAGAGTACGCCCATGGTTAATGCGGGGTCAGGCGCGCCTTTGACCTGTGGAACCGTGACGTTCCACACGCCGGTAAATACCAGGTAACCAACCCCGCCAGCGATTGCTCCCGCGCCAGCATCTCCGGTTAAACCAACCGCGATACCGAGGGCGAAAATCAACGGCAGATTGCCAAATAAAGCATTACCAGCCGCGGCAAGAAAGGGAATACCATTGGTTGCGAGATAGCTGCCAGCGCCAGTCCAGGCCCAGACATCGCTCTGGCCAAGGCGTAGCAGAAGCGCGGCGGCGGGCAACGTGGCGATAGGCAGCATCAGAGAGCGTCCGAGGCTCTGCGCGCCACCCAGAAGGCGGTCACCAAAAGTCGTTTGGGGTGCGGTGTTTGCAACACTCATTGCAAATTCTCCTCTTCTGACAAGTGATCCTGGAGGAGCGATCATTCTCCTCATTGTACGTGGATCGCTAAAGATATACACGTACCCTTAATCTGGCTTTTGTGAATACTGGCAATAATGTGGTCAGCCAGCATTTCACTCCATACATGTGTCAAATTAAGCGCTCAATGACGCTCAATCTCTCTACTCCTTTCTAGCCTGTTTTACCCGAATACCTGGCTAAAAAATTCCCTCAGATAATAGGGTATCTGAATAAGTAACCTGTGTAAGTAAACTATAATCGGTTTCTCTCTTAATTGTCAATATGTCTAGACCACTAGACGAGTTGGTTCAGCGATCCTATAGCAATTTGGCCATTTCTCTATAGTTTCACTGAACGAAGCGAGGGCACCTGATTTCCTGCATTATGCCGGAGCAATATGCAATTGTCAGCAAAATAGAGAGGAATGCTGGTCTGTATTCAACAAAAAAACACGAATTTTTATATATGAGAGTGCTCTTATAGTGGATATTCTCACTAAAAAATGTGAGCGTAATTCTTTAGTGAATATACGACAGCCATGGACAATGCTCTGTAAAAAAGCCCGCGAGCGCGCAGGCTGGTGAATCCTCAAAACCACGCGCCGTCCATCATTCAGCCGTACTCCACACACTGCCCCTGGCTCGACTCATAGAAAAGATACTTGGCTACAGCCGCGTCAAGCTCCCGATGGCAGAATCCATTCAGCAAGCTTGCGATCTGCTGAGCATCAGTTGTGCCAAAAACCACAGGTTCCACAAAATGCGTCTCCCACTGCGCCAGCCAGGCGCTAATCACAGTAAGTTGGGGGGACATCAATCATGCCTTTCTTTTGAGAAAGAGGCACGGCTCTGACGGCACCTGGCCTGCCATCCGGCAGGCCAACCCCCTGGAGCTTTTCCGCATCGAAGCCTCTGCCACTGCCGCCGATGCAGCACAGGAGACGCGCCTCCTGTGGGCTCAGAAGACCCTGTTTGCAAACATATGACGCTTTCCCTTTTCAGGACATGACCCCGCCGCCGTCGATGTTGATGGCCTGGCCAGTGAGGCCTTTGTTGATGTCGAGGGCGAGGAAGACGGCGATGGCGGCGACCTCTTCAGGTGCGATCAGGCGGTTTTGCGGACTGCTCTTCTCCAGGGCCGCGCGAGCTTTTTCCACGGTCATGCCTGTGCGCGTCATGATGTTACTGACGCTGCTGTCGGTCATAGGAGTGTCAACATAGCCTGGGCAGATGGCGTTGACGGTGACGTTGTATGGCAGCATTTCCATGGCCAGGGCGCGCGTGAGGCCCAGGACGCCGTGCTTGGAGGCGGTATAGGCCGCGATATAGCTGCCGCCTGTGCGCGCTGCAATGGAGGCAATGTTGATGATGCGCCCGCCGCGCTGCTCAGTGAGCGTGGGCAGGAACGTCCTGGTGACGTAGTAGACGCTGGTCAGATTGATGGCAAGCATGCGGTGCCAGAGTTCATCAGGATGGTTGAGCATCTTATGGCTGCCTGCGTTGCCTGCGTTGTTGACCAGGATATCCAGTCCTCCCAGGCGCTCCAGCAGGGTGGTGGCCATTTGCTGAACCTGGGCGACATCGGTTACGTCGCAGGGAACGAAGGCAGCGCGCCGGCCCCGCGCTTGAATTTCGCTGGCCAGTTGCTCGATATCGCTGGCGGTGCGTGCGGTTACCGCGACATCGGCTCCCGCCTCTGCCAGCGCCAGGGCAATGCTGCGCCCGATGCCCTTGCCAGCGCCAGTCACGACTGCCCGTTTGCCCTCCAGGGGCAAGGCGTTATTGATTGACATAACATACACCTCTGTGTGAATAGAAACTCCATTGTTTGGGAAAATACGTTTTTCGGCTGTCCCAGTATATCATATGCTGCTCCCGGAGGTTCCACCAACAATCAGGTGCTGGAGAGCAAGGCGATGCTCGCCATCGCCTTGCTCTGGTACCCGATTGTTGGTGGAAGTGCTCCCGGATCGGCGCTTGACGGCTGAGTTCAGCACGGGTATCATCAGAGCAACAGGATTTTCATCTGGTCTGCCGTGCATATATGTGCTGGTGGGCATAGAACAGGGACTGCGCGTGCAAGACAAAAAGACAGAAGTGTCAACCTCGGATGAGCAATCTGCTCCAACCTCAACGATTATTTCGTCCACGGAACATGGCGAGAAGAGCCATGATGCCTATCGAGCTTTGCGCTATCGAGACTTTCGTTTATTGCTCGCCGGCGTCTTTCTGGTCTTTTTTGGCCAGCAGATGATTACGGTGGCGCTTGGCTGGGAGCTGTATCAGCGCACGCATTCGGCACTGGTGCTTGGGGGAGTGGGCCTGGCCCAGGTGATTCCAGTGATTCTGCTGTTTCTGCCTGCCGGTTATGTCGCGGACCGCTATAACCGCAAATATATCGCGCTGGTCTCTATGTGCGTGCTGACGCTGACCGCGCTGGCGCTGGCGACTCTGTCGTATGTGCGCGGTCCGCTGGTGCTGATCTATGCCTGCGTGGTGGTGATAGGGAGCGTGCAGTCTTTTTACAGCCCGGTCAGCGCCACGCTGGTTTCGCAGATTGTGCCAGAGCAGGCCTTTGAAAATGCCACGACCTGGAGGAGCAGCACCTCGCAACTCTCAGCGGTGCTGGGGCCAGCCACCAGCGGTTTTTTGATTGTTCTGTTGCACGGCGCGACACTGGTCTATGTGCTGGGCTCGTGTACCTTCCTGACCTTTGCCGTTTTGCTGCTGTTGATGCGTCTGCGCCCGCAGCAGAGCCAGGTGGGTACCACGCGCAAGCTCAGCTCGCTGGTGGATGGCCTGCGCTTTCTGGGGCAGACGCGTGTTATGC
>DASVMX010000339.1:0-2156 GCA_036384215.1 Ktedonobacteraceae bacterium | reverse complement strand
AATTCATTCGCCTCTCTTCGCAAAAATGTTTCACCCCCCTTTTATTTCTGGGGGTGGGAACCCCACTTACAGGCGCTCAGTGCCACCTGAGCCGGTGGACGGGTCCATGCCGGGCAGCGCCACGCCGGCAACGCTGGATATGCTGGCCGCGCTGGCATACACCTGGAGCGCCCTGGCCGCCGCATCTATCGCGCCCGCGCTGGCCCCCGCGCTGCTCAGATCCTCTTTTCCTTCGGCCAGGTCAACAGCTTTTTCGGTCAGGCCGATGGTCAGAGCAATCGTTTCGCTGACCGCGTTCTCGTCTTCAAGAATGATTACATTCTGACCCAGCAGATCTTTCCAGAAGGCCGGGTGCTCTCCATCAGCCGCATAGCTGCCGTTGCTGGGGAAGATGAAGAAGAGGTGATAGCTGCGCTGCACTTCCGCGATAACCTGGCGCAGCGGAATGCTTTCGGGCAGGTCGTCGCCGATGAGCTTTGCCACCTGCTCTTTATTGACCGCGGCATAGGCTTTCTCGTCGCCAATCAGAAAGGCATAGCCTTTGCGCCCGCGCTTCTCCCAGCAGTCAATTGAGGTGTGACGCGCCAGGAAGTAGAGCGGAAGCTCGTAGGACTCGTTGCCGCCGCCGCCTCCGTTGCCTTCGAGAATCACATTGCGCAGGTGCTCATCCATCTCTACCCCGCTCTCGAACTGCCCGACCTGGAGGGGGACGCGATCCCACACGGCATCCCCGAAGGCGCCGAAGAGAATCTGCGGATCTTGAATATAACCCTTGACCAGCAGTAAACTCATCAATTCAGCGAGTTTCTTCTGGAAGACATGGGGAATCTGCTTCATGGAGCCGGTTTCATCAAAAAAGACCGCGATTGCGTTGGAGCGGGGATGCTCGTCGCTGTCGCGACTCTCGCGGAAGGTCACGCCTTTGGGGTCGAGCGTGGGATGAACCGTCCATTTGCCAGTCGCCCGCGCCGAGTCGCTGTACGCGAAAGCGCTTTTTCCGGCTTTCTTGCGCAAGAGCTCGGCCTCTTCATAGGCATCCGTTGACCAGTGTGAACCACCCATAACTGCTTTCCTTTCGTTTACTGTGAAAAACAACTCCAGTGTATGATCAACTCTGTGTTCAGCGTCCGGGCATGAAAAACGCGTGGAATTTTCTTGGACCCCAGAGCCGCTCCAGAAGTTCATCGAATTCTCGCAACAAGACGCGCGCGTCTTGCGGGCGCTGATGGGAAAGTGGGAGCATACAGCCCTTGAAATGGTTTTGAAGCTGCCAGGGCACGCTGGCTGGCATGGTCTGTTGGAGCGGGTCGCCGCCCAGCAATTCAACCATGCACCTGCTCGCCATGCAGATATCCAGACCTGGCTGCGGCTCCTCCCTGGCGAAGACCTCCGCGGGATACCAGGTGCGATAATCAGCACTGAGCGCGCTAATCCAGGTGTGCGTAATAGAGGGATTCAGGACCGCGTACGACCAGTCGATCAGCACGATCCCGTGGTGTTCTGGATGAATCAATACGTGCGTGGGAAGCACAGCTCCGTGGATCACCGTGTTGCTGTGTGCGAAATCAAGCGCGACCAGCAGGCGCCTCCACATCCAGGCCATATCCTTCGTGCCGATTCCCTGTGGATAGGCTTCCCTGACCTCTTTGAGCGAATAGAGACCTTCAACATATTTCAGCACCGTCACCTGGCGCAGCACCCCTGTAGCGCGTTCTTCGTAGGAAAAAGCATCGACAAACTGCGAGATAAAATGGCGCGCGACCTCGTAGTCCTCGCCCGCGCTCAGATGCTTGAGAACACGTCCCTCGTTGGCCACCAGATCATTCTCGCGCGGCCTGCTGGAAACCTTGAGCAGCACCCGCTTTTTACCCCGCGAACCGCTCGCCGTGCCCACGTAGAGATTACACAGATCGCCCCGGCTGAGCAGGCTTTCCAGGGTATACGTGTAGCGCGTGGTCTGAATAGTGAAAGGAGCGAACGCGCCATCTGTTCTGCCATAGGTGCCATTGCCGATTTTCGTCTGCGCCTGCTCCCAGTAGAGAGCCAGTTTTTTGAACGCCAGGCCCGCCGCCTCCGCGCTTTTTGTATCCTTGTTGGCGTCGGGGTGAACCACCTTCGCAATGCGCAAAAAGACCTTCCTGGCCGCGGCCAGCTTC
>DASVMX010000338.1:0-4825 GCA_036384215.1 Ktedonobacteraceae bacterium | reverse complement strand
AGCACCCCTGCCCGAAAAACCACTGAACAAAAAATGGGGGGTGGGGCAAAGATCTGAATTGGGGAGGTAGCCCAAACGGCGGTACGCGAAAAATGCCTTGACAGGCATAAGTAGCGTGATGTATCATCGTGAGGTGAGGGTTCATTTTCTCTTGTTTCAGACGACGGGCGGTTGCTGAAATCGGTAGACAGGGCAGACTTAGGATCTGCTGACCTAAAAGTCGTGAGAGTTCGAGTCTCTCACCGCCCATTTCTTCAGTGGAATAAAATGATTCACTGTAGTGTAGTCATTCTGAAGAGAGCAATTCCATCACTCGCCGCCTTATGAAAAAAGATTTTTTCCCATTGTTGGTAAGTGGTATGGGGGATTGCATCTCCCGGCGCTTTCCAAGCAATCTTGCCGTTCGGTATAATGAAGAATAAAAGTGTGTGCGCAGGGCTGCGCTTCTCAACGATGCCCTGATAGAGAGAGCAAAACGATCACACTTGTTTGTTGGAGGACATGTGAAGGTTTCGGTTGAAACACTGCCCACCAGTGAGGCAGTATTGAATGTGGATTTCTCCTGGGAGGAGCTGGAAAAGGCTTCCGACAAGGCGTATCACAAGCTGGTACAAAAAGTTGATATTCAGGGTTTCCGGCGCGGGAAAGCCCCGCGTTCCCTTCTGGAACGCAAACTTGGTAAAGAGTATATTTATCAGGAAGGTCTCGATGATTTAATGAACGAGACCTACCGCGACACCCTCAAAGAGCATAATCTTGTTCCTCTAACACAGCCCGATCTGGACGCGCCGGTTCTGGAGATGGGGCAGCCCTATCACTTTACGCTGAAAGTTCCCATCTTGCCCGAAGCCGAACTGGGCGATTATAAGTCGCTGCACTTCGAGCGCGAGTCCGCGGATGTGACTTCTGAAGAGGTGGAGAAGGAGCTTGAGCAGGCCCGCCAGCGCAAGGCAAGCTGGAATGAGGTTGAGCGCCCGGCTCAGATTGGCGATCGGGTTACTATGGACCTGAAGCTCTCTGTCGGGGACAAGACGGTTTCTGATCTGAAGGATAATCCTTTCGAGCTGACCGATGAGCGCCATGGACTCTTCAAAGGCCTGGACGAGCAGATTGTCGGTTTGCAGAAGGGCGAGCACAAGACTTTCAGCGCGACGATCCCGGAAGATTATAGCAACGAGAAATATGCCGGGCAAGCGTCTGATTATGATGTGATGCTGCATAAGATCGAGTTCAGGGAACTGCCTGAACTGGACGATGCCTTCGCGATTGAGGCCAGCGACGATCAGCAGCAGACCATTGAGGACTATCGCAAAGCCGTGAGTGATCGCTTGCTGGATACAAAGAAGCGCGCGCTGCGCGATGCGCTGCGCGAGAAGGTGCTCAACGCGGTGGTCGAGCAGGCCCAGGTGACGGTTCCTCCAGTGCTGGTCCACGAGGAGCAGCACGAGATGATGCACCAGATGGGACACATGCTGGAGCAGCAGCGCATGTCGCTGGATCAGTATCTGATGCTGACCAAGCAGACCGAGGAAGAGTACGAGGAGAGCCTCAAGCCAGAAGCGGAGAAGCGCGTACGCCAGCAACTGGTACTCGACGCGGTGATTAAGGCAGAGAATATCAAGGTTGCGCCGGAGGAACTGGAGTCGATTTTCCGCTTTTACGCGCAGATCGGCCAGCCTTTGCCGCAGAACGAAGATCAGATCAGAAGCGTGGCCAGCAGCTTGCTGCGCGAGAAGGCGGTTTCGCGCCTGATTGAACTGACCACCGATCCTGATCCCGATGCAGAGACGGAAGAGGAAGAGGTGGAAGCAACCGAAGAGGCCGCGCGCACTGCCGCTGTAGAAGCGGAGGCGCTGGAGAGTGGTTTGGTGGAGTCTGAGGCCGAGGTAGAGGCAATCGAGGCGGAGCCAGAGACAAAGGCGGAAGCAGAGGCGGAAACGACTGGCGAATAGGCCTCGCGCTCGCCGATGCCGTTTAAACCTGTTGTGGCCCGGGCTCAGGGAGCCCTTTTCCGCTCTGGCGGAGACCAGACAAAAAGCCAGGAAAAAAGTTGACAGAGCGGAGTTAAGAGGGCAAGAAAAAAGCTCGGGCAGAGAGAATTCAGCTAAGCGCACAGGGATTGTAACAAATTTAGTGGCGAGTGCCCGGATGGGTGTTCGCAGACAAAGGTGACAGACGTGGCAAACTCAAAGAATATACGGGCGACGTATCGCTGCTCGTTTTGTGGTAAAAGTCAGGATCAGGTTCAACGTTTGATCGCTGGTCCTGGTGGGGTGTACATCTGCGATGAATGCATTGACCTCTGTCGAGAAATCATCGAAGAAGAACAGTCCACTGTAGCTAAGCCACGTCTCCAGGCAGGAAAGATACCTTCTCCCAAAAAGATTTACGAGCAGCTCAGTCACTATGTGATCGGGCAGGAACGCGCCAAGAAATCGCTGGCTGTGGCCGTTTACAACCACTACAAGCGCATTGGCGTGGGCATGCAAATCGACGAAGTGGAGTTGGGCAAGAGCAATATCCTGATGATTGGCCCCACCGGCTCGGGTAAGACGCTGCTCGCCCAGACCCTGGCGAAGGTGCTCGACGTGCCTTTCTGCATCGCGGACGCGACGGCGCTGACGGAGGCCGGATACGTTGGCGAAGATGTGGAGAATATCCTCCTGCGCCTGATCCAGACGGCGGACTTCGATATCGCGCGAGCCGAGCGCGGCATTGTCTATATCGATGAAATCGACAAGATCGCGCGCAAATCGGATAATCCGTCGATTACCCGCGATGTTTCCGGTGAAGGCGTGCAGCAAGCATTGCTGAAGATCATCGAAGGCACAGTCGCGAATGTGCCGCCGCAGGGTGGCCGCAAACATCCGCACCAGGACTTCATCCAGATCAACACCGCGAACATCCTGTTTATCTGCGGTGGAGCTTTCGAGGGTCTGGAGAAGCTCGTTGAGCAGCGCCTGGGGAGCAACAAAACCATGGGCTTCCGCGCAGCAGGCGTGGTCTCTACTGGCGAGGAAAAAGCACAGGAGTCGGTCCTGGCCCGGTTGATCCCGGACGACCTCTTGAAATATGGCCTGATCCCGGAATTTGTCGGGCGCCTGCCCGTCAGCGTTTCGCTGGATAGTCTGGACAAGCAGGCTCTGATCCGCATTCTGACCGAGCCCAAGAATGCTATTATCAAACAGTACCAGAAACTCCTACAACTTGATCGTGTTGAATTAAACTTTACCAACGACGCTCTGGAAGAAGCTGCCGAACGCGCGTTGAAGCAGAAAACAGGCGCGCGCGGCTTGCGGAGCATCATCGAAGATGTGTTGTTAGATGTGATGTATGAGATCCCATCGCGGGCGGATGTGAAAAAGGTGGTGATCAACGGAGACGTGATCTCACATACCAATAAGCCCTTGCTGATTACCCGCAGCGAGCGAGCGAATGCTTATTCCGAGGACGAGTCTGCTTAACGCAGACTCAACCTTTTTTCGGGCGGTCTTTTTAATCAATTAGGAAGCAGGCGGAATCGTGAGCGAACAAGAGCGCAAAGAAACATATCAGGACACGCAGGAAGCGGGTGTAAATTATCCACTCGTGGCCTTGAAAAACATGGTTGTGTTTCCTCGCACTCGCATGACGCTGTCTATTGCGCGCGAGAAATCCATGCGCGCTGTCGAGGAAGCAATGCTCAACCCTGGACATTGTCTGGTGGTGGCGGCTCAACGCGATCCTGAGATTGATGATCCCGAGCCGAAAGACATTTTTTCTACAGGCACGCTGGCGGAGATCACGACGACCCATCGCCAGCCGGATGGCAGTTTGCAAGTGCTGTTCAATGGCTTGCAGCGCGTCCTGCTTGAGGATTTCCCCGAGCAGGAACCCTATCTGCGGGTCACGGTCAGAGTCTCCGAGGATTCGCAGCAGCAGGGTTCGCAGGTGGACGCCATGGTGCGTCATACCACCAGTCTTTTTGAGCGCTATGCCCAGTTGAATCGCCGTTTCTCAGCGGAGGATATCAACTCCATCGTGGGTCTGAAAACCGCGGCCCGTCTCTCTGACATGCTGGCGGCGCACGTGGTGACAGATCCCCAGCAGCAGCAGGATCTGCTGGAGACGCTGGACCCGCTGGCGCGGCTGGAGAAGATCTGCGTGATCATGGGTAACGAGATCGAGATCCTGGAATTGGAGGCGACGATCCGCAGCCGGGTGCGCTCGCAGGTAGACCGTACGCAGAAAGAGTTTTATCTGCGTGAACAACTGCGCGCCATTCAGGAAGAGCTGGGTCTGGAGACAACCAGCGAGGCCGGCGAATTGCGCGAGCGCGTCAATGAGAAGAAACTGCCGGCGGAAGTCGAAGCCAAGGTGCGCAAGGAAATCGATCGCCTGGAGCGGACTCCCCCGCAGTCCGCGGAGATCGCGGTGCTGCGCTCGTATATCGACTGGGTGCTGGCGCTGCCCTGGACCGAGCGCACGGAAGATATCTTCGATATCACCCGTACGCGCGAAATTCTTGACTCAGACCATTATGGGTTGGAGGCGATCAAAGAGCGCATCATCGAGTTCCTGGCGGTGCGTGAACTGCGCCAGAAACGCGCTCAGGCTGACAGCAGCTATCGTCCTGAGAGTCAGGGCCAGATTCTCTGCCTGGTAGGCCCGCCAGGAGTCGGTAAGACCACGCTGGGACGCTCTATCGCGGAATCGCTGGGACGCAAGTTCTCGCGCATCTCGCTGGGCGGCGTTCACGACGAGGCTGAGATCCGCGGGCATCGGCGCACCTACGTGGGGGCGCTGCCTGGACGTATCATCCAGGCCATGAAGACGGTTGGGGTGC
>DASVMX010000337.1:0-4733 GCA_036384215.1 Ktedonobacteraceae bacterium | reverse complement strand
TCCTCACTTCTTCTCCAGCAAATCTATGCCGAGCGGTGACGCAAAAGCGAACGCCTGGTTGGCGTTAATTCCAATACCTCTTCCGATTTTAAGAGCCAGCGCTGCAAGGCCGGGACAAGCTCTATAATCCACTCCTGATTGGCAGCCAGCGCTGTCTGATAGGCCGCGTACATCTCTTCATCGACGAAGGAGGCCAGCCAGACGAAGGCATGCTCGCCTTCGCGTACAGGCAATTGGGGAAAAGTGTTCTCGGCTGGCTCGGTGATGTAATACCCCAGGAGCGCCGCACCGGCGGCACGCAGGGCGGGCGCGAGCTTTGTCTCGAAGAAATCAACAAAGGACGTGCCAACGGGCGTCCCAAAGTTGTACACTGTCGCGATTACGGTGCCTCTCTCCGTATCTGGCGCGTCCAGCGCGGGACGGCGCGAGACATCGATACGCGGACCTGAAATGGCTCGAACGGGTTTGAGCAACACAACATTATCTGAATCGATCATGGTATCATTAGCCGCCGCGCGATGTTCTTGCCAGATCGGACCATAGTAAAAACCCTGAAGAGCCTGTCGCCGCGCTTCCATATCGCTAAAACCGCGCAGCCAGACGAATTGATCGGGATCGTCGCGGCGGCGGAACTGGCCAATGACGCGCATACCATGACGCTCCTGCCCTTCAATAAAATGCTCCTCAAACAAAGCAATCAACTCGTCGCGCCGCGCTGGCTTCAGCGTATATTGACGCAGTTCAACCACAGGCCAATCCGTCTCGACAGTCCTTTGCGCCTCACCATCCGTATCTAACATCTCTCACTCCTTTTCCAATGCGTTTTCGCAAAAATCTACTGGTGGATAGGCAGCAGCCACTACTCTTCTCTGGTAAACTTCATGACCCAGTTCGTTTCCCAATGTTCTCCCCCATCAAAGGAAAACGCCTGCTGCCAGCGCGCCATGGTCCCGGTCAACTTATCCCAGATAAAGCGCACATGCAGGGGCTGGCCGTCTGGGGTTTCGATCACCTGAAAAAAGGTGCCAACCCCATCCGCAAATGTCCCATGCAGCGGTCTGAAATCCAGTGGATTACGGTTGTCGATCCAGATAATCGACCACTGGCGAGTCGCAGGCTCAAAAGCCTTCACGCTATATCCAAGCGCCCTCTCGCCCGAAGGAAGCGTGGCTTCCCAATGCTCAACAACCGCCCGGCCATCGAGCTGCGTTTCAAAACAATCGCGGCCCGCAAATTCCTCCCACTCGGCCTCTTCTCCTAATGCCTGGTCAGGCGCAAAATAATCCCCCTTTTTGCGCCTGTTCAATACCTTCCAACTCCCAATCAGCGCATCAAAATTGTGCGTGTCAGATTGATTCTGTACATCATTCATGGAATGCTCCTTTTGTTCCCAGGGCCATGTAAAAGTCGTTTTCCAGCAAAGCCCCGCTTGAAACACCTCTTGTAAATCTTCCTGGTGGGGTCTGGCTCCAGAGAAAACGACTTTTTATATGGCCCAGTTTTGCTCCGCATTTTCTTGAGTATAACGCGAAAACATGGTAAAATTGACCCTGTTTTCTTGTACTTTCGCCAGGAGCAAAAAGGTGGTCTATCGTCCAACAGCTCGCGTGCTTACTGTTCTGGAACTTTTGCAGTCGTATGGGCGCATGACAGGCCCGGAGTTGGCCCGCCGGCTGGAAGTAAATGTGCGCACGGTCCGAGATTATATTGAAATGCTTGGCGATCTTGGTATCCCTGTGGAGGCCGAGCGAGGTCGCAACGGGGCATATCGGCTGAGACCTGGCTATAAACTGCCACCGCTGATTTTTACTGAGGACGAGGCTCTGGCGCTGACATTGAGCCTCTTGATGGCCCGCGAAAATGGCCTGGCGCAGATTACGCCTTCTTTTGAAGGCGCGCTGGCGAAAATCGAGCGCGTCCTGCCCGCTTCCACCCGCGAACGCATCCAGGCAGTAGGACAGACCGTGGTTTTCGAGAACAGTTCCGCGCATGCCGCGCCTCCACTCGCGGCTGTGATGATCTTGAGTTCAGCCGTGCAGAGCGAACAATCTGTCCACCTGCGCTATCGTTCGGAGCGCGGAGAGGTGACGGAACGCGTCTTCAATCCCTATGGGGTTGTCTCTCACGAAGGCTTCTGGTACACCATTGGCTACTGTCATCTGCGCCAGGGCCAGCGCCTCCTGCGCCTGGACCGCATCCTCCAGATCGAGATAACAGGCGCAACGTTTCCACGCCCGGCAAACTTTGACGCGCTGGCAGCAGTTCAACGCGCGCTTGCCTCTGTTCCGCGCGTCTGGCGGGTTGAGGTATGGCTGGAAACAACGCTTGCGGAGGCGCAGCGCAAAACTTCACTTTCAAAAGGACATTTTGAAGAACAAAATAATGGAGTACTTATCCGGCTTGAAGTTGAAGATCTCCCCTGGATGGCCCGCCTGCTGGCCGGTCTGGGCACCCCCTTTATCATCCACCAGCCCTCCGCGTTGCGTACCGTTTTCCGCCAGTACATCCTCACAATGTTGAGCTACACCGAACGCGGCGAGTAAAACACTACCATGTTTCCATAAAAGGGTTATCGATTTTTTGTAATGTTGACATAGTATTTATAAAATTTCTATGTTACTATACAGATGTCGCCGCGAAAACGCGATGAGCACAGCCTGAAAAGGCTCTACCGCGTGCAAGGGCGAAGAGAGCTACGGGAAAAAGGGCCAATCAAACAACAAGTAAGCTGAGAAACCAGGACAAAGGAGCAACAGGGAAAGCAGTTGTTGACAATCAGGGATGCGATGTTGGAGAAAGGCGAGTGCATGAAGACGACAAGCATTATGATTGTTGCGAAGCGCACATTCAGTGAAATGGGAGAAAGAGGGATTACGCTGCTGCTGGGCGCGTTAATGATCTTGCTGTTAGCGAGCCTGGCCATACCCGCTGCGGCTTTTAGCCAGAGCCCACGAGAGTCCGGGGCGATTGCAGCTCCTCACAGTATTGTTCAGCCTCCCAGGATGATTCCTCCAGGAGTTGTCCCCCACAAAATGCATGTTAATGTGCCAGGCATCGACTTACGTTACGCATCTCAGGCAGGGAAGTTTGTCAGTTTGTCCCAGGACAGGAGGCACCCTCGACGCCACAACAGAGGACGCAATGGCGGTTCCGCGGCCAGTTCTGCCGCTGCGGGTGGTGGTGGTAACGGCGGTTCCGCGGCCAGTTCTGCCGCCGCGGGTGGCGGTGGCGATGGCGGTGGCGGTTCCGCGGCCAGTTCCGCCGCCGCGGGTGGCGGTGGCGGTGGCGGTTCCGCGGCTAGCTCCGCCGCTGCGGGTGGCTAACTCCTTTAGCTAGCTGTTGATTCACAAACGGAAGCAAGCGGCCCCGGAAAAATCGGAGATTTTTCCGGGGCCGCTTGCTTCCGTTTGTCAGATATCCTCTAGAATATCTGACCTTGACACCTTATCCCGAAAACCACTATAGTAGAGGAACATGATGTGATACAAATGTCTGGCAAATTCCTGTAAAGATCAATTTTTATGTCAAATACTACGGCAATCGCGGCCTCTATTGAACGGGCACGCAAGGTTTTACAATACGAGCAGCGCAGTAACCATCAGGACAGGCTGGTGCAGGGTGGGTTGGAGCTGTTCGCTTCGCGCTGGGCGGAAGATTTCAGCGCGCTTCGCAGGGAGGCAGGGCTGGATATGCGTCCCCTCCATCGCCTGATGGAACACCTGGAAGGTTATCGCCAGCAAGATCCACTCCAGCGCTCGACGAATGTGCGCGCGGCCTTGAGTATCCTCGATGAAATGGAACACGCAAGCGCGCCAGCCAGCTCAAACGGCTCCACTGGCCCCGTGGCATCCCGTAGCACGCGAATAGAAGAGCATGAGCGACGTGCTGAGCATCACGCTACCCGGCCCGCGCCAATCCGCCAGCAGGCGCCCGCCGCGCCCGCTTCACTGGCTACCGCCAGAAGTCCGCTGCCAGCCGCGCCTGAACCTGCAGCGGAGCCCGTGCCTGAGCAAAAGACACAGCCCGATCTCAAGAAGGCTGCGGCCAAACCGGGCGAGGAGCAGGCGCGCGCGGAAAATCCCATCCGCCTGGATCGCGAGATGTCAACGGGCCACACTTCGCTTGCCGTTTTGAGCGCGGATGTGACAGCAGTACCGGGCGTGGGCGCTTCGATGGCGGCCAAACTACGCGGCCTGGGCATTCGCACGATCCGCGATCTGCTCTTCTATTTTCCACGCCAGCACCGCGACTATAGCAAGCTGACCAAAATCGCGGAGATCCCCTTTCAAGAGGTGACGACGACAATCGGGCTGATCTGGGAGGTGGAAACGAAACGCACAAATAAGGGGCTTGCGCGCACAATCGCTTCGATTGGCGATGAGACCGGGCGCATGAATGTCACCTGGTTTAACCAGGGCTATTTACAGAAGCAACTGCTCGCGGCCAAGGGCGAATGGCTGGTGGTAACAGGCGTGAAGCAGCGCTTCGGCAATAAAGTCGAGTTTGCCGTGCGCAGCCACGAGCTGCCAGAGCGCGGCGATTCATTGAATACGGGCCGCCTGGTGCCGGTCTATCCTCTGACGGATGGGCTACCCGCCAAATCGCTGCGCAAGTACACCAAGTGGACGGTTGATCGCTATGCCCATGTGATTCCAGATCATATGCCGCCCTGGCTGCGCTCCGCTGGCCGACTGATGCCTCTGCCAGAAGCGGTCATGCAGATCCACTATCCT
>DASVMX010000336.1:0-10268 GCA_036384215.1 Ktedonobacteraceae bacterium | reverse complement strand
CTCACAGGGCCTCTCTGGTGAAAACGCCAATCTCGCCCTGGCTATTCTATGATCCCAAGGCAGAAGCCAGCTCCAACGGTATAGCCGCCTTCGCGAATGGCAAAGGTGACGCCTTCTTCCATAGCAACTGGCTGGCGCAGTTCAACCGTGACCTCAACGGTGTCACCGGGCATGGCCATGTCGATGCCCTCTGGCAGCCTGATTGTGCCAGTGACATCAGTGGTGCTCACGTAGAATTGCGGCTGATAGCCACTGAAGAAGGGCCGGTGGCGCCCGCCATCCTCTTTGGGAAGCACATACATCTGAGCCTTGAACGTCCGGTACGGCTGGATCGAACCCGGTTTGGCCAGAACCTGTCCGCGCTCAATCTCAGAGTGCGCTAACCCGCGCAGGAGACAGCCAACGTTATCGCCAGCAATCGCCCCTTGAGCCAGCGGCTGGTGAAACATCTCCAGGCCGGTCACAACCACAGTACGCTTCTTCTCATTCATACCAACAATCTCCACGCTCTCACCCACCTGCACAGCGCCGCGCTCAACCAGTCCGGTGGCAACGGTGCCGCGCCCAGGCACGCTGTAGACGTTCTCCACGTGCATCAGGAAAGGCTTATCAGTCGCGCGGACAGGCGTGGGAATCGAGTTGTCTACGGCATCCATCAACTCCCAGATGCAAGCGGCGTTCGGATCGCTGCGCGAGAGATCGCCCTTGCTCTCCAGCGCCTTGAGGGCCGAACCGCGTACCACAGGTACGTCGTCGCCTGGGAAACCATTGCGGGAAAGCAGTTCTCGCACTTCCAGCTCGACCAGTTCCAGCAACTCCTCGTCATCCATCATATCAACCTTGTTGAGGAAGACTACCAACGCGGGCACACCCACCTGGCGAGCCAGCAGCACGTGTTCCCGCGTCTGCGGCATCGGTCCATCGGGGGCACTGACCACCAGGATCGCACCCTCCATCTGGGCCGCCCCGGTGATCATATTCTTGATGTAGTCGGCGTGGCCTGGCGCGTCAATGTGGGCGTAGTGGCGCTTCTCCGTCTGGTACTCCAGGTGGGCGAGCGCGATGGTAATCCCGCGCTCGCGCTCCTCCGGCGCCTTGTCAATCTGATCGAAGGCAGTATAGCGAGCAAGCTGAGCCGAGGCCAGCACTTTGGTAATAGCCGCTGACAAAGTCGTCTTGCCGTGGTCAATGTGGCCAATCGTACCTACGTTCACATGTGGTTTAATGCGCTGAAAAGTCTGTTTTGCCATGTCCTCTCAGGACTCCTTCCTCCTGTTATGTCAAACTATTTTCATATCGGCAACGATACAGCCATGACAGGACTTATAAACGTCATCCTGATAACCAGATGAGCAGCTCTCGTCCTCTTTAATCAAAAATCGAAGAAAAGCGCCAATAACCAGCGGAAAGCATGAGGAAACACGGAAAACACAGGAGCAGCGCGCGCGAGAAGACCACAGCCTGACCTAAACAGAGCCAGTCTGCCCATCATCTCAACAAACACTGGTACCCGTAATGGGAGTCGAACCCATCACCTCGGTCTCCTGGAGACCGCGCGCTTCCCGCAGCGCCTCACGGGTTATCGTATCCACCATACCGTTTCGTCATCATCCGGCCATCAGCAACGGCTCTAAAACATCCATCCAGATCCTCTCAGAAGACCTGCATCTCCCTCCTGCCGGACAAGAATGCGATGTTCTCCAGGGTTGTCAGCTCTATCCATTGCTCTGTTTGACAGAGTAGCATTTTATTTGCTGTTTGTCAAGTGTTTCTTGTTGCCCACAAATCAGAGATGTCTCACATGAATCCTTGCGAAGCTCCGCAGGCGCTAAGCAGTCCTGAATAGTTAATCCTACTCTGGTAGTTTCTTACGGGGTGCAGGGGCAGGGCCCCTGACGGAGCGCGAGGTGTCCTCGCAAAAACCTTTTTTCTTTCATTTTGCGCCGCCGCAGGTGGCGCAAAATGAAAACGAACAGAATAGTATTAACGCCATGTGCAAGTTTTACTTGAATCCTCGCGCCTGCGGCTGGCACTCCGCACCACACTCCAAACCAGAAGCGAGTGCCGCAGGCGCGAGGATTCAAGTAAAAACTTGCACATGGCGTTAATACTATTCTGTTCGTTTTCATTTTGCGCCACCTGCGGCGGCGCAAAATGAAAGAAAAAAGGTTTTTGCGAGGACCCCTCGCGCTCCGTCAGGGGCGCTGCCCCTGCACCCCGTAAGAAACTACCAGAGTAGGACACGTGTCCGGTTTACTTACTAGTTGTAAGTTACTGCTGATCACGTTGATACTATACATCCATTGTTTCCCTTTGTCAAGTGGCTAACTTTTTGTTAGTATTGGAGAATATTGGTAAGGGATTACACCCGGGCTTTGCTCAGCGTTGGTTAGGATGTGGCCGGTTGGGCGACCATGGGCCGTCCAACTGGCCACTTCAAAGTTCGCTGCTTGTATGATTGGGGATGAGCTTTTGCTCATTTCAGCGTGCTACAATCTGTAGAGATGAAAGTATGTAGATAATGTTACCCGCGTTGAGGAACATTCAATGCGCGTCAGCTTTGAACTGGTGCCAGACCAGCCCCTGGTCGTCGATCCCGTTCATCATCTGACCCTGCGGCCCAGTGGCGCGGTCAATGTGACGGTCAGGCGGCGCTAGCGCCACATTGACCGCGTGGTCCACGGCAGATCTTTGTATCCGTCGTGGTCCACGGTGGGCTTATTATGTGAGTATGCTGGAAGCAGCGGTGAAGAGCAGGCGGCGCAGCGCGGCCAGGACAACCTGGCGCATCAGTCCAGGGCTTAGCGCGGGATTCTGGAGCGTGGTCTGAATGGCCAGCCCATCGATCAGTGCCGCCATCTGGAGCGCCGTGAGGTGTGGATCAACCGCCGCGAACTCGCCAGAGGCGCAGCCTTCAGCGATGATACGCGCCAGGAAACGCGTCCAGCGCTGGTGTTGCTTTTCACTCACCGCGCGCAGCCGCTCGTTGCGCGTGACCTCTCCCCAGAAGGTTAACCACAGCCGCCATTCGTCGCGCACTTCAGCGCTTTCGGGGACGCTCGCGTTCACCAGGCGCTCCAGACGCTCCCAGGCGCTCTGCGCGCCGGCCAGCGCCGCGCGAAACGCGATGCCTGTGTCCTGTACTTTATGCAGCAGCGCAGCCTCCAGCATTGTATCCTTGTCCCCGAAATAGTGTACTATGGTCCCTGTACTCACTCCCGCCTCCTCCGCCACGTCGCGCACCGTGGCGCGTTCATAGCCCAGCGCCACAATACACGCCCGCGCCGCCTGCAGAATCTGCTCCCGCCGCGCAGCCTCGTGTATTCCTGCCTTTGGTGGCATGGTCTTTTCCCTCCTGGCACTTTTTTTCTCCCTATGATATCATATCTCTAGCCTTGTTTATAAATCGAATGTTCGTTTTAAAAACAGCCATTGAGCACAGGCTGTTCACAGGGAGGTCAACTATGGTACGCACAACGACTTTGGGATATCCGCGCATTGGTCGTGGGCGCGAGTTAAAGCGGGCCTGCGAGGCCTATTGGGGCGGCAAAATCGGGGCGGAGGAATTGTGCAGAGTGGGAGCTGAACTGAGAAGCGCGCACTGGCGTGCGCAGCTCGCTGCCGGAATCGAGCTTATTCCGGTCAATGATTTCTCCTTTTATGACCAGGTGCTGGATGCGATTGCCCTGGTCGGGGCGGTGCCTGAACGCTATCGTTGGGCAGGGGGATCTGTCGATCTCGCTACCTACTTTGCCATGGCGCGGGGAACACGCGGAGCCGATCTGGATGCGCCCGCCATGGAGATGACCAAGTGGTTTGATACCAATTATCATTACATCGTGCCTGAATGGCGGCGCGGGCAGCGTTTCCAACTGGCTTCCAGCAAGGTCTTTGACGAATTTGCGGAAGCGCGCGCTCAGGGCATTCCCACGAAGCCGGTGCTGCTTGGTCCATTCAGCCTGGTACTGTTGGGGAAAGCTCAGGACGCAAGCCTGGATGTGTTGGATGAGACATTGCGCGGAATTGCCGCGGTGTATGCCGAGGTCATTTCCAGGCTGGCTGAACTGGGAGCTGGCTGGATTCAATTGGATGAGCCCTGCCTGGTGCAGGATCGCACTCCCGTCGAATTGGCCGCGTTGCGCCGGGTCTACGAAGAACTGGCTGAGCGCAAAGGCCCGGCGAAGCTGCTCATCTCCACGTTTTTCGGGCACGTGGGAGAGAGCTACGAGACCTTGATCGGACTGCCCGTGGATGGGATCGGGCTGGATTTTGTGCGCGGACCCGAAAACCGCGAGCTTTTACGATTTCATGGGTTGCCCGCTGAGAAAGTACTGGTCGCGGGCGTGGTCGATGGGCGCAATGTCTGGCGTGCGGATCTGTTGGCAAAGCTCGATCTGCTGGACGAGCTGAACGCGTCTGTGCCACGCGAGCGCCTGATCGTTGCGCCTTCCTCTTCACTTCTGCACGTACCCTATGATGCCGGGCTTGAACGCGAGCTTGCACCAGAGATACGCCGCTGGCTGGCGTTTGCCGAACAGAAGCTGGCAGAAGTCGTCATCCTTGGGCGTGCTCTACACGAGGGACGCGCTGGCGTGGCGGCGGAACTCACCGAGAGCGGTACTGTGGCGCGGGAGCGGGCAACTTCGCCATTAGTGCATGATGCCATTGTTCAGAGCAGGCTGGCGGCTTTCCAGCAGACGGAACGGGTTCCCTATGGACAGCGCCGCCAGTTTCAGTCAGAGCGCCTGCGTTTGCCCGTACTGCCGGTGACAACAATTGGCTCGTTTCCCCAGACCGCCGAAGTGCGCCAGGCGCGCAGGCGCTTTGAGACAGGACAGATCAGTTCACAGGACTATGAAGGTTTCATTGAGCGCTCAATCGCTGACCTGATTGCCAGGCAAGAGGAGCTGGGGATTGACGTGCTGGTGCATGGAGAGTTTGAGCGCAACGACATGGTACAGTACTTTGGGGAGCAACTCTCCGGCTTTGCTTTTACGCATCAAGGTTGGGTGCAGAGCTATGGTTCGCGCTGTGTCCGGCCTCCGATCATCTATGGAGACGTGGCCCGGCCAGCACCAATGACGGTGCGCTGGAGCACATACGCGCAGTCTTTGACCAGCAAACCGGTCAAAGGGATGCTGACTGGCCCGGTCACTATGCTCAACTGGTCCTTCGCGCGCGACGATCAGCCGCGTGAAGCTACCTGCTACCAGCTTGCCCTGGCGCTGAGAGAAGAGGTTGCCGACCTGGAAAGCGCGGGCCTGCGCGTCATCCAGATCGACGAGCCCGCTTTGCGCGAAGGTTTGCCGCTGCGCTACAGTCAGTGGCGGGATTACCTGAACTGGGCCGTGGCCTCTTTCCGCCTTGCGGCCTCCAGTGCCGGCCCCGCCACGCAGATTCACACTCACATGTGTTACAGCGCTTTCGACGATATCATCGAGTCTATAGCCGCGCTTGATGCTGATGTCATCTCGCTGGAAAATTCCCGCTCAGGCGGCGAATTGCTGGAGGTATTTCGCCAGACCAGCTACGAAAAAGCCATCGGCCCCGGTGTCTACGACATCCACTCACCGCGCGTTCCCGGCGTCGCCGAGATCGAGACCATCCTGCGAGCCACGCTCCAGGTCTTATCATCCGCCAACGTCTGGGTCAACCCCGACTGCGGCCTCAAAACCCGCGCCTGGGCAGAAGTCGCCCCGGCCCTGGAGCACATGGTCACAGCCGCGCGCAAGATGAGAGCAGAACTCGCTGGGGCGTGACTCAGGTTTGTGCCATCGGGTCCACACCGGACGCGCCAGTCCGGTGCTGCATCGGCGGCCCCGTTTGTACAAACCTGAGTCGTACCCCAGGTCTGCTGTGTGATTAACAATGCCGCATGGGTGTGCTATACTTGAGTTCGATAACCGAGATCGAAACAGAAAAACAGGGAGGTCGCGTCTCTTTATGCCTTTTTCATCCTCTGATGCATGGCCCGCGTACACGTATGTTGAACCGCAGAGCTACACCCAGGCTAAAGTTCGTCTTGTAGGACTGGGTACCTATATACCGTCAGGAATTATTACCAACGACTTTTTTGCATATGTTGCCACTCGTATGGGGAATCCACGTACTGCTGAAGAGCTTGAGCGCGTGACTGGCTTGCTGACCCGTCATGTGCGTCCGAGCACTTTGGAGCTTTGCCGGAGTCTGGCTGGCGCTGATGCGCCTGGTTTGATCGACGATCCATCGTCAACAGGTGATATCTCGACGGTGGATATGGCGGTCAAAGCTGCCAGGCGCGCTCTGGCCAGCGCAGGACGCCGGGCGGAGGAGATCGATGTGGTTCTGGCTGGCTCGTCGTCGGATAACGATGCTTTTCCAACGCTCGCGGGCCTGGTGCAGATGCAACTGGGATGCCGGCGTGTGCGCGCGTCAACCTTTAAAGGTGCCTGTGCCTGTGATACCGAGGCGTTTCAGACAGCGATAGAGATTCTTGCTGTCAGCCAGGCGCGCCTTGTGTTGATCGTTTTGTCTGAGGCGCTGCTTGCCAATATCGCACATATTCTGGATTGGAAGACCAGTTCGCTCTTCGGTGAAGGCGCGGCCGCTTTTCTGTTAGAGCGCGGCGAAAGCTCTGAGGATGAGACCTACGCGATCAACGGCTACGACGCGGGCCAGGCTGCCGCGCTCTATCACCAGACGCCGCTGCGCAGGGACGCGCTCACAATGGCCGAGATTGATGGAAAGATCCTGGAACTCTATCATGCTGGCCGTGGAGAAGAGGCCAATCAGTTGCTGACTCAGTATCTGGTTGGTTACGCGCGCATGAATGGGAAAGAAGTGTATCGCGAGGCTCCCCGCGCGATGGCGGAATGCGTTGATGTTCTCTGTCGTCACGCGCATATCGATCCCAGGGAGGTGGCGCATATCATCCCGCATCAGCCCAATTCGCGCATTATCCGCCGCCTGGGGGAATTGTTGGTGCGTGACTATGGTTGGCCGGAGAACACCATGGAAAAGCTTGCCGACCATTTCCGCTTTTATGGCAATATTTCGAATGCAACTATCGGCATGGCATTTGTTGAGACCTTGCGACTGGGCCTCCTCCAGAAAGGCCAGTGGATCGTGCTGCCAGCCGCGGGCGGTGGTATGCATTATGGCGGCTGGCTGTTGCGCTACCAGGGATTTGCTTCCGAAGAAGCTGTGCTTGCTCCCATGAATTGAAACACAGGAAAAGTGTTGGAGAGGAAGAAACCCTGGGCTTCTCTTTCCAGGCAGGTGCGCGTGCTATAATCGAGAGAAAGACACGTAACTGCCTGGAAAGCGAGCCTGAAGCTGTGGTTGAGTCAACGAAACGCGGTTTTAGTGGGCATGATATCCCCGATCAGAGCATTGTGCAGCGCTGTGTTCGCTGCGGGCTGTGCCTGCCCCATTGTCCCACGTATCTGGAAACCCTGCGCGAGACCTCTTCGCCGCGCGGGCGCATTCACCTGATCGAGGCCGTGGGGCGCGGCCAGTTGGATCTGACCGATCCCGGCTTTGTGGGCCAGATGTATCAATGCCTGGACTGTCGCGCTTGCGAGGCCGCCTGTCCTTCCGGGGTTGAGTATGGCCGGCTTGTGGAGTCGGCGCGCAGCCAGATTGAGCGCGCTGTGCCTGGGACGCCACTCAAGCGTGGTCTGCGCTGGCTACTTCTGACAAAGCTTTTCGGCGATATGCGCGCGTTTCGTGGGCTGAGTCGCTTACTCTTCTTCTATCAGCGATCCGGCTTGCAATGGCTGGCGCGCCGCCTGGGTGTGCTGCGCCTGTTGCGCCTGGCCGAGATGGAGAGGCTTCTGCCGCCGCTGCCCGCGACTTTTCTGGTGCCTGCGGACCAACATTACGAGCCAGCGAGCGGGCGCGTTCAGCCAGGTTTGCCGGTTCCGAACGCCGCGCTTTTCGCGGGTTGTGTGATGAGCACGGTTTTTGCCGAGACCGGGCGCGCAACGCTGCGCGTTCTGCTCGCGCATGGTTGTGCGGTAGATCTGCCCTCCGCTCAGGGCTGTTGCGGTGCGCTCACCGTTCACGCTGGCGACCTGGAGGGCGCGCGAGTCCTGGCCCGGCGCAACATTGAGGCTTTTGAGCGCTCCGGTCTGGCGTACATCGTCGTCAATGCCGCTGGCTGCGGGGCCGCGCTCAAAGAATATGCCCATCTTCTGGCAAATGATCCGCTCTATGCCGAGCGCGCCGCGCAATTCAGCGCGCGCGTGCGCGACATCAGCGAGTTTCTGAGCGACCTGCCAACTCTACCCAGGCCGCGCGCGTTACCTCTACGCATGACCTACCAGGAGCCCTGTCACCTGGCTCACGCCCAGCGTATCACCCGCGTCCCTCGCCAACTGCTACAAGGTATTCCTGGTCTGGAATTGCTGGAAATGGGCGAGTCCGCGCTCTGTTGTGGCAGCGCCGGCATCTATAACATCACACAGCCTGCTATGTCGCGCCGCCTGCGAGTCCGCAAGGTCCAGCATACCATCGCTACTGGCGCTGATATCGTCGTCACCGCCAATCCAGGCTGCCATCTACAGTTACAGAGTGGCCTGCGCCAGGCGCGCTCGAAGACGCGTGTTATGCACCTGGTTGATATCCTGGATCTGGTCTATCGAGAGGACAGAGAAGAGCATTGATGTATCTGTTATGGCCAGGTGCTGGCTTCCCGAAACACTGCCGAAGCCAGCAGGGCTGTTTTCGTCGCCAGTTCTCTGGGAGCATACGATTGTTCCTGCTCAAGCCACCAGGTGATCGCCTCTACAATCATCGCAGCAACAAGATCGGGTACAAACATATCAGAAAACGAATGAGCCGGGTGAGTAGCGTGGGCAGACATAATGAGTGCATGCGGATTTCCTAAACTTCCATGCTCCTTGATCAACTCGGCAAGACGTGCGCGCATCTTCCACACAAACCAGGGGCTGCCTTTTTTTCCCAGTAGCGCCCGATAGAGCTGATCGTACTGAGTGATCTGTTCGAAGAACCGAATCCACACGTCTGTAGGATGTTCCTGCCCGAATTCTCCAATTGCGTTAAATAATGTGCTCATGGCTTCTTCAAAGATCTGCTCGACCAGATCGTATTTATCTCTATAATTGCGATAGAACGCGGCCCGACTGACCATCGCTCGCTCGGTCAATTCGCCAACAGTGAGGGCGTCGAAACCCCGCTCCTCGATCAAGGCAATGAGCGTTTCTCTCAGCAGGATTTTTGTGCGTTTGACGCGGAGATTGTCAGCTTTCTGAGTCATTCTGCGCTTCTTGTCTCATTCGGGACAGATTTTGCCAATTGATTCTTGTGGTGCACTGCTCTTTTGGATACACTTTTTCTCAGAGACAGCAACCCATATGAGAAAGTATGTCTCAAGAGAACCATCCTGTCAAGAAACAGAGCAGGCGAAACAGACTCATGAAAGAAGATATGACAATGAAAATAAAAGTGATCAGTTATTGGGTGACGACCATCTTCACCGTGCTTGAGCTTCTGGCAGGTGGAGTGACGGATCTGATGCATGGGAGAACAGCACTTGTGGCCGGCGAGCCAGTAGCCGAGGTTCTGGTGCACCTTGGCTACCCGGTGTACTTGCTCACGATCCTCGGTGTGTGGAAACTGCTTGGAGCCATCGCCTTGCTTGCCCCGCGTCTTCCTCGACTCAAGGAATGGGCCTATGCTGGCTCTTTCTTTGTCTACGCAGGTGCGTTTGTATCGGGCATGATACGTGGCTTTGATGACTCCAGCACCTTCATCTGGCCACCCCTCATCTTCGCCGTTCTCACACTTGCTTCGTGGGCGCTTCGACCGCAAAGCCGTATCCTCGGCGTTCTCTTTCCCGAAAAGCTGCTCACGTAGAGCGCCGGTTTCGCCCTTCAAACCACAATGAACTCGCGTTTCTCCCGAAAGGAAGGAGAAGAAGCATGCAACTGGCGCAAGCAGAGCTGGTCTGTGGGCTGAGTTTGAAATCCGTACTCGATAAATTATTGCCATTGCGGAACCGTTCAGCTAGTTTTGCCGTAGATTCTTTTTGAGAACTTCTTTTACTATTTTAGAGTAAGGAAGCAAGAAGGAGAAAAATGTGTTCCGCAGTCAATCTCCAGACGTTTCTACGCGTTTTCGTAAGCTTGTTGGTGAGCAGCCATCGAAAGTGAAACCCACGCGCCAGGGTCTGCTGCGCTTACTCGGTTTTGCGCGGCCCTACTGGTGGCAATTGGGGACGCTGATGGTGATGGCTTTTGTGGCCAGTTCGCTCACACTGGCTATTC
>DASVMX010000335.1:0-4470 GCA_036384215.1 Ktedonobacteraceae bacterium | reverse complement strand
GCTGGCCCAGGTAGCCGCGAGCCAGGCCAGCGCCGCCGAGGTAGAGTTCGCCGCTGGCGCCGGGAGGAACGGGTTGACCTGCCGGGTCCAGGACGTAGCATTGGGTATTGCTGATCGGCTGCCCGATGGAGGGCAGCGACTCGTCGTTCGTTGCAGTGGAGACCGGGCTGGAGGTGGCGACAACGGTATACTCGCTAGGGCCATAATTGTTGACCAGCGCGAACGGCAGGGAGCGGTTTGTGACAGGGTGCAGAAGATCGCCCCCGACCAGCATGGCGCGCAGGGTTGTCGACCGGGACCAGTCCAGCATCAGAAGTTGCTCAGCCAGGGGCGTGGGCAGGAAGCCAATAGTAATCGCTTCTCGCTCAAGCCAGCGCTGTAGCAGAGGCGGTGACAGGCGCGTTTGCTCGTCAAGCAGGCAGAGACACGCCCCGCATAGTAAGTAAGGCCAGAGTTCCCAGGTTGCGGCGTCGAAGCTCAACCCTGCGAGATGGCTCGCGCGATCCCGTGTGGAAAGCGCAAACGCCTCCTGGTGCCAGGTGACGAGGTTGAGCAGGCTTTTATGGGTCAGCAGTGTGCCTTTGGGCAGACCTGTGGAACCGGAGGTATAGATGATATAGGCCAGATTCTCCATTTGAGGCGACGGAACTGCTTGCGGGCGCATGGATGGTGCGTCCAGTGGTTGATCCAGGCAGAGAATCGGCAGGTCTAGCGCGGGGAAGAGAGCAAGCTGCGAGGAGAGCGTCAGGAGCAGAGGCGCCCGGCTATCCAGCAGCATCCAGCGCAGGCGCTCCACCGGATAGATTGGATCAAGCAGGAGATAGGCCCCACCGGCCTTGAGCACAGCAAGCAGCGCGATCACAAGGTCGAGACTACGCGGCAGACAGAGCGCTACAGGCATATCGGGACCAATCCCCTGCTGGCGAAGATGCCCGGCGAGTTGTTCGGCCCGCCGATTCAGTTCGGCGTAGGTCAGGTGCTCCTGCAGTGTGAGTACCGCGATGGCGTCGGGCGTGCGCTCAAATTGAAGCTCGAAGCCTCGATGGATGAGCTGCTCGTTTGAGATGACGCGCTCTGTTGCGTTCCAGTCTACGAGGAGCGTCTGTAGTTCGGCCTGTGTGAGCAACGGTAATGCTCCCAGGCCCTGGCGAGGATCGGCGACAATAGACTCAAGTATGCGCTGATAATGCCTGGCCATGCGAGTAACCGTCGTCTCGTCAAATAAATCCGTGCTATACTCCCAGATGATCGTAATGCTGCGTGGTGTGCCTTCCGCTCGATGGCCCACGCTCTGCTCTGAACGAGGTATAACGATCAGATTTAGATCGAACTTTGCCGAGCCATTGCTGAGCGCCTCTACAAGCTCAACCTTCAGTTCTGGCAGCTCCAGCGGTGGCAATTGTGAATCGTGGAAGGCAAAGACAACCTGAAATAACGGGTTATGGTCCAGGTTGCGTGCGGGCTGCAAGGCCTGAACCACCTGGTCAAAAGGAAGATCCTGGTGCGCGTAAGCCTCCAGGGTTATCCCGCGTACCTGTATCAGAAAGTCTCGAAAGGTGAGCGTATCAGAGGGCCGGGCGCGCAGCACCAGAGTATTGATGAGCATACCAATCAACCCCTCGGTCTCACTCCAGCGCCGATTCGCAATCCCGGTTCCTATGGAGATATCAGCCTGGTTGGTATAACGATATAACAGCACCAGGAAGGCCGCCAGCATGGTCATAAAGAGGGTCACGCCTTCCTGGCGGCTCAAGGCTCTGAGGGCATCACAGAGATCAGGGGGCAACTCCACACGTGGGGCCGCTCCCTGTGAGCTTTGCACGGCTGCGCGCGGCCGGTCGGTTGGCAATTGCAAAAGCGACTTGCTGCCCTCAAGCTGCTTTTTCCAGTAGTCCAACTGGGCCGCCGCCACTCCCCCCTGCATCCACTGGCGCTGCCAGCGCGCGAAATCGGCGAACTGCATGGGAAGTTCCGCCAGGGGCGAGGGCCTGTCCTGGGAAAATGCCTGATAGAGATAGGTCAATTCTTTGAGAAAAGTGTTAAAGGACCAGCCATCATGGATCAAGTGATGCTCGACGTGAACCAGTACGTGTTTTTGCTTGTGCAGGCGCAGGAGGAGCCAGCGTGCCAGGGGCAGGCGAGTGAGATCGAAATGCTTCTGCAGTTCGCTCTGGATAAGCCTCTGTTGCTCTGCCGCGCGCGCGTCTTCAGGGAGTTCCTGCAACTCAATGAGAGGCAGGTTAACCTGGTAGGGTGGGTGAATGACCTGGACGGGCTGTCCATGAACGGCAGGAAACGTTGTACGCATGGCCTGGTGACGCCGGATGATCTCGTTCAGGCTGCGCTCCAGGGCAGCTATATCGAGCGTGCCTGTGAAAGTGAGGGTAGCCTGGAAGTGGTACGCGATGCTTGTGGGATGCAACTGTTGCAGGAACCAGACGCGTTCTTGAGGGAAGGAGAGCGGTGCATGGCCAGACGGTTGACTCGCCTGGAGCGTAACGGAGGGCTGATTCTGCTCCGCGCGCAAGGTTTTGTGCTCAAGCAGCCTGGCAATCTCGGCCACAGTGGGGTTGGTGAATAGCGTGTCCAAGGGAAGCTCTACCTGCAGGATGGAGCGTATGCGCGAGACGACCCGCGTGGCAAGCAGGGAGTGACCGCCGAGGAGAAAGAAGTTATCGTGGATGCCCACGCCGGGAAGTCCGAGCACTTCTTGCCAGATGCCAACCAGCACCTCTTCCATCTGCGTGCGTGGAGATTCGTTGTCTCCTGACGCGAGACTGGTCCAGTCGGGAGCGGGCAAGGCCTGGCGGTCGAGCTTGCCGTTGGGGGTGAGGGGCAACTGGTCGAGCCAGACGACCAGGGTGGGGAGCATATAGTCGGGCAGGCGCTCGGACAGGAAGGCGCGCAGGGTCTGCTGGCTGAGCGCGGGATGGGTGGCGACGACGTAGGCGACCAGGTGGGGCTCGCTGGAGGGAGGGGTATGCAGGATGACGGCGGCCTGGCGAACCAGAGGATGCTGGCGCAGGATGGCCTCGATCTCGCCGAGTTCGATACGATAGCCCCGCAGCTTGACCTGGGTATCCAGGCGTCCGACAAAGGTCAGGCGTCCATCGAGCAGAGCGCGCACGAGGTCGCCGGTGCGGTAGAGGCGGGCGCCGGGCTGAGAAGACCAGGGATGGGGGACGAAGCGTTCAGCGGTGAGAGCGGGCTGGCCCAGGTAGCCGCGAGCCAGGCCAGCGCCGCCGAGGTAGAGTTCGCCGCTGGCGCCGGGAGGAACGGGTTGACCTGCCGGGTCCAGGACGTAGCATTGGGTATTGCTGATCGGCTGCCCGATAGGGACAGGTTCCTCACAAGCGGCGGAGAGCAATGCCCAGGTGGAGTATGTCGTATCCTCGCTGGGTCCGTAAAGGTTATAGACCTGCTGCACGCCCGGTTGAGTGTAAAGCGCGTGCACCAGGCTGGCAGGTAGGGCCTCGCCTGCCAGCGTGACGGTACGCACGGAGGTGGGAAGAGGCCCGTTTTGCAATAAAGCTGCCAGGACGGAGGGCACCGTATTCAGCAACGTCACAGCGTGAGCGGCGGGATGCGTGGGCAAGTGTAAAGCGTTTTGGGTGAGAATGACTGTCCCACCACAACTCCAGGGGAGGAAGAGCTCAAACAGGGAGAGATCGAAGCAAATAGAGGTCGAGGCGAGCACGCCGCCAAGTAGATGAGAGGGAAAGGTAGCCTGGGCCCAGGCCAGGAAGGCGGAAATATTCCTGTGCGCGATAGCGACACCTTTGGGGCGTCCGGTGGAACCGGAGGTATAGATCACGTAAGCCAGATTCTCGCCCCCAGTCCGGCGGGGCAGGGCCTCTGGCCGGTAGGTAATTTCCTGAATCAGGGTATCCAGGCATAGATAGGGGATGTTGTGGGCTTCCTGGGGAGGCAGAGAGGAGAGACAGGAGGACTCGGTGAGGACGAGCGTGACCCTGGCATCATTCAGAATGAAGGAGAGGCGTTCGGTGGGATAGTTGGGGTCCAGGGGAACGTAGGCCGCGCAGGCCTTGAGGATCGCCAGCAGGGCGATCAGCAGGTCCGGCGTGCGGGGCAGGCAGAGACCAACCAGGATGTCGGGACCGATGCCGCGCTGATGAAGGATGGCGGCGAGTCGATTGGCGCGCCGATCCAGTTCGTCATAAGTCAGATGTGTGTGTTCGGAGATGAGTGCTATAGCATCAGGAGTGCGTTCAACCTGGTCTTCAAACCATTGATGCAGAGAGTGCTCGCGTGGATATGCTGATGTGGGAGCACGTTGGACATCTGGTAAGTCCTGGTCATCGGTAGACTCACGCGCTACAATGGCTTTCTGTGCAAAAATCTCGTCCATCATCTTTTAAGTCCTTTTGATGAAAAACAATCCGTCGTTGGCACTTTCGGCTCTTCCTCACACATTATAATACATGAGTCATCCCGAAAAGGGCTCCGGTT
>DASVMX010000334.1:0-2561 GCA_036384215.1 Ktedonobacteraceae bacterium | reverse complement strand
ATGGTCAGGCTATAGCTGGCAAACATTGGAACTTTTTGCCAGCTATAGCCTGACCATTTCAACAAGCGAGCGTGCCTCCCTAGTCTTCTTCATCCACGGATTCGATCTCTACGCGCACGGTTTCGCCGCGCAGGACGTTGGCCGAGGGCGTATAGGCCGGTGGGTCCCACTCAAAGGCGATCTTCTGGCGTTTAATCGGGACATTGGCGTACAACCGATCCCAGCGGTCTTCACGCGCCAGGGTCAGTTCGACGTTCTGCTCGTCAATATCCAGGCGCCGCGAGATGGCTGCCAGCAGATCAGCCCTGATCAGGTCCAATACCTCAGGGCTGAGCTTGATGCGGTCCTGAACCAGGACCACCTTCAAACGCTCCTTCGCCATTTCGCCAGGAGTGAGCTTCTTCCGACCATTCATAAAAGCAAAAACACCCATACCTTTGTGCCTCCTTTGCAGGATGGCTATGAACGCACGCGCTTTTCAGCTAACGCTGGCCCAAACCCCATCAGGCTCCTTAGCCGATCCACCAGCGTTGGCGCCTCCTCTACTTCATCCAGGGGCACTTCCACCCCCATTATCCTCTGCGCGGCATTGATAAAAGCCCGTCCTGCTCGCGAACGCTTCTCGTACACAACTGGCTCGCCTTTATTGGTCCCGACAATGATCATCTCATCCTCAGGTACAATGCCCATCAGATCAATCCCCAGCACTTCCAGCACGTCGGCCACATCCATCATATCGCCACGCCTGACCATCTCTGGACGCAAACGGTTCAGTACCAGGCGCGGCTCCGGTTTGCCCGCGGCCTCGACCAGACCGATAATCCGGTCGGCGTCGCGCACCGAGGCCATTTCGGGGTTGGTGACGATGATGATCTCATCGGCCCCGACAATGGCGTTACGAAAACCCTGTTCGATCCCCGCTGGCGAATCAATCAAGACAAAATCGAATTCATGGCGCATCTGCTGGCAGAGTTGTTCCATCTGCACGCTATTGATCGCGTTTTTATCACGCGTCTGGGCCGCGGGGAGGAGATAGAGTTCTGGTGAGCGCTTATCCTTGATCAAGGCCTGGCGCAAGCGGCACTGGCCCTCGACCACATCGACTAGGTCGTAGACAATGCGGTTCTCCAATCCCAGCACAGCATCCAGATTGCGCAATCCAATATCCGAATCAATGACCGCGACCTTCTTACCGTGCATCGCCAGCGCTGTACCCAGATTCGCCGTCGTGGTCGTCTTCCCGACGCCACCCTTGCCCGATGTGATGGTTATCACCCTGCTGTCCATTGGCATCTCCCTAAAGCAGTCGCTTGACCTCTTCGGTTCCCCGCGTGTACTCCCTCAAAGATGCTCCATCAGCCAGGGGCTTGAGGTTGATCCACGCCAGGATACTGCAACTAAAGCAACTGTTCAACTTTCTTCATCAGAAGAACATGCTACTTGCCCCGTGACTGCACGCCGCCCCGTTTCCCCTTCCCTCCGATCCACAAAGGCTACACCATGTCCCCGTAGTTCGACTGATTATTTGCGCGGTGGGCGCCCATTGACCCACGCTTCCACCACGATTTGCCCGTTCCGAATGGTTGCCACCTCTGGCCTGGGCTGTACATCGAGTCCCTCCGGCGGCCTTGAAAGTAGATGCGCGATGCGCAACTGCACCGGCGCCAGCAAGAGCGAGCAGACCATGGCTCCTTCGTTATCAGGATAGCCCGCGTGCACCATGCCGCGCAAGACCCCCCAGACAAGAATATCTTTGCCCGCTACAATCTCGGCCCCAGGATTGACATCCCCCAGTACCACGACATTGCTGTGGTGATGAATGGCCTGGCCGGAACGCACTGTACGCCGCAAAAAAAGCGTATCATCCGATTCACGCATATCCCGCGTCACCTGTTCTGTCAGCCTGTCCCCGGCCTGTTCGCTGGCCAGCCAGGTTTCTCCCACGCCCAGATCCAGACCCGGATTTGTGTTCAATTCCCGCGTCAGCGCCTGGAGATCCGCCGTAGGAATAGCTCCCTGCGCGGCAGAAAGCACGGCCACAGGCGCAATCGACATCTGATAGTGAGCCAGCAGCGCCTCCAGTTGAGTACGCTCGCTCACCCGCAGCCGGCGCCTGGTCGTATCCACCAGCAACTCCCCCCCGCGAAAAAAACCGTGGGAAGAGGCCAGCCGCTCAGCCAGAGCATTGAGCAATTCACCAAACGGTATCTCAGGCTCAAGGGTTAAACGCAGGCCATCACGAGTCCCTTTAATTGCAATATCTCCTTGCACAGGTCGCTTCTCCTCGCTTGCCAGTCCATAATGCGAATCCTCTGCTGCGTGCTCCACCGAACAAACCTCCATGCCCGGATGTCGTGTCGTCGATCAATCAATCCGCCCCTGCCGAATCCAGGGCGCCTCCTATGCCAGTATCAGCGCGGTACGCCCACACATATTCTGACACACATAAGTATAAGCATCTTAATCATAAAACGCAATAGGATCAGCGTTCTGGCTATCATTCTGATAGAATCGACAGGCACAGCCATTTCAACAGAAGGAACGAGTGAAATGAGCGTGGG
>DASVMX010000333.1:0-5567 GCA_036384215.1 Ktedonobacteraceae bacterium | reverse complement strand
ACTGCTCTTTTTCAAGAACTTGATAACGTTCACACCGGCACTATTTGGAACAACTTCCAATAATACTACGGACTTATTGACAGGGTTGCCGTTGCTCCCAAAAGTGATTAAGCCACTCAAACCAGAATAAGCAGGCAGGTTTCCCTGGCCAATTGCGGCCAGTTCCTCACGTAAACTCTGACCCGTAATCGAGCCATTCATATGTTCCAGCGCATAGGCAATGACACCAAACGCGTCACCCACCATGATCGCGGTATTGATCGGCACAGGCGGATTGGGATTGCTCGCGGAAACAACGCCGTAGAGACTCTCCCAGGTAGTCATAAAGGCAGGAGGGGTGGTTGCGCTCCATTCCGACTGGTCGGCAAAAGAGGTAAAGATCAGACGCTGCATGTCCTGGGGGAAATTTTGGGCTAGAAGCGCGTCGGCATCTGTGCCATTGCCCAGAATCAGGCTGGTATCCAGACCATCACCGCCAAGAATCTTTAATTTGGCCAGGTAGGCGCTCCAACCAAAGGTCTGCTCAGCCAGCCCAAGCGCGTGCGCCAGGCGTATGCCATCAACATCAAAGCCGGGCAGGAAAATGAGATCGACATGGTCAGCCAGCGCATCATTGACAATCCCTTGCCTGAACTGCGCAACGGTTGTCACGCCCTCGCTGAAGTAATCGGCCTGACGCCCAAAGACCTTCCCACCCAGTTGCTTGAAGCTGCTGGTAAAAGCGTCGGCCAGCGACTGGCTGTAGGGATCGTTAGGATCACGCAGCACCAGAACCGTGCGCGCGTTTAGCGTTTGATAGGCGAACTGGCCCTGAGCTTTCCCCTGGGCGGTGTCATTGGGATTCACACGGAAGAAATAGGGGCTTGCGCTATCAAGCGTGGTACTTGACGCGGTCTGGGTAATCACCGGAATATGAGCGCCAGCCAGAATCGAGTAAGCATTGGAAGTCTCTCCGCTCGTCGGCCAGCCCACCACTGCAACGATATGTTCCAGATTACCAATATTGACGTGCGCGACAATATTTCTGGCAACCAAACCGACGTCGCTATTCTGCGCGCCAGAATTGGCAATCAGGATACGCAATTTTGCCCCACCCGGCAAGGGACTGGGGTTCTGCGTATTAATCATATGCTGGAAGGTAAAGGCAGCTTGTAGATCAGGCCGTGCAATCGATAGATGCAGCGGATTCGTCCCATCAATGGGCAGACCAAGCACAATGGTGAAGTACGGATCATTCTGCTCCTGAATCTGCAAATCCTCATAATAGATCCGGGCCTCCGCGTCGGTCTTGTCATTCGTAACGGCCTGGTTGTAGCTGTTCAGAGCTGACGCAAGGTCACCCTTGAGCAAAGCACTGGCGGCGGCTTTTTTCGCGTTTATCTCGCCAGCAGAATGCCCCGCAAAGGTATCAAAGACGTAGCGCCCATCGCTGAGGCCAATGCCTTTCGACTGGTACAACGCGACCTCTGCCTTCCATTCGTTATTGAGCGCAGTGGTCTGCGTAATCATGGTCGCGGTGGCATTCGGCGTAGGCGCAGCCACGGTGTTATTCGACAATTTGATATATGGGAGCAAATAGAAAAATCCTGCCACGAACAGGGCAAGCAGACAAATACCAGAAAAAACGAGAACCTGGGTCCGATTACGCTGCTTGCTACGCCGGCGCAGCTCACTTATATCCACATCTAAGGGGCCGGTAATGCTGCCTGGCACCTGACCGCCCAGCTTTCTCTCAGGCTCCGGCAGTTTGGTGGCCAGCAGCGCGGTCAGATCGGTCTGCATGTCGGAAGGACGCGTGTATCTCTGGAGCGGAGAAAGGCGCAATTCCTGGGCCAGAATGGTCTCGGTCGGTTGTGTAACCAGCGGATTGAGACGCCTCACGGGTGGATAGAAAAAAGCAATCCGCTCGCGAGGATCAAAACCGGTAATCGCGTGATGCATGGTCGCCGCGACCGAGTAGAGATCAGACGCGGCATCAGCGTTGCCTCGCGCCTGTTCGGGAGCTTTGTAGCTGCCAACCGAGCTGGCATTCGCTAGTTCTCTGGGTGGAAACAGCGGCATATGAATCAGGTGAACGCGCATACGATCCGGGCTTACAATGACTGTTTCTGGATTAATTGCCCCATGAACCAGCGGCGGCGACTGTCTGGCCAGCACAGTCAGCATTTCGCAGAGCTGGCGACCATATTCCGCGACCGTCCGCTCTGACAGAGCACCTCCCTGGCGGCGCAGCAGCGAAGCCAGGCTCTCACCCTCGATATGTTGAAATACGATATAATACTTCTCAAACTCGTCAAATACATCCAGGATTTTTGGAAACCCCTGGTGCTGCGTCCCTTCCGAGAGACGCAAGGCGATCTGGCGTACAACCTGCTTTTTTCGCTCGTTCTCTTCGACTGGCACCAGTACTTCTCGAATAACCACCTGAGTCTGACCCGATGCGATGTCAATGGCCAGCCACGCTATGCCTTGTTCCTGCTGATTATCCGGCAGCACCAGTTGGTCGACCAGGCGATAACGTCCCTGATTTAAGGTATCTCCGCTTTTAGCTGTAGAGAGCGAGAGTGGACGCGAAGGGCCACTCAACGCGCGCAGGGGAAGCGACGGCGAACGCAACGGCTCAGAGTTCGCACGCAATGGCAGAGACGGTGAACGCAACGCATCCGATTGCGCTCGTGGGGTGGTAAATGGCGAACGTAAAGCGCCCGAGGGGGTACGCAGGGGTGCCGACACAGCGCGCACGTTTGACGTGTCTATATGCCGCAAACCCTCTGAAGTACTTGCCCGTCGATAGCCGCAACGCGCGCAGGCGCCTTCGATTAGTTCTCCATCAAAACTACAACGAGGACAGCGCATAGTATCCCTTCCTAATTCTTTACGAGGTCTCCCTGGAAGAATTATGCCCTATTTGTGGGCTAAAAAAAGCCCCTGTGCAATAGCTTTCCATAGAGTGCATTAATTACGTGTGAATGTCAAAGCAACTAGGAAGAATGGTATATATCTAGATGCTTATTATCGGTCCTGGCTGATGGCCTGTCAAGATGGACGAGGGAAGTTCACTCAGCGGCAAGACTCCGGCTTGTGCAAGGCGATTGTTCTCCGGTATGGCCTGGAAAAACTGGAGATAGGCCTGGGCCTGCGCGCTCGTGGTCGCGGAGGCATAAAGATGTTCAACGCTCCAGAACTGGTAGCTGCCCTGGAGCAGGTTTTGCAGCGTCGGCAGCACGCGGTCAAGCGCGAGCACACGCACATTTGCAGCACTGGCAACAGCCAGAGGAACATAGCTTATCGCTCCAGAACTCCGGGCGACTTTTTGCGCGACCTGCTGTGGAGTGACTTTATTGCTCAGTCTGACCCCCCGGACGTGCGCGGGAAGACCGTTGAGCACGTAAGTCTGAAAAATGGCATTGAGAGGATCTGCGGAAGGATGGAGAAGGACTGAGATCGCTTCGTCAGGGCCGCCAACCTGTGACCAGTTTGTGACCTGGCCCTGATAAATGGCCTGGAGTTGCTGGCGGCTCAGGCCGCTAATCTGAATGTCTGGACTGACCACTACGGTGTAGAGCATGGCCGCGACCGGATAGTCGTTTAGCACCTGCGTTGTCTGAACGCTGAGATCAGAGGCTGCCAGATCGACCTGGCCGTTTTCCAGGGCGGTCAGGCCAGCCTGACAACCTTGATCCGCGGTGGTGAGATTGAAACCGGGACAGAAGGTCTGGTAATCCGTACCAACCTGCTGGAGCAGCGGGGCCAGGTAGAACGAACCATTAATAGAAAGCGAACCAGGAACACAGGTCAGAGGAACCGGGGTCTGGCCAGGCGCAGGTGAAGGGAAGGTGACGATTGGCGACTGCTGGATGCCTGGAGTAGAGGAAGGGTTCGGCGCCGGGGTACCTTTCGCGCCTGGAGTTGACGTGGCATGGTGTTTATGACCCGGCGTTCCTGAGACAGCAACACCACCGTGCGACTTCGCGGTAGGTTTGAGCGGAGGAAAGAAAAGAGAGATCGAACCGTCTGATGGATGAAACGGTAAGCTGGAAAAGGTGTTAAAGGGCAACTGTGAAAACGAAAACAGGTAAAGCGTACTGCTCAATCCTACCAGGATCAGCGCCAGGGCCAGCAGGGAAAGCGCGCGCGACCACGTTAGCCTGGTGCGCCGTGGATTGACCGCGATGCGGCGCTCGGGCTTAACAGAAATAACGGGCGGTCTATTTTTTGCCAGCGCCTGCACCAATGCCGCGGCCAGCGCGCGCGGCGTGGGAAAACGTACAGCTGCGTCTTTCGCCAGGGCCATGTGCACCACCTGTTCGACGGCATCCGGCAGATCCGGGCGCGTGGCACGCAACGAGGGAATAGGCTCGTTGGCATGCAGCATCGCCATTTCGCCCGCGCTTTCTGCATCGTAAGGCAGCTCACCGCCGAGCAAGCGATAGAGCAAAACGCCCAACGCGTAGATATCGCTGGCTGGACAGAGCATCCCCACCACCTGTTCCGGGGCCACATAGGCCGCGTTGCCCTCTTCAACCTGCGCTGAGGTTGGATCGCCCTCCTGATAAGCCCGTCGCAGACCAAAGTTGGTCAGAAGCGCGTGCCCACTCGCGTCAAGCAGGATACTGGACGGTTGTAGATTTCCATGGACAATCTCGCGCTCGTGCGCGTACTGGAGCCCGGCGCACAGTTGCGTCATCAGATTTGCCACCAGAGGCACGGGCAGCCTTTTGCTGCCCTGCTTCTCCAGCACCTGTTCCAATGTCAGTGTGCGGTCCGCCCTGGTGGCTGTATACAGCATACCATCGCCCGCGCCAAATTCAGTCAGAGCCTGGATATGTTCATGTTGACAACGCCAGACCTTGCGCACCTCTGTAGGAAAGTCATCTTGAAAGGCCTGCGCATCGGGAAAACGCGGGCGGTAAAGGCGTAAATGGACATCATAGCCGCCGTGAGTTGTCGGACGAGCCAGGTAGGTCTCGACCATTCCTTCGCTACTCAGGCATTCCAATAAAAAATAATTACCTACCATAACCCCGGCAAGTTCTGGCATAATTACCCTCCCATCTGTGAATGGAGCGCGCCAGTCGGAGCAGAGACTACAGGCGGCGCAGCGCGCACGCCCGTGCCGTGTGACGCGGACGTGGGCAGAAGAAACGATGATAGCAGCGCTGCCAGCAAACCCAGCACCAGCAAAATGAGTACCAGCATCGGCAGCAACATGCCTCCCTTTTTACGAGGGCGCTCGTCCACCTCTCCCGCCTGTCCAGGCTCCGGCACCTGTTCCAGCACAGCCTGGCGCCGCAAATATTCCGCGGCACGCGTGGGAATGTGCTCTATTCCCCCCTGCGTCCCGCTCTGGCCCAGTGGCGACCACTCCACAGGTTCGTGCGACCAGCCACCACTTGTGGACAACGGCACAGGCGATGCCTGAAAAGGCTGGGGTGACCTGGGCAGCCTGGATGGTTCCGCGTGGGACAAGCCAGTCAAACCATGCTGCTCGGGCAACACAGAGGGCTGGGGCTCGCTCTGCTGGATCAATTCGGGCGGCAGCGAGATCACTGAGGTCTGGCTGGCAC
>DASVMX010000332.1:0-10712 GCA_036384215.1 Ktedonobacteraceae bacterium | reverse complement strand
GGCAGCCGCATCCGGGGGATGATGAAGGCAGCTGCCCTTTGCCATCCTGCCAGGCTCATCTTATTCCCGATCTTGCAACAGCCCTGCCGCAGCACCGGACCGGCGCGGCTGCGGTGCTCAGCAGCACCGTTTGCAACAATCTGAGTCGCACCTGCTGGCAAGCATCGGCTTGCTACTCCGCTGTTTTTTCTGATACCATAGAGAAAACTATCAATGTCGCTTGCAAGGTTTTTAGCCAGGGATTTGAGCAATGGAGCAGCACACCAACCCGCAATTTCTGCCTCACCAGGAGCCCATACCGGCACAGTATGCTCCGCGCGATTTTATGGCGGCTCCCGCGCCTGACCTTGCGGATACGGTCGGCGCGGGCGAGAAGGTGACGTTCTGGCGTGACTCCCGCTTGAGCAATCTGGAGTTGCTGCGCGCAACCTTCATTAAGCACGCGTTCGCGCCTCATACCCACGAAGGCTACGCGATTGGCGTGATTGAGAAGGGAGCCGAGCGTTTCAAATATCGCAAAGCCGTGCACGTAGCGCCGCAGGGCAGTATTGTGGTCATTAATCCCGAAGAGATGCATACCGGCGAGGCGGTGAGCCAGCAGGGATGGAGCTATCGCATGCTTTATCCAGAGATTGCGCTCTTGCAACGAGCGGCGGCTGACGCTGTGGAAAAACCGTCAGGTGTGCCGTTTTTCCCGGAACCTGTGATCTATGATCCCGCTCTGGCCAGTATGCTCTCCCGGATGCACGCGGCCCTGGCGATCTCGCCGTCCGAACTGGAACGGGAATCCGTTCTCGTCTGGACGCTCGCGCACTTGATCAGACGCCACGCCGCGACACCTCCTCTCGCGCTGACCTCCCCGGCGGAGCGAGCGCACATCCTGAAAGTGCGAGCGTATTTAGAAGAGCACGCGACAGAAAATGTCTCCCTCGATCAACTTGCCAGGCTGGTCCATCTGAGCCCCTTCTATCTCTTGCGCGTCTTCCGCGATACCGTGGGCCTGCCACCGCACAGCTATCTAACCCAGGTTCGCGTGGCGCGCGCCAGGCACCTGATCAGCGCGTCTATGCCGCTGGCGGATGTTGCGGATGCCGTGGGCTTTACCGACCAGAGCCACCTCAATCGGCACTTCAAGGCCCTGGTAGGAGTCACGCCGGGACAATACGCGCGCGGCAGCAGATAAGGGCAAGAACGTACAAGACGACGCGCGCGAAGCGGTCTTACAATGGGGGCATGACAACACGACGCTCTGAATTTTTCAATGGCATCAAGGCTGAATTGCCCATCTTGCTGGGAACAATCCCCTTCGGGCTGATCTATGGCGTATCGGCGCGCAGCTTCGGCCTGCCGCCCGCGCTGGCGCAAGCCATGTCTGTGATTATTTTCGCTGGCTCTGCCCAGTTTGTGGTCATACAGTTGCTCAATGCCAGCGTGCCCGCGGGCGTAATCCTGCTCACCGCCTGCGTCATCAACCTGCGCCACGCCCTCTACAGCGCGTCGGTCGCGCCCCATCTCAAGCAGCGTGGACTCTTCTGGCGCCTGCTCCTGCCCTATCTGCTGACCGATGAGGCCTATGCCGTGGCTATTATTCACTACCAACAACCCGGCAAAAGCCCGCTTAAACACTGGTATTTTCTGGGCGCGGGCCTGATTCTCTGGCTCACCTGGCAGATAGGCACAGCCGCGGGTCTGCTTCTCGGCGCGCACATCCCCGCGAGCTGGTCTCTGGACTTCACCCTGCCATTGACCTTTATCGCCATCGTCATCCCGGCCCTCAAAACGCGCGCTGACGCCATGGCCGCAGGCGCGGCTGGCCTGATCGCCCTGCTGGTTGCGCGCCTGCCCTTCAACTCCGGCCTGCTCGTCGCCACCTTCATCGGCATCGCCCTCGGCCTGCTAATCGAAAGTCGGAGCAAAAACCGGAAATCCGCCAACAGGCAGACAGCTCAGGCACACGACCAGGCTACAGCGCCCGGCGCCAGCCAACCTCCCACGCAAGAACCGGCAAACGCTGAAAGCGCGCTGGTTCCTGGCGAGCAAAAGGAGGCGCAGCAATGATAACCTGGCTGCTGATACTCGCCATTGGTGTGGCCACCTATGCCATTCGGCTCTCATTCGTGACTATCTTTGGCAAAAGAGAGATCCCCGCCTTCGTCCTGCGCGTACTGCGCTTCGTTCCTATGGCAGTGCTCTCAGCCATTATCTGGCCACAACTCTTCCTGGTCAACAACACCCTCGACATCTCCACAACCAGCCCGCGCTGGCTCGCGGGCATTATCGCAGGGCTCATCGCCTGGCGCACACGCAACGTGCTCCTGACCATCGGGGTTGGCATGGCCGCGCTCTGGATACTCCAATGGGTCCTGAAATAACATCCCATAAGCGTTCCTGCGACACAGGAGAAGATAAAACCATGAGCACTTCTCACGTTTCCAGTTGAGCTGGAGTTGTGTCTTGAAAGTGAATCAGCAGATCGAACCACTGGCTCAACGCGCCAGTATAGTAGGAATCTGAGGCCGCCGAGGGGTCAGGGTCATAGGTAACCCCGATCAGCCGGAAAGGCCGAGGACTCTCTATCCAATTCTTTACAGTTCCCTCTGGAGCATCTCGTAGATCGAGAAGGTATTGTGCCAACCCGATATTCCCTAACGTGTAGTTGGAAGAGGTTTCAGCAGGCGCGCCAATGCTAAAGGTTGTAAGCGTGCTGTCAGAGAAAGCGCGAAAAGAGCCCTGGTAAAAGCTCATGCCGATGGGGAGATAGGCAGAGTTAAAATGCTCGCGCAGATAAGCGCCCATGCTTTTCTGCTGTGGGATACCCAGGCTATATGAAGGATCGTTGGCAATATGGGCATTGTGGGCCGACACGATCATCTTCACATTATTGCCCTCGTGGTTAGCAAGCCAGGTCGCGTTCTCCGCCATATAGACATCGCGCAGAGAGTACGCGGCCAGGTTGTCATAGGTATTGCCCATCGCCTGGAGGGTGGTGTACTGAACAATCACGCGGCTGGTCTGCAAGGCCAGGTCAAAAGCCTGCTGCGACGAACGAGCAACATATATGCTCCGGTGGTTTTTCAAAAGCTCATACACACGTTGGGCATCATCCCGATAACGTTCAAAAGCAGACTTGCCCGCTCTCCTGGAAGCAAATGCATCCCCATAATAGCTGGCCCCAGAGTAAAGAGCCTGGACCAGAGCGGTCTGGGAAGGATCTACCGTGTGTATATACGCCACAATGTTCGTAAATGAGACAGGATTAACGGTCTGGCAGTCAAAACCAGCGAAGTGAATTTTTGTCACATGAGTTGAATCAGCATTATACGCGCGCATCCATTGCAACAAATCAAAAAATTCGTGCCTTTGCCACGTGGCAAGCATATCGTCGATCAACAGCGCATGAGGATCACCCACCCCTGTTGTCACATACTGATCAATCAAGAGCGAGCTATCCCAGCTATTTTCCAGGGCAAAAACGGTAAAGCCCATCTTTTGCACCAGAAACTCCGTCACGCGCTCTTTCATGGCAAAGAACTCGTGCGTTCCATGGGTTTCCTCACCCAAACCAACCACAGTTGCGCTCCCCACAAGGTGTTTCAACGGTTGTAAATCAGTGTCCGGCCCGCCAGGTTCAGCACTATTGAGTGGAAGCGCGCTCTGCTTCATCCAGGTCTCAACAGAGTTGAGCTGCGGCCCGGTACTGGGATGTGGTCCAGCATTGAACTGCGTTCGAGGCGCAGGTGCTGGTTGAGCGCAACCGGGCAAGATCAAACTCAACAAAATCAAGATACACAGACACGCTAAGCGCGCAATTTTTTTGCCCATAAAGCCTCTTTTCCTCCAATTATACATAGGTTCTCAAGGTCAGCCTCTGAATTATTACTGGAGGATTGAGACACATGAGTGAAATGATCGGATTTATCGGACTCGGCAACCTGGGCCTGCCCATAGCTACCAATCTCCTCAATGCCGGGTATGCTCTCCGGGCGTATAACCGCACGGCGAGCAAAGCCGAATCTCTGGTTGCTCGGGGCGCGCACCTGGCGAGCCGGCCAGTTGACGCGGTGACAGGCGGGGGAATTGTCGCGAGCATTGTGTGGGATGACACGGCCCTGGAAAGCGTCGTGATGAGCGATGGTTTTTTAGAGCAACTGGGACCAGGTAGTATCCACCTTTCGATGAGCACGGTGCTGCCTGAAACGGCAAAGAAGCTGGCGGCTATCCACGCGCAACATGGTTGCATCTATATCGAAGCACCGATCTTTGCCAGAAACCAGTCGCGTCTCTTCTCTGCTTCAAAACCAGGGAAGGAACGCGGCCTTTCTAATTGGCCAGGTAATAGCCGATACCAGGCTCGGTGAGGATGTGCGCGGGCCGGGCGGGATCGTTTTCCAGCTTGCGGCGCAGGCGACCAATGTAGACGCGCAAATATTCGGATTCGCTGCGGTACTCGGTGCCCCAGACGCGCCTGAGCAGGGCCTCGTGGGTAAAGATCTTGCCGGGATGCAGGGCCAGTTCCTGGAGCAGAGCGAATTCGGTGGGCGAAAGCTTGATGGGAGTGCTCTCCTTCCAGACCCGCCGCTGCTCAAAATCGATCTCCAGATTGCCAAAGCGTTTGCTGCCGGGCAAGACGGGCTGATCCGCCCAGTGGTTGCGCCGCAGCACCGCCTTGATGCGCGCCAGCAGTTCTCCTACGGCAAAGGGCTTGGTCAGGTAGTCGTCGGCTCCCTGGTCCAGGGCAGAGATCTTGTCAGTCTCTTCACCCAGCGCGGTGAGGATTATGATGGGCACGGTACTGCTCTGCCTGATGCGCCGGCAGACCTCCAGGCCGTCCATGCGCGGCATCATGATATCCAGAATCACCAGTGCGAAGTTGAGCTTCTCAAACAGCGCGAGCGCCTCCAGACCATTGTTGGCCAGCGAAACTTTGTAGGCACGCAGTTCCAGGTTGCGCTGCACAAAATCCTGGATGCTCTGCTCGTCATCAACGACGAGAATATGTTTTTCCGGTGGCATACGTTGACACTCCTCTATGCAAAAACTACAGGATTTTTTCGAGCTGAAAATGATGCGAAAGCGCGCCAGAAGTATGCAATAATCTGTCCGGCAGCCAGATATGGAAAATCGCGCCTGTTTCGCTGCCGGCGCGGTTTTCGGCCCAGATGCGCCCGCCGTGGGCTTCGACAAAGCCGCGACAGATCGCCAGGCCCAGGCCCACGCCGCTGCTTTTGCGTTCTCGACCTCCATCAACCTGGTAAAAACGCTCAAAAATGCGCTCGGTGAGTTCCTGCGGGAAACCGGGACCGTTATCGGCCAGGCTCAGGTAGACCCCGCTCTCCTCTGACTCCAGGGCATAGCGCGCGCTCAGTTCCACTCTGGCCTGTTCGCCGGCATAGCGCTGCGCGTTCTCCAGCAGATTGCGCAGTACCATCTCCATTCTGCGCCGGTCAAGGTAGATGACTGGCACGTCCGCAGGCAAGGAGACCTGGATCTCGGCCTGGCTGTTTTTCGCGCTGGCGACGCTCTGCTCAATCAGAGTATCCAGCCGGCACAGGCTCGGCGTCAGCTTTAACGTGCCTGCCTCCAGTTGCGACATCTCCAGCAGGCTGGTGACCAGCTCGGCCATGCGATCTTCTTCCTCGACAATCCGTTGCAGAAAAGCCCGCTGCGTGACCTCGTCAAGCTCTATATCGGTCTCCAGCAGACTGGTCGCGTAGCCCTTGATGGCGGTTAGCGGCGTGCGCAGTTCGTGCGAAACAATCGCCAGAAGGTTCTTCTTGACCTGCTCTGCCTCGTTCTGCTGAGTGACATCCAGCATGATCTTGCCGCGGCCAATCACCTGCCCTTCCATATCTCGCACCTGGAAGAGGCGCATGCGGATGTCGCGCCGGGCAGGGATGAGCTGGCCGAGCTGGTTATAATAGCCGCGCACCTGAAATTCAATCACCTGCGGCCCATCGCCGTTTTCAGCGCGTCTCAGAGCCCCGTGGTACACTTCTGGCCGCTCAAGCAGCAGTTCCAGGCGATCGGTCAACTGCTTGCTCTGGAAAGCATCACGCCCTATTTCTGGCGCCAGCATACCCACAAATTGCGTGAAACGCCGATTTGCATAGACAACCTCGCCATCAGGATCTTCCAGCAACACTCCCTCGTTCATGCTGCGCAACAGCGCGTCCAGCGTCTGCAAGCGCGTGTAGCTCTGTTCGTCACTTTTGCGGAAAAGTGCGTGTATCTCCTCCTCCATCGTCGAGAAGGCGTTGACCAGGCGGCCAATCTCATCCTGGCGACTCTTCTCTCTGGCCAGCAGGCGCTGATCGCTGACCTTCACCGCCTGGTCGGGCTTGATCATGGTCGCGGCCTGCGCCAGACGGCTGAGGGGCGCGACCATCCAGCCATGCATAACAAACCAGAAGACGCTGGCTCCTACCAGGAGCATCACCAGCGCGATAATCAGGCTGTGTTGAAAGCTAATCGCGGTGGCAAAAGTAGCATCAACCGGCCTGCCGACCGCGACCGCCCAGCCAGTTCCACTGACGGGCACGTAGCTGTACAACCAGTCGCGCTGCTGATCGCTGACGATACTATTACCCGCTTTTCCCTGGAGCGCACCGCTCAGACCGGGCAAACGCTGGAGCAAGTTTGTGCTGGAAGAGATCCCCTGTGCATTGGCAATGGGTATGCCATGACTGTCAATCAACCAGATGCGCGTTTCACCGTTGTCATTGAGCGGATGCTGCACTGCTCGCAATTGCGTATCCAGTTGCTGCACAGAGAGCAATAAGCCTATTCCTCCCACCAGCCTGTTCGCGCCATCAGTAACACGGGCCACAAGCATAAGAGCATACTTGCCGCTGCTCTGCTCGATAGAGCCATCCAGCAGGAAGGCAGTTTGCGAACGTTGTAGCGTTTGCATAGACGCACTCAAGTCAGCAGCCTGAGCGGCGCCGGGAAAAGCGGAAGGTGAACTCAAGAGGATTTTTCCCGTGGAATCACAGAAAAGAGCCTGGCTGATCTGTGGGTGAGTCTGGCGAGCAGCGTCAAAGAACGCGGCCATTTGCACGCGCCCCGGCTTGAGCGCGGCCTGGCTGCGCGCCAGGTTCAGCGCCTCCGCGCTGCCGCCCTGGACAAAGGTTTGCGCGTCCTCGGCGATGGCCTGGGCAACTCCAAGATCCGCCTGCTGCGCGCTCTGTTGCAGCGCGTCGCGTTGAAAAAAATACAGTTCGGCCCCGCCTGCCAGCAGCGGGATCACGAACAGGCCATAAAAAACCAGCAGTTGCAGGGCTATGTTGCGCTCTACCATTTTCAGCATAGCTCGCCTCCCGTGAAAAACAGTGCTCCAGTGGTTATAGTATGCGCCAACGTGACAGGCAATTCAACTTTTTGGCCGTCTGGCACCAAAATATTTATATTTTTGTTTACACCAGAGCAGGGACCGTTTACGGCATTGTTATATCGAGCGGCTATACTACTTCTTAATGCGGTAGCCTTCCGCGTGAGAAGTGGCTCTGGATGGATGGTCCCCCTACCAGGGGTGTTCGCTCGCGTTTCTCGCCTTTCACAGCAAATCAGTGAGAAAAAAGAAGGCCCGCGCCAATTCGCTCCCTTTACGGGCACTGGCAAGGCTGTTATCCTGGTATGCACAACATCAGCAAGAGAGTTTCAAGGAGGCTCAATGACAACGCTGCGTTTTGATACCGTCGAGGAGACAGCCACGCGAGAAAGTATGCTCCCGATTATTGTTGCCAGTACTGTTGGCTCGGCCATCGAATGGCTGGACTTTTTCTATTATGGGTTCCTGGCGGCGACGGTCTTCCCGGCTGTTTTCTTTCCGGGCCTGGACCCCTATGCCGGGGTGGTAGCCTCGTTTACCGCGAATTTTGTGGGCTTTGTGGCGCGCCCGCTGGGCAGCCTGTTCTTTGGCCACTTTGGCGACCGTATTGGCCGCAAATCGACCCTGGCCTCGACGCTGCTCTTGATCGGCACGACAACGATGCTGATGGGCGTACTGCCCGGCTATGCCACGCTGGGGATCGCGGCCCCGCTGCTCCTGGCACTGCTGCGCTTCCTGCAAGGCGTGGGCGTGGGCGGCGAATGGGGCGGCTCCGTGCTGCTGACCATGGAATTTGGCAGGCACCGCCGGCGCGGTTTTCTGACCAGTTGGCCGCAGGCGGGAGCCTTCATCGGTCTGGGCCTGGCCACGGCGTTTCTCTTGCTCTTTCAAAATCTCTATCCCGATGGCGCGTTTCAAAGCGTTGGCTGGCGCATGCCCTTTCTCTTGAGCACTATGCTGGTCCTGGTCGGCCTGTATATTCGCCTGCGCATCCCTGAAACGCCTGCCTTCCTGCGCGTGCAGGCCAGCCAGCAGGCCAGCGTACTCGCTCATGATGTCTGGCAGCGCCACCGGGGCAAGATCCTGCTTTCCGCGCTGGCACGCTCAGGCGAGCAAGCACCGTTCTATCTATTTACCATGTTTATGCTCTCGTACGGCGTCAAAGTGCTGCACCTGGACGCGGCGTTTCTCTACCTGGGCCTGACGCTCTCAGCAGCCCTTGCCTGTCTGACCATCCCGGCCTACGGGGCACTCTCTGACCAGCTTGGGCGGCGGCGCGTCACGATCTGCGGCGTGCTTTTGATGAGCCTGTTCGCCTTCCCGTACTTTTTCTTGCTCAATACCAGGCAGCCTATCCTGGTCATGCTGGCGCTCGCGCTCTCGCTGGGCGGTTGTCATGCCTGTCTCTATGGCCCACAGGCAGCGTTGATCGCCGAACGTTTTCCGACGCGCTTGCGCTATACCGCGGCCACGCTCGCTTACCAGCTCGCCTCGATTATCGCGGGCGGGCCCGCGCCGATCATAGCCACGTACCTGCTGAATCGTTATCCTGCATCCGTGGCCTGGATCTTTATCGCGGCCTATATCATAGTCATGGCCCTGATCTCGCTGCTGGCCGTGTCCCTGCTAAAAGAGTACGCCGGACAAGCCCCCGTTGAAGAATCAATCTAGTGCTTTGTCAAACTTCGTTTGAGGAATGCGCTGCCTGCGGCAGCGGAGAGAGAAGAGACGCAGAGGGGCTGGCGCCCCTCTGCACTCCCCACTTTCCTACCCTTCAAACGAAGCTTGACGGGACACTAGTCGGAAGGCGGCGGGGGACGCGAGTGAGAGGCGCAATGGAAAGGAGGTTGTCTTTCGCGCGGCGCTGATTGTTCCGTGTGTCGATGTTGACGCACTATTCGAGTTCAGGAAATCATCTTTTTTCAACCTGATGGACTCCAAAGGAGGATACCATGAGCACTAATACTTCGTCCCCTGGCGAAACTTCCCCGCAGCAGATGCGCACCGTCATTCTTTCAAGTACTCTGGGCACAGCCATCGAGTGGTACGATTTCTTCCTCTACGGCACAATGGCCACCTTGATTTTCCCGAAGCTCTTTTTTCCCGAGTCTGATCCAGTGGTCGGCACGCTGCTCTCGTTGTTCACCTTTCTCGTCGGCTTTATCGCCCGCCCCTTTGGGGGAGCGCTGTTCGGACACCTGGGCGACCGCATCGGACGCAAATCTACGCTGGTGGCCACGCTGCTTCTGATGGGCATCTCCACCTGCATTATCGGCATTCTCCCCGGCTATGGCACGCTGGGCCTGGGCGCGGCGCTGCTTCTGACGCTGATGCGCCTGTGCCAGGGTCTGGGCGTCGGCGGCGAGTGGGGCGGCTCGGTCCTGCTGGCGATGGAATACGGCCATAAGCGCAACCGCGGCTTCTGGGCGAGCTGGCCACAGATGGGCGCACCCCTCGGCCTGGCGCTGTCCACCGTCGTGGTCGCTATCGTCAGCGCCGCCATGCCCGAGAGTTCCTTCGCCTCCTGGGGATGGCGCATCCCCTTCTTCGTCAGCGCCCTGCTGATCATCATGGGCCTCTACATCCGCCTGCGCGTACTGGAGACGCCTCTCTTCGCACAGATCAAAGAGCAGAAGCGCGAAACCAGGGCGCCTATCCTCCACGCCTTCCGCCACAGTACCCCCGAAATCCTGCTCAGCGCCGGCTCGCGCTTCGTCGAACAGGCGCCGTTCTATCTCTTTGCGACCTTCGTGGTAACCTACGGCGTGGATAAACTTCTGCTGGACAAGACACTGATCCTGAACAGCATCGTGGCCGCTTCCGTCCTGGAAATGATCACCATTCCGATCTTCGGCTACCTCTCGGACCGCTTCGGGCGCCGCCGCTGGTACCTGATCGGCTGTGTACTCATGCTGGCCTTCGCCTATCCGTACTTTATGCTGATGAATGGCGGAACTGTGACCTTTGTGCTGGCCGTCGTACTCTCGCTGGCCCTCTTCCACTCCTGGGTCTACGGTCCTCAGGCAGCCATGATCGCCGAACGCTTCAGTACCCGTTCGCGCTACAGCGGCGCCTCGCTGGGCTACCAACTCGCCGCGCCCTTCGCCGGCGGCCTGGCTCCCATCATCGCCCTGCTGCTGCTCAACGGCAAAACCAAGCTCACCGCCCTCGGCCTGAGTGGCGTCACCCTCAACATCGGCAGCGGCTCCTGGCAGGCCGTCGCGCTCTATGTCGTCATCCTCTCGGTCATCTCCTTCGCCTGCGTGCTCGGCCTGAAAGAACTGAGCCACGCCGACATCTCCAGCACCGAAGAAGATAAAATCAGCGCCCCCCTCGCTGTAGCCGGCGACGACTAGGATTGCAAGGTCAGAGCCTTCCAGTAAAT
>DASVMX010000331.1:0-4940 GCA_036384215.1 Ktedonobacteraceae bacterium | reverse complement strand
CCCCTTTTCAACGTTACCGGAGTCGCGCACCTGATTGCCCCTTCTGGCTTTAAGGTTACGCTGCTGGCCGGCGTAATTGGCGCGGCCACACACTGGATCACCCCAGAATTAAAAGCACAAAAACAACGACTACTTCCCGCTGAGCGGCATAAAAGCAACTGGAGACGCTGGTTGCATACATTGTTGCTCGTGCTCTGCATTGCTATCTATACCATACTCAGCGGCGCTGGTCCGGCCGCGATACGCGCAGGCGTGATGGGCACGCTCCTGGTACTCGCGCCACGCCTGGGGCGCTTCTATAATGTCTACACAGCCATGGCCGTGACGGCCCTGCTGATGAGCGCGCTTGATCCCTTTGTCATCTGGGACAGCGGATTCGAGCTATCATTTGTTGGCACGCTGGGTATTTTGCTTTTCACGCCCTTTCTTCAACATCGCCTGCGTTTCCTCAGCCACCTGCCTCTAGGATCTCATGTAGCCGAGTTGGTAGCGGTAACTCTGGCAGCTCAGACCGCAACGCTTCCCATCTTCGCGTTGAGTTTCAATCAGATCTCTTTCGTCGCGCCCCTGGCGAACCTGGCCAGCGTCCCTCTGCTGGGCGTTTTGCTGGTTCTGAGCACGCTGATCTGTCTGGGCGGTCTGATTGTGCCACCCCTGACGCCCGTACTGGGCTGGCTGGCCTGGCCGCTGCTCTGGTATATGACAACGGTAATTTCCTGGTGCGCCCGCTTGCCTGGAGCCTATTTACAGGTGAATGCGCTCTCCCCGCTTGTGGCCTGGACCTATTACGCGCTGTTAGCCTGGTTAACCGCGCTCCTTCTCTCGCGCTGGCAGCCTCCCAGCAATAATCAGCACCAGCGCTCACCCATGCTCTCAAGGCGCGCAAAGCTCGTGATCCAGGGTGTTCTGGCACTTGTGATGCTGCTCTCAACCGGCGTTCTGGCGCAGGTCGCGCCATCCAACCAGCGCCTGGCGATCACGCTGCTTTCAACCAGCGAGCCTGCGCAAGGCCAGGCGCTTTTGCTTAGCACACCCGATGGGCAAACAGCGTTGATTGATGAAGGCGCCAATAGTGCAGTTCTCGCGCAAACCCTGGATACATATCTACCATTCTGGCAACGCTCACTTAATCTCTTGATTCTCAGTAATACGGGTCCGGATAATCTCGCTGGCGTTCAGGATATTGTTACACGCTATCAAGTGCAGATAGTCGTTGATGCAGGCATGCTCCATCCCAGCCTGGCCTATGCACGCTGGCGTAATACACTCGCTACCCACCACCTCACTTATATGCAAGTACACCAGGGCGCGCGAATCGATCTCAATCCACAGGTCGTCTTCCAGGTACTCTGGCCTCTTGCCCGCCTGCATAAAAGCAGTAATGAAATCCATGATAATGCCCTTGTCTTGCGCCTGCTCACCCCTGGCTCGCGCCTGCTCCTGCTCAACACCGCCGCATTGAGTGGTTATGCGCTCCAGATGCTGGCCAGTAGCCTTGCTCCATCCTCTTTACAAGCCGAAGCAGTCCAGGCTGCCAGTGAAACAAGCAAAGCTTTTCCTGCCGAGTTAAGCAATGTACTCATCCTGGCTCACCCATCCTTGCTTTTGCTCACTTCTATGCACGCCAGGCAACATAAAAGCACTGCCAGAACAGCAGCGCAAAACGTCTCTACCGCGCCCCCTGACGGTCCCTGGGAAGTACTGAATGGCTCGCAAACTGGCCCATTGAAGCTCTTGAGCAATGGATACAGGTGGGAGATCAATCTTCCTGGATAACCCTGTAGCGTATCAATGCGTATAATCAGGTAGCAAATCATTTTTCTGAATGATTGCGCATGCTCTCCTTGTATGCTATTATGAGCCCATCTTCTCACAATCAAATGTGCTCTGAACATGGAGATATTCGGGTTCGCTCTGATCCTCTATTCACAAAGATTGGATGCACTGCAATGATCACCTGTGAACGCTGCGGCAAACAAATAGCAGATAGCGCCGCCATCTGCCCTTCCTGCGGTACAGTCTCGTCGATCTCCCGACCCGGCTCAGCTCCCTATGCGCAGAATCCGCCTTCTTCTCTCTCTTACGAATATTCACAAGGCTACAGCCAGCAATCAGTCTATGCTCAAGAAACCGATTCCGCCCCTCAATCCGCTTATCCTCCACAGGCCAGTTATCCTCCATCGCCAGCCTATCCACAGCAAACGGCTTATCCCGCACAGCCAGTCTACGTGCCACCCGTGGTCTACCCCCCGCTTGCAGTCAACATCAATGTCGTGACACCAGTAGTCGCTCCCGTTGTGAGTACACCCACCAGTACCAATAACGGAGCGCTGATCGCTGAAGTGCTTCTCAACATTTTTCTGGGCATCTACGGCGTGGGCTGGCTGATGGCTGGTGAGACAACTACAGGAATCATCCTCCTGGTCTGTAGCCTTGTTCTTTACTGGCCTAGCGTCATTCTGGGCACCATCTTCACTGTCGGACTGGGCCTGGCATGTATCGCGCCACTCTCGATCGGCGCGATCATCCTGAACACGGTTCTCCTGAACAACGTGCTCAAACGCAAGGCACTCTACGTTATACTCCCAAACGCACCAGTCCGATCTTTCCCGCCTCAATAAAGCAGGGATAGGGATAGAAACAGAAGCGCGCACTGCTGGAGAGAGCACCGAGAACTACTTACTTAGGAAAAGCCAGACGGCGATACTTCTCTCGCGATTCCATCCAGGCCTCGTCGGACAGACCCAGCTTCTCGCGTAAGCTCTCAAGAGAAACGCCAGCGCGCAATTGCTGGACCGCGAAGGTGTCGCGCAACAGTTGCAACGTCACGCGCTTTTTCACATTGGCATCTTTGACAGCCTTCGCCAGGATGTAGTTGAGGTTACGGTCGGTGCAGACGAAAAGCTCGCTGGCTGGCTGGTAGCGAGCACGATAGCGCGCCAGAATGGGCACAAAATCAGCCGGCAGCGCCAGTGTACGCTCGCGGTGCTGCTTGCCTGTGGCCGCGGCAAAATGCACAGTTATGCGTGGTTCGCGTGGATTTGAAAGGTCGATATGCTCCAGCTTTAACCCCATGACTTCTTCTTTTTTTAAGCCGCTGTGCAACACCAGATAGACGAGACAATGACAGCGCGGCTCGCTGGCTGCCGCTTCCAGCAGGCGCTGCACTTCGTTATCAAAAAGTAGCTCTGGCAAAGGTGGCAGAGGCCGCTCCAAAATAATATTGGCCGAAGGATCTTCGCGGATAGTCCCTTCGCTGGTCAGCCAGGAGAAAAAGTTTTTCAAAAACGTAACCCGCCGCGCCATAGTCTTGGGAGCCGGCACATGTCCTGGCACCCCGAATTTGAGCTTCATCAGCCAGTCCGTCACTTGCTCCCTGGTAATTCTGCCCACGGGAGTATCGCGCCCCACAAAATCGCTGAACATCTTGAGATCAGAAAGAAAGCAGGTGATTGTGTATGCTGATTTTCCGCGTAACTGCAACTCTTGCTCATATGGCAGGGCACAGGCTATTATGCTCGATTGTTCAGTCAACGGGTTGGTACGCACCAGCGGCGGAAAAGGCGTCGCCTGCGGGTCTGGCGGCGCTACCACCACCAGCGGCGTCCCACTGAACAGGTCTGGCTGCACAACAATACTCTCATCAGTCACAAGCGGCTCCGGTTGAATCGGCTGCTGAGTATCCTTGCTCATCAATTACTCCCTGGCTTGTTATTGCGACAATCATTTTTCGTCTCGTATCGCTTTTCATTATAGCAATAAATAGCAAGAATGTTCAACAGGACTTTTTCTGACTGATAACCTCCGCAGGTATAAATGCCAGCATTTCTTCAACCAATTTTTCTGGACGCTGAAGCGGTATATCATGAATAGTATCGCGCATGTGTACGATGCGCGCTGCGGGCCGTAGGGCGCGAATCTGTTCCAGGCCCTGTTCGCGCAGTTGCGCGCGTTGCCTGCTGGCGGCATCGATAGGCTCGCGCTCGGCTACTACAATCTGTACGGGACAGTGCACGTGGGCGTAGAGTTCCAGGGTGGGCTGATACCACATGGCTGCGATGATTTGCAGGTGATTTTCAAAAGTCAGGCGAGGCGATATGGTTCCATCGGGATGCTGATCAACAATATGCAGTACAGTGGCTTCGATCTCAGGTGTCCATTGTTGAGCCAGTGGACTGGAAGCATAAAAGCCCAGGAAGGTTTCGCGTGTGACTCCTGCATAGCGCGGAGGGGCCAGTTCAACCAGCGCCTTCTCCAATGACCAGCCAGGCCTCCGCGAAAGCTGTTGTACGGCGCCGTCTACCAGAATTAACGCGCTGAGATCGGCCTGCGGCGCTGCGGCGTACTCCAGCGCGGCCTGAGCGCCCCACGAATGACCCACAACAATCGGACGCCTTAAACCCAATGCCTGCACCACTGCCCGATCATCCGCGAGAACGTTCGCAAAATCGTAGCCATGTGCTGGCTTCTCACTCTCCCCGTGTCCGCGCTGGTCAAGGGCAACCACCATGTATCCCCGCGCTGCCAGCAGCGGAGCCACTAGATTCCAGATATACGAAGACGAGGCCAGGCCGTGGAGAAGCAGGAAAGCAGGCAAATCGGCGCGCGCCTCCTCCGCCATCCAGCAACGATAATGCAATTGCAAACCGTTCACAGCGAGAAAGCCATCGCGGGGCAGAATCACGGTCATAAAGAAAAAAGAACTCCTCAGGATAGATGATATGCTTTCAAACCAGTACATTTCATTGCTGATACCAGCTTACAGACGCCTGGCAAGAATACTACTTTGATCAATGTTTGAATCTCAGCGTTTTATTCCCGCTCTGCTTTTTACCTTGTATTCAAAAGGAAAAACAGGGTAATTCTTCAACCATTATGGGGGGAAACCTGAAATGTTAAAAGCTCAGAGGTCCGCTGACAGGCATTTGGAAATGCCTGTC
>DASVMX010000330.1:0-10313 GCA_036384215.1 Ktedonobacteraceae bacterium | reverse complement strand
TATCCCCATGGGATTATCTTCTTTTGAACAACTGAGCCATATCACGTCATTGAGGAAGGCGTCGTTTTCACCCTGGAACTGGGTGTCGTGACCGAGCATGGCTACATTGCCTTGAGGATGAAATTCTGGTGACCGCCGATGGCAACGAATGGTTCTCTCAACCACAGGAAGAGATATACCTGATTTAGCGGCCAGCTCTACTGGTACTTGCCAGCAGTAATAAGCGGCGGAGGCACATTCTGCCAGACAGAAGGCTGCACTGAGTTGCTGCCTTTCTTTTGTCTGCCAGCGCAAGGCGGCGCCATCATCACATTCATCGGCGCCGCCGCGTACGGACTATTTTTTGGTGAAAAAGTACGCGAAAACAATAGCGATAATTTCAGGCTCAAGCAGAATTTCTTATAGCCGAAAGAGCAGCAAGATAGAGTTCTCTGTGAGCTTGCACCCAGGGAAGTTGTTCGGCTTCGGCAGGAGAAAAGAGACCGCGTCCATGCGTTTCCGCATTTGCTGAAAAATCATCCAGGGCAACGATGCGGGCGCAATAAAAAATCTGGTAATTCTCAGGATAGGGATAGGAGTATGTTTCCAGGCGAGGACCGAGCAGGCGCAGGCGTTGGTATCCCACCAGATGCAGCGGTCCCAGCCTGACTCCTGCCTCTTCATACGCCTCGCGGCGTACGGCATCTTCCGGTGACTCTCCAGGCTCGATATGGCCACCAACTAGATCCCAACCGCGCTTTACCAACTGTGTTTGGAGCAAACGGTCATCTGAGAAAGCCAGTACTAGTGCAGTTGCACTTAATTCCAGAGGTGGAAGCCGATCAGAGAGCACCATCTGGCCCTCGTTAGGCAGGGGGAGCCAGGAGATATCATGTTCTATTTGAAGGATAATTTCGCTTTTGTCCATAATTTCACCTTGTTTGTTTCTCTTTGGCTCGTGGACGATTGCATAACGGGTCCCTCTGGCATAAAGATCTCTATCTCAATAGACCTGGCGGCGTTTGCGTTGGCTGCGCGCGAGTAGAAGGCCTAGCAAAACACCGATGGTCAGGCCTGTGAGCAGGGCGCGCTGACGGGCGCGACGTTGCCGGTTATCTGGCCTGGGTAGTTGGTAGAGACCACCGGCGCGGTAGGCCTCGTCGAGCAATTGCACGGGATGGAGCACCTGGAGATCCAGGCCGCGGGCGCGGGCGCCAAGGGCTATCTGCATCATACAGCCGGGATTGCCAGTAGCGATGATGCTGGCTTTGCTGGCGATGATGTTCTGCATCTTACGTTCAAGCAGTTGGCTGGCCATCTCTTGATTGGTAATGTTATAGATGCCCGCGCTGCCGCAGCACCAATCAGCCTCTTTTAGCTCTACCAGCTTCAGTCCGGGGATGCGTCTGAGGAGCTGGCGCGGCTGCTGTTTGACCTTCTGACCGTGAGCGAGATGGCAGGCGTCGTGATAGGCGACCGTGCAGGGTAGCTCACCTAGAGCAGCTTGCTGGTCGAGGCTGATCAAAAATTCGCTGATATCTTTCACTCGCGTGCTGAAGACCCGCGCGCGTTCAGCGTAAGCGGGATCGTCGCGCAGCAGGTGGCCGTATTCTTTGAGGTTGGAGCCACAACCAGCGGAATTGATGATGATTGTATCGCAATCATATTTTGCGAAGACGTCGATGTTGTGACGGGCCAGCACGCGCCCGCGCTCACCTTCGCCCGCGTGGACATGCAGGGCTCCACAGCATTGCTGGTTGCTCGGTGTGATGACCTCGCAGCCATTGGCGCTTAACACGCGGACGGTTGCCTCGTTGATGTCGCGGTACACCTGGTCCATAATGCATCCGCTAATAAAGCCAACGCGGTAATGCCTGGGGCCGAGTGCCGGGGTGATTTCAGGAAGTGGCTCGGGGAGCAGATCGCCGGAGGCCTGGGGCATCAGTGCTTCGGGAGTGGCTAGCTGACCCTGGAAAGGCGTTGGCAGGCTGTCCATACGCTGTATCAGGCCAGTTGTCTGCGCCAGCTTTTGCAGGCCGCTGCGCTGGTAGATTTTCAGACCCGCGAAGACCAGCGATGTCACCCGGCGCGATGGCAGCATGAGATCGAAGAAAAAGCGCCGTAGAACTCGTTCCGCGAGTGGCGTAGTGGGCTTTTGGGCCACAGATATTTCGCTGTGGGCATGCTGCGTCACAGTGGGCGCGGATGTTTCAGAGAGCGCAGGGGTTGAAGTTGCTTCAAGTTGGATTTGTTCGCGCGCGGCCTCGATCAGTTTACCAAATTGCACGCCGGAGGGACAGGCAGTCTCGCAGGCGCGACAGCCCAGGCAGCAGTACATGTGCTCGACAAAATCGGAGGAGATGCTCATACGTCCTTCGGCCACGGCTTGCATCTGATAGATGCGCCCACGTGGAGAATCCATCTCTGTTCCCAGCACCGCGTAGGTCGGGCAGGTTGGCAGGCAGAAGCCGCAGTGAATACACTGGCGCATCAGGTCATAGGTATGTGTGTGCCGCTGCAACGGCCCCCGGCCAACCTGCACTGGTTGGGATGCGCTTGATTCATTTGACATAACAACCTCCTCGCTGAAGTAGAGCACAGGTTTCACTCAGAAAGCTTCTCCAATAGTCGCGGGAGCATGATCCTGTGATCCGCGATTGACACAGGAGCTGATAGGTGATATAAGCAAAGGCTTTCTGCTTCACTTCTGGCACGTTATAGCTCCCTGGTCCGTGGCCTGGCGGCGATGACGGTGACCTCCTGGCGATTGTGAAAGAGCTGCCTGGCCTGTACGATGTCGAAGTGGCGGCTGAGCAGGCTGGTGGCTTCGCGCAAGTTGCGCAGCGGATCAACGCTGGCGGTTGCGTGCGGCAGCTTGAGCGTACTGATGATAAAGCCATCATGCCGCAGGAAGCTGCGCATCTGGAGCAGCAGCCTCGCGGCCTCGCGGGCATCCATACGCATATCATTTGTAATCACATCAAAGAGATCGCGCTGATCCTCAAACTCTTCCAGGTAGGCCTCTGCGTAGCCGCGGTAATGGGTCAGATTGGGACGCCGGACCAGGCGCTGGTCGAGCTTCGCGGGATCAACCGCGACGACGCGCAGGCCAGCTTCCAGCAGTAGCCGGGTCCAACCACCAGGAGCCGCGCCGAGATCGAGAGCGCGTCCACGCGTGGGCAGCGTGACCCCAAAAGTCTCCAGCGCTTCCAGCAATTTAAATTCCGCCCGGCTGATCTGTTCCGGCGTGTGGGCGAAATGGCGCATTCCGCCCGGCCAGGCACTAAGATTTTCGCGCGCCAGCGAAATGCCTGTATAAGCTTTTTCTTGTGTACACAACACAGAGACAATAATCTCCGGGTGTTTGATCTCCTCGACCGCACCGGTTTCTTCCACGATGGCCATGGCCAGCACCTGGTTAATTTTACCGCCGCTATAGGCGCGCTGGCTCGTGACCTCTTCGCTTTGAATCAGGCGACTCTGGACCGAGAAACGCTGGCCGCGTTCAAGCATAGTGAAGCTCGGTAGGTCGGCCATGGCAAGAGCCAGGCGGCCCAGGTCGTTCTCGGTATTCTTGAGCTGAATAACTGCCTGAACCGGCGCGAGATGGCGCACAAAGACGGGCCGCGCCTCGGCTACACCGCGCCTGAATTTTTGCAGATCCGGCACACTACAGAGCGCGATACCCGGCGCGAGCACTTCAATAACGTGCAAGCGGTTTTCCATCCGCCTGAGTTCGTTCAGCGCGCTTTCCAGAAATTCTGCGTGCGCGCTGACAGTCAGTTGAGCGGAGACTTCCGCTGATTTGGGTTGTTCGGTACTCACAGTCCCCCCACAAAACGCCCTTTGACAAAGGTTCCTTTGGGATCAAATTGGTTTTTAAGTCGCTGCATCAGGCGGAAATTCGCGCCTGGTTCGCCCCAGACATTGAGGCGGCGTTTAAGATCGACCGGGCAGCGTTCGACGACCAGGCTGCCACGCGCCTCCCTGGCGCTTTTGCGCAGTTCGGCGATAGCCTCTACCAGGCGCGTCGTGGCATCACCTGGCCGCAGCTCTATATACAGGATACCATTTCCTGCGTGCGCGATCACCGCTGACTCCAGGTCGTGGCGCTGGCAGATCTCTGCGAGTTTTTGCAGGTATAGCGCTATCTGCGAGACCAGAATCGCTGCTTTACAGGTTACCGAGCCATCCAGGTGTTCGCGTACCACGTTCCAGAATTGCTCTTGCTCGTTTCCGGCCAGGTCGTCACCCAGCAGTGCGCCGTTGGTGCGCGCGATCAGCCGTGCCTCGTCTATCTGACGTTCGATGATAGTCAGGCTGCCTTCAAAATCGAGCGCCAGGGTATAGCCGTTGGTCGGCAGGTTCAAACCAAAGAAATCGCTCATATCGTTGGCTGCGCCAGCGTCGATTAATTCAAGCGCGCTGGGTGTGAGCTGAGAACCCAGGATGGAAATCACGGTTTGCATGGCATCCTGGCTGTTTGAAAAGGTCAGTAGTAGCGTGCGTTCGTTGGCCGGGATGGGCTGGAGCTTGAAATTTGCTTCGACGATAACGCCCAGGGTTCCTAACGAGCCAATGTAGAGCTTGTTCAGATCATAGCCGGCCACGTTTTTTACTACTCTGCCACCGCTGCGCGCAATTTCGCCATTGGCCTGTACCACCTGGAGGCCAATCACCAGGTCGCGCGCCGTGCCGTAGCGCAGGCGTTTGGGACCGCTGGCATTGGACGCCAGGATGCCGCCAACGGTCGCTTGCGCGGGATCTGGCGCGTCCAGCGGTAGCCACTGGCCCTTGGTACCCAGTTGGCTTTGCAACTCGGCAAGAGAGATGCCCGCCTCGACCTGGCAGGTCAGGTCGGGCGCCTCGTGTTCTAAAAGGCGCGTGAGTTTGCCAGTTTCGATCAGGATATCAAGGGACTCGGGAATAGAGCCCAGGTGCATCCGCGATCCCCCGCCTCGGGCCAGGGTTGTCAGGCCGCGCTGATTCGCCAGCGCAACCACCCCGGAAACCTCCTGCGCGTTGCGTGGCTTAACAACCAGACGTGGCAGCAGGCCATCTATTGCGTAGTTGCTTAGATGCTCGGGATTATTGATTACCTGAAGATCAGGGATATTGTCTTGCATTTCACGAATAAATGTCTCGATTTCTATCATCGACAAACTACGCCTCCATTACGTAGGAGATTTTATTTTCGCGCTCTATGCGCCCATACCTCTCTAGTTCCTATCAGAGCTGTTTAACTTCAGCGCACCGCCCAGGTTGTGGGAAAAGCTTGCCGGGATTGAGCAGTTGGCGAGGGTTCCAGGCCTCGCGCACCTGCTGCATGACGCGCAAGTCGGTTTCGCTAAAAATCAACGCCATCTCTTCCTGTTTTTCCAGGCCCACCCCATGCTCACCGGTAATAGTACCGCCCGCATCGGCGCAGACCTGGAGAATTTCATGCCCCGCCTGGCGAACACGTTCAATTTCACCGGGAATCTGCGAATCGAAAAGGATCAGCGGGTGCAGATTGCCATCGCCAGCGTGAAAGACATTGCCAACACGCAGTCCGTAGCTGGCGCAAATTTCGCTGATCCTGCGCAGCACCTGGGGCAGGCGCGTGCGCGGAACCACACCATCCTGGACATAAAATTCCGGGCAGATGCGCCCGACCGCGCCAAAGGCATTTTTACGTCCCGCCCAGAAGCGCTGGCGCTCCTCTTCGTTGGCCGCGATACGCACCGAGCGCGCTCGGTGCTGCTCGCAAACGCGCACAATCGCCTCTACCTGCTCGCGCACCCCTTCTGCCATGCCTTCTGACTCCATTAGCAGAACCGCCGCAGCGTCCAGGGGATAGCCTGCCTGTGAGTCGGCCTCGACTGCTTGCAGGATCATCTGGTCCATCATTTCAATTGCTGAAGGGATTACACCAGAAGAAATAATCTCTGAGACGGTATTGGAAGCATCATCAAGGCTATCAAAGATCGCGACCAGCGTTTTCACCGCCTCGGGTAGATGGACCATTTTGACAATAATTTTTGTGACGATGCAGAGCGTACCCTCAGAGCCGACAATCAGGCCAGTCAGATCATAGCCAGGCACATCGGGCGTCCAATCGCCCACCTGGAGAATTTCCCCGTCAGCGGTCACAATTTCCAGGCCCAGCACGTGGTTTGTCGTAACCCCGTAGATCAGCGTGTGTGGCCCACCCGCGTTCTCGCCCACATTCCCGCCAATGGTACAGGAGCGCTGGCTGCTGGGGTCAGGCACGTAATAGAAACCAGTCGAGTTGAGCGCGTTGCTCAGATGAAGATTGACCAGTCCTGGCTGAACGACCGCGCGCAGGTTCTCATAATCCACTTCCAGAATGCGGTTCATGCGCGCGAACACAATGACAATGCCGCCGTAGATTGGGACCGCGCCCCCGCTCAGACCTGTTCCCGCGCCACGCGGCACCACTGGAATGTCATACCGAGCCGCAATTTTCACAATCTCCGCGACCTCTTCCGTCGTAGAGGGCAGTACCACAATGTCTGGCTTGCTGCGGTCGATAGACGCGTCATATTCGTAGAGCATCAGGTCGTAAGGGGACGACAGCACATAGCGCGCTCCCAGCAATATACTGAGATCGCGCACAACTTCAGCTTTTTTCTGCTCGGACAGGCGCTCAAAAAGGGGAGCCGCTACTGCGAGAGGAAGCTCTGTGATGCTCATAGATTTGCTCCTTTGGCTGCTGTGGTTGTCAGGGGCCGTTGCAGGTTAATCAACAAATGCTCCTACGAGCATGATACCATGCGATTGGGCTAATTGGAAGCAGCCAGGCGTGCCATTTAGTCTTTCAGCAGCCGTTCTGGCAGATAGCGCGCGTGGGCCGCGGCCAGGTCATTGTAGACTGCCTCGGCCTTGCTATAGGACAGCACCAGCGGATTAGCGGCCAGCGCCTTGATGGCCTCGCGCCGCGTGCCACGCAGCGCGACCTGGGCCGTAGCGCCCTCAAATTCGCTCAGCAGGGAGATCAGCCCGCGCTGATCCAGCGCGATACCTCCATCGCCCTGTACAAGCGGAGTCGCGCCTCGCGCATCGACCCGGCAGGGGGCTTCGATCACGCGATCATCGGCCAGAAAATTGAGCGTGCCGCGATTGGGGACGTTCAGCACCCATTCTTCGCCAGTGTTGTTGAGAATACTGCGCACGATGTCCAGAGCGAAGTCGCCAAAACCGCCGCCGCCGCGCATTTTTTGCAACTGTGGCGCCTCTTTTTGCGCTTCTTCACGGTAGTGTTCCAGGATGCTGGGCAGCATAGCCATGATATCTTCCGCGCGTGAAGTGGGTTTCTGGCGGTAGAATTCGAGAACCTGCTCCGGGAAATAGTAGTAGTGCATATAATCCGAAGGGATGGCGCCGTAGTGCGCGGTGAGGGTGGCAATCATTACAAACGAGTAGTTATCCAGCGTCATCTGCGGGCTTGTTGCCAGATAATTCTGGCACCAGGAGACGATCTCCGGCAGAATATCTACGCCCTCGCGCCAGACCGCGGTGGTCCAGTTGCCGTGGTTGAGCCCGACGGTACGGTGATAGAGCCGCTGGTTATCTGGCAGGGCGATGCCTGCCTGCCTGGCAAAGTGGGGAATCTCGTGGACCGGCCCGTCACACATACCGATGATTTTGATATTACTGCAATGAGCGACCGCCTCGGTTACGATATTGCTCGGATTGGTGTAGTTCAGCAAGAAGGCACGAGGCGCGACCTCTTCCATCTCCAGCGCGATCTCAGTCACAACAGGCACAGTCCGCAGCGCGTAGAAAAAGCCGCCCGCGCCAACCGTCTCCTGACCAATCAAGCCGTGGCGCAGTGGGATCTTCTCATCCAGACCGCGGGCCTGGAGGCCGCCAGTGCGGAAGCTGGTCAGCACAAAATCAGTATCGCTCAACGCGGCCCGGCGGTCAGTTGTGGCCTCCAGGGTCAGATCAGCACCCGCGTTGCGGAAGAATTTCGTGCCAAGCGTATAGATCAGTTCCAGGCCAGCCTGGTCGATGTCCATCAGCGTGATGTGGCAGCCCTGAAAATGCCGGGCATGGTGAGCGAACGCTCGCATCAGCCCCGCGCAATAGGCACTACCACCGCCAATGATGGAGATTTTCGCGCGTCGATTGCGTTGTAACTTGTCAGTCGCATCAGATGCAGGCTGAGTATGAGTGATTTCAGGCATACAATATGTCTCGCTTTAGTTTGTCGTAGAGTTGGAGAGCGGCCTCCGGTGTCAGAGTACCATGGTCGCTCACACGCGTCAAGGCGCGTGGAAAAGCCGCCAGCACCAGATCAGAGAGATCAGGAACAGCAGCGCGAGAAAAACTGTCAACGCAATAACCCAGCCGCCAGAGCCATTGCCCGATGGTACGGGCGGATTCTGAGGGGGATGAAACGCCAGTGTAGAGGAATCGACGGTCGTGGTGAGATCGGGGGCAGGCGTCGAGCTCGCAGGAAACTGGACTTTCCTCCAGGTGGGTTGAGTTCCAGAACTGGCTGGCTGATTTGTCGCGCCACTTGTGGGGCTGCCCGTCGTGACAGGCTTCTTTGTCGCCGTTGGCGTGACGGTCTGGTTCATCGCGTTGTTGCTGGCATCAATTGTGGGGTGGCCCGAGTAGAGCCAGGTGGTGGAGCCGTCTGGTATGCGTTCGTAGGACTGATCAGATTGCAGCACAGGCGCTTTTACCTGGTCAATGATAGCGCCTCCAACCCGCAAAATAACATTCCAGGGTGTCGAAGCGGCCACTGTCTGATTGTATTGCGGGAAAACCACCAGAAAGCCATTGGCTGCAATAGTTGTGCCAAAGGGAAAGAAGATGAAGGTAGATCCGCCATCGAGTGAAATCTGGGCATGAGCAGCATAGAGATCGAATGCCTGATTTTGCGGATTTAAAAACTCGATCCAACTATCGCTCTGTGAAGAATAGATCTTGTTTGGTTCAGAGCAATTCCAGTTTGAGGCTGGGTTTAACAGGATCTCGTTGATCCATATGCTCCCGGCAGCATCCTGGAGGGGAATAGTATTGGCCACTGAGGGTGGAACAGCGGGGGCACATCCATGACTTTGAGGGTTGGCAAGAACTGGCGCGGCCAGTCCGAACAGGCCAGAGCAAAGCACAAAGGCCGCTAGAACCAGCGAAATCCACTGAACTGTCCGTCGAGAGCTGGTAAACCAATAAGAGATAAAAAGATGCACTGTACCCATGATATTCCTCCATTGCGACCTGACCACCTGGTACGATAATTTGGTCTATTTTACATGTTTCTATGTGCACATGTAAAGTGCCTGGACAGATTGTTAGGAGATTTGGGGGGAAAGAGACGAAAACGCGTGTTTACGCGGTGGAGAAAGAGAGAAAACCAGACTGGCTCTATTCTGCGCGGATGAGCTTCCGCGGATTGAACGAGAGCGCGTTGAGCAGAATAGAGCCAGTTATACGGGCAAGGAGCCAGCAAATGAAGCGGGATATAGTATTCTTATTGAGAAAGATATTCGACCGGCACTTTGCCCTTGTTGCGCTCTTGTAGCGCGCGGCGTACTGCGCTCACGCTGCTTTCGCCGAGCGTAAACGCGATAACGGAACCGACAATGATGCCGGAGATGCCGCCGATCAGAATGCCTCCGAGAAAGAGTCGATTACGCAAGAATGTCATCGTTGACCACCTTTGTGTTGAAATCACTGTAGATACACAACCGTTTTGGCGCCGCTCCAGAGCCGTTCCAGATCATAATACTCCCTTTCCTTGGGGCCCAGGATGTGGATAATCACATCCCCGAAATCAAGCAGAATCCACCCTGTTTCCGCGTCACCTTCGCGATGGAACAGGCTGGCTCCCTGAGCGCTAAGCTGATCATCAATCGCTTCAGCGATCGCCTGGATCTGGCGGCGGTTGCTGCCGCTACAGATCACAAAGTAATCTGCGAAGGTGGTAACTTCGCGGATATCCAGGAGAAGGACATCGGAAGCCTTCTTATCAGAGGCAGCGTCCACAGCGGAGCGCGCCAACTGGCCAGGATCGAGCAATACTCCTTCCACAATCACTCCCTGTTTTCTATTTTTTCAACTCTCGCTTTGACAGGTTACTGTACCTGGAGGCAAGAAAGAGACTCTATGACATGCATTATATCATGTTCTGGCAATGGCTGCTATGCCTGACAGCGTCCGGGCGCGCTTGCTTTTTGTTCAGGCAAAAGAATAAACGTTTCCGCTGTCCCTTTTTGAGATATATTTTCCATGCCTGGAAGTGCAGTATAGCACAGGCATTGATCAGGATCAACACACCCTGCGTGGTGTTGAAAAGAGCGGGGAACTGGTGGAGCGGC
>DASVMX010000329.1:0-12932 GCA_036384215.1 Ktedonobacteraceae bacterium | reverse complement strand
GGAGACGCGCGTCTCCGGGCTGCATTCAGCTTTCCTATACAGGTTAATTACACACTCTGAACAACTACTTGCTCGCTGGTATCCTGCTCCTCGATGGGGGTCGCGGGAGCGGGAACGGATTGCGGGCGAGCGGCGTCCTTGCGATCTTTGCGACCCTCGATCAGCACATAGAGGGTCGGGACCAGCAGGAGGGTCAGGATAGTCGAGGAGGTCAGGCCACCGATGACTGTAACTGCCAGGGGAGCGGCGATAAAGCCGCTGTCCTTGCTCAAACCCAGCGCCATAGGCAGCAGCGCCAGGATGGTTGCGATGGCGGTCATCAGGATCGGGCGCAACCTGCGGCGTCCACCCTCGATGACAGCAGTGCGCGCGTCCATGCCCTGCGCGCGGTACTGGCGCACCAGGTCAAGCAGCACAATCGCATTCGTAACCACAATACCCACCAGCATCAGCAGACCGATCAGCGAAGGCACGCCCAGCTGCGTGTGTGCCGCCAGCATCAACAGCAGCGAGCCAGTGGCCGCGAAGGGGATCGAGATCAACAGGATCAGCGGCTGCATCAGACTGCGGAAAGTCGCGACCATCACCAGGTAGACCAGTATGATAGCGATCACCAGAGCCAGGCCCAGGCTACTGAACGCCGAAGACTGCTGCGAGGCCACGCCGCTCGACACAACAGTCACACCAGCGGGCAGAGACAGCTTTTTGATCTGAGCAGCAACCGCCTGTGTCACCGCACCAACATTGTTAGTTGTAGCAGTAGCGCTGACCGTCGCCGTGCGCTGGCCGCCAGTATGAGTAATCTGGGTCGGCCCCAGCGTCTGTTGAACAGTCGCGACATCGCCCAATTTCACAACGCCAGCCGGCGTAGCCACGACAACAAGATTGTTGAAACCATCTACCGTCGCTGGCAACAGACCTGGATCAATCATCTGTAACTGAACCTTCATCTGCTTACCGCTGAAGTTAACCGTCATCAGAGTCTGGTTATTGTAGAGGTCACTCAGAGCCAGGGCAATCACCTGGGCGCTCAGCCCATGTTTCGACGCCCTCGCAGGATCAACCTGGATATCAATCAGTGGCGCTGCCGCGGCCAGATTGCTGGTGATATTTGTAATATCCGGGACCTTCTTGAAGGCCTCCAGCACCTGCTGAGTAGCCTGCTCAAGCTTCGCCTGGTCAGGCGCCTGGATATCTTCAGAGACCCCCGAGCTATTAAAACCGCCACCCTGGCTGGTCGAGATTTGCAACTGGCCCACGCCGCTTAGAGCGTTCAAGCGCTTCTGGAGGTCAGCCTGGAACGCGTTCTGATCGGCGTTTGGATCAGTAGTAATCGAGAACGTCGCGACGTTTGAACCGCCGGAGGAGCCTTGCAGCGAGGAAAACATGCCCGAGGAACCAATAGTCACCTGGTAGTGTTGGATCGATGCCATGCCGCTCAACACATTCTCAACCTGTACCGCGTCCTGGTTGGTAGTGCCCATGCTGGTACCAATCGGCAAGGTCTGTGTGATTGAATAGGTGTTCTGCTGGGACGAACTGAAAAAGTTCGTGCCCAGAAGTGGGGCAAGGGCTATCGAGCCAATGAAAAGCAAGAGAGCGACAATCAGGGAGATCGCTTTATGCCCGGTCACCCAGCGCACGGCGGGCACGTAGCCACGTTCCAGTAACGTGTCTTTTTCGTGAGAACTCGCGGCTTTCGCGCCCATTTTCGCCTTCGGAGCCTTGAGGAACCAGTAGGCCAGCACCGGAATAAGAAAGAGAGCAACGACCAGCGAGGCCAGGAGAGAAACCGCAACTGTGATGCCAAAAGGTCCAAAAACCTGGCCAACAAAGCCACCAACCCCGGCAATTGGCAGGAATACAGCCACTGTGGTCAAAGTAGAAGCCGTCACAGCTCCCGCTACTTCTCTAACAGCCAATGGAATAGCCGTTTGCTTGTCCTCCCCTTGACCCAGGTGTCGATAGATATTCTCCAATACAACAATTGAGTCATCTACCACGCGTCCAACAGCAATGGTCATGGCACCTAGAGTGAAAAGATTGAGCGAGAGTTTGCCAACAGACAGCGCGATCAAGGCGATCACGATTGAAATCGGGATTGAGATGGCGGTAACCAGGGTTGAACGAATGGAAAAGAGGAAGAGCAGAATGACCAGGATAGCAAAGCCAGCACCGATCAGCCCCTCGCGCACCAGGCCGCTCACCGCGCTGGTAATCTGGGGTGCCTGATCAGAAATGACGGTCAACTTCGCGCCATTGCCGAGCTGGCTTTCCAATGAAGAAAGCTTATCGTTGACAGCCTGCGAAATGTTGACTGTATTGCCATCGGCGTTCTTGGTAATCGAAATGCCCAGGCTGGGCTGGCCATTGGTACGGGTCAGCGAGGTCGAAGGAGTTACCCCCTGCTTGATTGTAGCTACATCGCTCAGTTTATACTGGTATGGAATTGATTTTACACATTGAGTAGCTGCATTTGGGCCAGCAGCAGCCATTTGAGCAGGAGTACAAATGACAGTAGATTTTACCCCCATGATCGACAGGTTCATCAAATCGTCGATTGATTTAAACTGATAGCCCGCAGTGATCGCAAAGGTCTGCCCATTGTTTGTCGCCTGGCCAACGGGATAATTAATATTGTTGGCCGCTAACACGCTTTGTGGACCCATCAGATCCGTGATCTTTATCCCAGCCTTTTGCATAGCGACGGGATCAGGAGTAATCAGAATCACAGGATCTTGCACGCCAGTGACATTCACCTGAGCCACGCCGTCGATGCCGCTCAGCGCTGGCACGACTTTGGTCTGGAGATCAGCAGCCAGCGTGGCCGGGTCTGCGTCAGAGGTCGCGGCGAGCTGGATCACTGGCAGAGAATTGACATTGAAGGTCTGGACCTGCGGCGCCTGCGATCCAGAAGGCAGGGTGCCCTGAACACGATTAATCTGCTGAGAAATCTGCTGGCTCGCCTGATTGATATCAGTGCCAAAGTTGTATTCAACGACAATGATCGATGTACTCTGGTTGGAGTACGAGGTCATGGTCTGAATATTCTGCGTCCCTTGAATACTCTGTTCCAGGGGATCAGTGATGTCTTGCTCAACAATTGAGGGCGAGGCGCCCGGATAAACGGTCACCACTGTGACGGCGGGAAATTCCAGCGAGGGATAGAGTTCCTGCTTGAGAGAGGGAATCATCCACCCTCCCACGATCAGGATGGCAATGGTCGCCAGCGCCACTACGCTGCGATTCGCCAGACCTATCTTGGATACAAAAGACCACAAACCAGACATAATAAACTCCAAACGTATAAGTGTTTTCCATCTTTTTCAAACAAAGCAAGGGAGAAGCAAACAGCTAAGAGGGAAAAAAAGGTCATCACTTTTCCCGGGGCGCCTCTCGCCAGAAACAAGAGAAAACGGCTCTGTTCCACGACATACAGCCGGGCCGGCCCCGTCTGTGGCTCGCTCAGGATCATGCATGGCATGAGAGGCTCACCGGCGAGACCTTGCACATTGCATAAAACTATGTAAAGCTTACAGAAGAAATCTCAAGCTGTCTTCGGGGAAATCCCTGATGTTTCTCCTGGAAATTTTTTCTACAATGCGAAAGAATATTACAATGCGAAGATTCACACTGGATCAGCGCATCCGGTGTGAACTTTATCGATCAAGATTTATCGATCAAGCAGCGAAAAGCGGGCAAAGGTATGGCTGAGACTTCTTTTTCATTCTCAAGACAGGCGGTGCGCAGATTCCTGGACGCGCGCTGGCTGGTGATTCTGGCCGGGCTGGCGATCCAGGTTATCGCGTTGAGCACTGTATTGTCACACATGGATGTACCATCCAGCCCGGATATCACGCTGGCACCGGTGGCGGGCAATCCGGGGGTGTGCCAGGTGGTGGCGCTGCGGCCCTTTAGCGAGCCGTGGATGACGGGGGCGCAGCCGGGTATTCAGGTCCGACTGGAGGGTGCGCCGGCGGATAATCCGTGCGCGCTAACGGCCCGAAAGATCCAGATGAGCGTGGTGGGCCTGCCTGTAGCGGTCCAGCGCTTCGAGGTGGCAATTCAGCCGCAGCCAGTGGATTTTCTGGACCTGGCGCTGGTCTTTTTCCTGGCGGCCATTTTCAATGTAACTGGCATCGCGATCTTTCTGCGCAGCCAGAATCGCCCGCTGGCACGCGTGGCCTACGCGCTTTTCACCTGCACCGGGCTGGTGCTCTGCATGATTAATCTGCGCGGCGCGAGCTATCCCTGGCTGAACCTGCTCGGGTTTACCGTGGCTACGACGGTGCGCGCGCTATCGGTCACGCTGGTCTGCCTGTTCGCTTATCCGCTTTCGCGCAAAGACGAGGGTAAGCGCACGCCGATCAAGCCCTACCTTCCCCTGCTGGTAGGCGCTGGCCTGGCGCTTTTCAGCGCGTTCCTGCCTATCGCGCCTATGACACTGCGCCTGGTTTTTATCGCGGTCAATGGCATTGCCTACCTCGCCGCTGGCTTGATTGTGATCGGGGTGATGGCCTGGGGCCTGCGCAAGCTGAACCGGCAGGAGCGGCAATTTGTACGCATGGTGGCCATCGGGCTGATGTTTTTGCTAATCCCGCTCATTCTGAATCTTGGATTTATTCACGCCGATACACTGGCGCAGACCAGCCTGATCCGCATGATTCCTATTCCGCTGGCGGTGCTCCCGATTGCCTGCGATTACGCGCTGTTTCGCCAGAATTTGCTGGGCACGACCAGTATGCTCAGCCGCAAGGCGATGCGCGGGCTGCTCTGGCTGCTACTGGCCAATGTGTTTCTCTTCCCCAGCATTATCCTGCTGCGCACGATGTATGGCATGCATGTGAGCCAGGAGACGCTGGATTATACCTATGCCGGGCTGCTGGGAGTTGCTCTGCTCGGCTTTCCGCTGCTCTGGAGCAAGATCCGCGATGCGGGCGACCAGGTTTTCTACCAGGATTTCTACGAGTATAACCGCTCACTGCGCGACCTGAGCGCGGCTTTGACGCGGCTACAGGGAATGCAGCAGATCACGGATTTTATGCTGCCGCGCCTGGCCGGTCTGCTCAACGCGACGGAAGTTGGCCTGCTGCTGCGCACGCGTTCTTCAGTGCGCAGTCCGACGGCGCACGGCGCGGCTGGCTGGCGCGTCTACCGGCACATCTCGCCGAAAGCTCGCGCGGGGCGTAACGCGTCGCTGGAAGGGCTGGCGAGCGAGCGCCTGACCAGTATCGCGAACCTGGGACTGACGCACCTTGAGCTATCTCCGACGGCTCCCCTGCTGCTGGATGGCGTGTTGCTGCTGGCGCTGTACGATGGGAAGCGCTGTAGCGGTTTCCTCTATCTGGGCGCGAAGCTGAACCTGGAGCGCTACAATAAAGAAGATCGCAGCTTTTTGAGCACACTGGCCTCGCAGTTATCGGTGCTGGAGGTCAACAGTCGCTATCTGGAGCAGGCCCAGGCGGACGCGCAGCAGATGACCGCGCTGACGCATCGCGTGGTTTCCGCGCAGGAAGAGGAGCGCCGGCACCTGGCCCTGGAGCTGCACGACGAGGCGCTGCAACAGGCCATGCTGGTTGTGCGCCAGCTCTCGGACGCCAGCAATATGTCCGAGGTGGCGGAGGTCATGCCCCTGGCGCGCTCCGTGGCCACAAGTCTGCGCCGCACCTGCCTGGAACTGCGTCCACCGCTGCTGGACGAGCTGGGACTGGTCGAAGCCTTCCACTGGCTGGCACGCCAGACCGAGGAGCGCAGCAGTGGACAGATTGCCATTCAGTTCACCTGCCAGGGCAACTGGTCGGAGCGCCCGGAGGCTGACGCGGAGCTGGCGCTCTACCGCGTAGGTCAGGAGGCGCTCTCCAACGTCTTTAAGTACGCCGGTGCGAACCGCGTGGTCATGCGCCTGAAACGCGAGAAACACGGCGGCATCTCTCTGTTAATCAGCGATAACGGGCGCGGCCTGCAACAGCGGCGGCCCCTGGCGGAGAATCTGGGCCTGGCGGGGATGCACGAACGCATGGCCGCGATTGGCGGCAGACTGCACATGCGCACCAGCCCTGGACGCGGCGTCATTATCCGCGCGTTCTATTCTCCGGCCAGGCCTGTCGAGCGCGAAACCCGCGAGCCGCTGCCCTGGCCACCAGCCACACAGGGAGAATTGGCCTTTATCTGGGAAGGACTGCAGGCTTGAATGAATATGAAACGCCGCGCGATGTGATCAGCATTGTGCTGGTAGACGACCATACCATGATGCGCGAGGGCACGCGCAAGCTCCTGGAGGAAGATCCTGAACTCGCCGTGATTGGCGAAGCCCGTGATGGAGCAGAGGCGCTAGCGCTGTGTGGACAGCTCAGGCCGCGCGTAATGGTGCTGGATATCGCAATGAAAGGCCTGAACGGCTTCGGAGTAATGCAGGCACTTTTACAGGCAAACGAATGTGAGGCACCTGACATCCTGGTACTGACCGCGTACGATCAGATCGCCTATGTCCAGACCATGCTCCGGCTGGGAGTAAAGGGCTACTGGTTGAAGAGCGCGCGGGGCAGCGATATTCGCCAGGCAGTCCACGAAATCGCGGCGGGCAAACGCAGCCTGGACCCCGAAGTGCGCCAGCTCCTTCTCGCTGAAGAGAGCCAGGTCAGCAGGGGGGAGGCAGAACCACTGACCGCGCGCGAACTGGATGTCCTGCGCCTGGTTGTCCAGGGAGTGCGCAATAGCGAGATCGGCCAGCGCCTGAGTATCTCCATCAAAACCGTCGAATCGCACCTGACCAACATTTATGGCAAACTCGGCGTCCAATCGCGCGCCGAGGCCATCGCGCTCGCCCAGAAGCGCGGCCTGCTCCTGAGCGAAAAATGAGTGGGGTTATTCTACTGGCGTACATGTGGTAAAATACAACCATACAAATACGATTGCCTGCTAACCTCTGCCAGGAGAAAGGAATGTCTCTCGTGATTGATGAGAAGATTTATGCCGTGTTTGACCAGGAATGCCAGCGCAACACCCGCCCTCGCCGGCTGATTGCCGAGCACCTGGTAAAATTGGCGCGGAGCGGCAAAGATTTCTCAATGGACGATCTCTGGCAGGATCTGCGCCAGCAGGAGCCGCGCCTGGGCCGTGCGACGGTCTATCGTTCCGTCGAAATGCTGGTCAACGCCGGCCTGCTCGACCGCATCGAGTTCGCCGACGGCACCCATCGCTATCGCGTCTGCGGCGGGGACGAGCATCACCATCACCTGACCTGCACTTCCTGCCATCGCGTCGTCGATGTCGACGTATGTATCGCCCCTGAGCAATTCGCCGAACTCAGCGCCCTGACCAATTTCTCGATTGAGGGCCATTCGCTCACGCTTTTCGGCCACTGCTCCTCCTGCCGAACACCATCGCGCTCCTGAAAAAAGTACTTATGACTTTAGCAACTTTTTTTGCAACGGGCCTGCTCGGGCTGGCGGGGGCCGCTGGGGCGCTGGCACGTTATCTGCTGGGGCGGCTGATTAGCCAGCGTGCGCGGGGCATTTTTCCATGGGCAACATTGATTATTAATGTGAGCGGGGCTTTTCTGATTGGCCTGCTGTTTGGATTGACGAGTCAGAAGGTGATCAATGCGCAGATACAGTTGATCGCGGCAACGGGCTTTCTGGGAGGCTATACGACGTTCAGTACGATGAGTTGGGAAGGTGTGCAATTAATCAGGAGCGGCGACACGCGCCTGAGCGCGCTTTACCTGGCAGGGAATTTTGTGCCTGGTCTGCTGGCCGCCGCGCTTGGCCTGGCGCTGGGAGGGTTATTTTAATGGCGGGACAGACGCTTTCGCTGAGACGTGGCATCCTGGCAGTTTGCTGCGGCGGTTTCATGGGTACCCTGGTCCGCTATAGTTTGAGCCTGAGCATCCAGGGCTGGTTGGGTAAAAGCTGGCCCTATGATATTCTGGCCATTAACCTCTCTGGCGCGCTCCTGCTGGCCTTGATCAGCACCCTGGCGGACAAAGCCTTGCTGATTGGCCCGACGCGACGCCTCCTGATTAATACCGGCTTTATGGGTGCGTATACCACTTTCAGCAGCCTGGCTCTCGGCGATCTGCTCCTGCTGAGCAAAGGCCAGCTTCTGCCAGCGCTACTCTATCTCGTCGTGAGCCTGCTGGGTGGACTGGGCGCGGTCCTGCTCGGCGACTGGCTGGGACTGCGCCTGATCGCGCTCTTGCGCCGTTCTCATACCGCGCCAGCCATCACTTCGGCACTGGCCAAAGCAGAAGAGATCTCCCTGGTTGATGAAGCCGAGTCGCGTCATAGATAAATCCAGGCATTGGTGCGGAAAAAGTTGCCTCTCACACGATTGAAAGGTCAGATGATAGGTAATGTTTTTGTGAAACTGTTATCATGGCTCTAGAGTGATATGTGGGAAAGAAGAGGTTTTTATGCAGAGATCGAATATCGAGCAAGCGTTTCTCAAAGCGGGCCTGAAAGCGCGCATCCCGGCCATCAATCAGCTTGTACGCAATTCTATTCGCCTGTCAGCTGTGCCCATCGATGAGAGCAAGTTGGGCATTGGCGCCTCGAAAATTGGCGGGCACCCCGACCTGCCGGAGGACTTGTCCTGGCCAGCATTCAAGGGAAAGCCACAGTCTTTCCTCGCGCAGATTCGCCTGGCGGATGTCCAGCAATTTGACCACGAAAAACTTCTGCCTCCGCACGGGATGCTCTGGTTTTTCTACGATGCTACCCAGCAGACCTTTGGCGAGCAACCCGCGGACCAGGCGGGCTGGAGCATTTTCTTCAAGGCCGACCCCAATCCCCGTCTCCAGCGTCTGCCCACACCAGTGGGACTACCCGCCGCCAGCCTCTTTCCTGCCTGCGCGCTTACCCCCAATAACGAACTCACGCTGGCCATCCAGCCAGAACTGGAGATTCCCAATTTCGATTGGAGCGAGGACGAACAACAGGCCTATGAAAACGTCTTAGAGGCGCTACATCCCCCTGAAGAGCGCGCCCTACCGCACCACCGCTTGCTCGGCTATCCCGACACCATTCAAGATGACATGCGCGAACAATGTCAGTTGATCTCCAATGGAGTTACCGATATCAACGATCCCCGCGCGGCCAGACTGCTGGCCGGCGTCTCTGACTGGCAGCTCCTGCTCCAGATCGACAGCGAGGCCTCCGCGAAAATGCGCTGGGCCGACAACGGCATGGTCTACTACTGGATCAGGCGAGCCGACCTGCGAGCGCGGCGCTTCGACAACGGCTGGCTGGTCTTACAATCCGAATAAGCAGCGCGGTCTCCCTTGCTGATACATATTTCCGCTCACATCCGTTTGTATAGTACCGGCCTCGTCGAGAAAAAGCCGGGCACAACCGCTGGCGTCTTTTTATTGGCCAGAAAGGCGTGTTGTGAGCGGATATGTGACATACCTGAACCTGAAACATCAGGAATGACCAGCCTGGGAGGCGCTCTATGAAAAAACACCTTTATCTCCTGGCAGTTCTGTTCTGCCTTTTACTCAGTGGATGTTCCAGCGTCAACATAAACATCGGCACCACACCGACCCCAAGCAGAGGCGTGTCCACCTCGGCTCCTCATTGGGGTGCGCAGGCAAAAACATCGGGCTGCGTCGTTAACGGCGCCCTGCAAGATCAGCAGTGTACGCCGGGCGACATACTCCCCAACGCCACCAAAGATCAGATCTGTAAATCGGGCTACGCGTCATCCGTGCGCAACGTCCCCACCAGCGTCAAAAACAAAGCCTACTCATCGTATGGCATCGCCAGCCACACCGCGGGCCAGTACGAAGTAGACCACCTCGTCAGCCTCGAACTGGGCGGCTCCAACGACATCTCCAACCTCTGGCCCGAAGCCGCCAGCCCCAAACCCGGCTTCCATGAAAAAGACAAAGTCGAAAACTACCTGCACGACCAGGTCTGCTCCGGCGCCATCTCCCTCCAGCAAGCCCAGATAGAGATCGCCACTAACTGGCTCGACATCTACAATCAGATGCCCAGCACCGCCAAAAGCTCCAGCAGCAGCGACGGACAGTCATAACAAGCACATCTATCCAATACAAGAGAAAGAGCCCCACCTGGAAAATCCGGTGGGGCTCTTTCTCTATAAATGCTGGTGAACGCCAGGATATTTTGCAAAAAAACAAGATGCACCCAGACGGATTCGAACCGCCGACAACCTAGTTCCGAAGACTAGTGCTCTATCCGCTGAGCTATGGGTGCTCGGCATATATTATAAAAAATTATATCATCTCTGTCAATCACACCGGATATGCCGATCAGGGTTTCTCAAAAGAGTCCCTTTCCTGGCATCCGAACACGGCTGCGCCGCCAGAAGCCGCCGTCTCCGGGGGAGACAACAGGCGCAGGGGCTGCTCCCTCTGGACTCACGCAGGTATGATGTTGGGGTGACGTGTGGGCGTGGCCCACGCGTCACCCCAACATCATACCCCTCGTGGCTGCGCCGCAGGCGCAAAGCTACATTCACAGTTTTAATGCCCTCTTTGACAAGCGTTTTCTGTCAATGAGAAAAGTCTTGCTCCAAATAGTGGTTCAATTGCGTCCAAACGTGATACAGGCATTAGAGAAGCGCCTGGAAAAGATACGTGCCAGTGGAGGCTACATTTTTCCTGGTACCGCCGCGCGCTTTGTTTCGCGCAGCGATCAGCGCCCCGATGAGATACACATTTTGTTAATCTGGCGCGGCTCGATGATTCCCACGCCAGAGGCACGCGAGGCGGCATTAGAGGAATTGCGGCGCGAGCTGGCGGATGTGCTCGATTGGGAAACAGCCCGCTATGAAACTGAGCAGGTCTTGATGCACACATAATCGTTTAGAACATGTAAACGATGAAGAATCACCACGCAGGCAAACTGCCCTCAAAAAAATCTCAGATTTTTTTGAGGGCAGCTTGCCTGCGTGGTGATTCTTCTATTCCTACGCCAGTTCGCTCAGCAGGGGCGCGGCCCTGAGCGGGCGATAGAGGGTGGCGAATAAGGCGATGATGCCCTGCGGGACGAAGAGGACGATGACGGTCCAGACCGGGCCGATACCCTGGATCAGCAGGCCAGTGAGGGCCATGCCTACGGGCTGACTGCCGTAGGAGAGCAGGCGGTAGACGCTCTGCACGCGGCCCTGGAGATGATCGGGAACGGCGAGCAGGCGGTAGCTGAACTGCACCGACAGGAAGATGGGCACGATGATAAAGCTGATGGCGTTGGTGATGCCCAGCACGACAATATTGGGCGCGATGGCCAGGCCCAGCCAGGAGCCTGCCCAGACCCAGGCCGAGGCAATGGTCAACTGGCCAAAGGTGAAACGCCTTTGCAAAGTCTGGGTGAGCAGAGCGCCCAGGATGCTGCCGATGCCGCCACCGCCGATGAGGATGCCAACGGCCAGCGGAGAGGCATGCTCGTTCTGCGCGAGCGAAATCAAAATCAGGGTAAAGCCAATCGAGGGCATAACCAGGCAAAAGGTGAGCACGGCCAGGAAGCGCAGCAGGGCGTCGCGCCAGATCCAGACAAGTCCCTCGCCGATCTCGCGCCAGATGTGGCGCTGAACCTGCTCGCGTTCGCCCTGGAAGCGCGCGCGCATGAAGAGCAGGCTGACCACGGAGCAGCCAAAGGTGATGGAGGTCAGCAAAAAGGGCACCAGACGGCCCACACCGTAGAGCAGACCACCCAGGAACGGCCCCAGCGTCCACGAGGTAGAGTCGATGGCCTGGTTCTGCGCGGTCGCCGACGGAAGCTGCTCACGTGGTACCACGTGCGGCAGACAGGTCATCTCGGCGATTGAAAAGAAGGTCATCAATGTTCCTTCGGTCAGCGCGACCAGGCAGAGCTGGAGAAAGCTCAGATTTCCCAGCCAGAGCGCCAGCGGAATACTGGCCAGGGCAAGCGCGCGCCCGCTATCGCAGATCAGCATTACCTTCTTGCGGTCCCAGCGGTCCACCAGCGCGCCCGCGGGCAGGCAAAGTAGAGCGAAGGGCAGGCCGCGCAACGCGCCGACAATGCCCGCCTGGGCTGGTGAACCCGTCACGGCCAGCACCAGCAGCGGGAAAGCCAGCAGTGAGATCTGAGAGCCAGTCGAGGAAACGAGCTGCCCGCACCAGAGCAGCATATAGTCCCGGTTGCGCCAGAGAGGCGGATACGCTCGCGCCCGCTCCGCCACAACCGGCAGGCTACCAGCGCTGACCACGTCCCCGGACGATTGATCGTGAGTCTGTGTCATAACAATTGCTCCCATCCATTCTGAAAAACAACGAGTAGAGCCGCGAGTAACGGGCACATCGCATCAGAAAGGTATAAGCAAGGAAACACAGAAGGACGTGCCCGCCTGGCGAACACGTTCGGGTAAAAGTGAAGCAAGAGGAAAAGCGGAATGATGCTCAAGCAACGAATTGTGCTGCTCACTCGTCTGAGCAAGCAGTATCATCAGCGCGCCTGTTCCTGCCGCGTAGGCCCGGCGTGAACGCCTACGCGGCCAGCGCAGCCATGGGGATGTACTCTACCATGAGGATGCAGCAATTTTGCCTGCCGCAACTACTCAATTGAATTGGTGTGCTATGTATACGCATATCCCAAGTGTACGCCAGAGTTTGCGAATCGTCAATACATTTTCCCCAAAATACCAGGGTTTATGCGTTCTCCGAACTCGCCGCCTGCGGCAGCTCGCTCACAAAAAAAGCGGTTGTTACGAGGACACCTCGTGCTCCGGCAGGGAACTCGCCGTCCCCTGCACTCCCCTGCTTTTGACGAAAACGCATAAACCCTACCCAAAATACTAGGGTTTATGCGTTCTGGCAAAAAAGCGGGATTGTTAAGGGCGGCAGCCCTTAACCGGGGCGAGAGCCGTCCGGGGGACGAAAAGCGACGGGGTGTCCCCGAAAAACCCTTTTTTTCTTTTTGCGAGCCGCCGCAGGCGGCGAGTTCAGAGAA
>DASVMX010000328.1:0-5426 GCA_036384215.1 Ktedonobacteraceae bacterium | reverse complement strand
ATATCCTGTTACCAGGATGCCTTTCTCACATCAGCAAAACAGGATGTGTAAGCACCCTTTATTGCCCCATTATTTGCGGTTGGCGTTCCGCTCTGCGCGTTGATGATTTGCAGCGCTTTCGCGTGGCTTAAGATGTTATAGTGCAGCTTCATTTGCAGGATGAGCTGGACGGAAGTGTTGATTTTGGCGAGGGCGATGGTGCCGTTGGTGACGGCCTGTTTGAGGGCGGTAATCATGACAACATCGTCTGCGAGGCTGCGGGGACCGAGGAGGAGGTTGGTGCCGGCGTTGACGGCCAGAATGGCGGCGTGCGGCAGGTCGTAGGTGTTGCTGACCCCGCCCATCCAGAGGGTGTCACTGATGATCACGCCCTGGAATTTGAGCTGAGTGCGCAGCAGGTCGGTGACGACTCTGGGCGAGAGCGAGGTTGGCAGGTTGGGGTCGAGCTGGGGATTGAGAATGTGCGTGACCATGACCATAGGGACGATGCCTTCGCTAATCAGGGTACGATAGGGCACGAAGTCAACAGCGTTCATTACGGCCAGGCTGCGGTTCATGTGAGGCAGCGAGAAGTGGGGATCGACGCTGGCGCTGCCCAGGCCGGGAAAGTGTTTGAGGCTGCCAATAACGCCGCCAGCCGTCAGACCCTTAAGGTAAGCGCGGCCCATGTTGGTGACCAGCGTAGGATTGTTGCCAAAGGTGCGGTCGACCAGGCCGGGATTGTTGGCATTGGTCAGAACATCGACAATCGGCATGTAGTTGACGTTCAAGCCGAGGGCTTTGAGGTCACTGGCGGCTGCTTTGCCCGCGTTATACGCTACCTGGGTGTTGCCAGTCGCGCCAATCGAGGTCTCAGACTGCCGCTCACCGAGGATCTGGCGCAGTTCGTTAACGGGTCCGCCCTCGAAATCAGTGCTGATGAAAAGCGGGATCGCGGCCTGGCCCTGCATGGCTTTGTTAAGGCTGATGAGCTGGCTGCGCGTCTGGGCGTTGCCGTTTTTATTTTCAATGAGCACACCGCTGATCTGATTGACCTTAATCATCTGTATCAGATCGCTGCTGAGCGTTGCGCCCTTGAATTCAGAGATCACCATCTGTCCCAACTTCTGATCCAGGCTCATACCCTGTACAAGCGCCTGGGCAATCTCGCTATCGGTGGCCAGAGGACGGGATGTGGCGGTAGGTGATAGCAGCATCAGGCCGGGGGTCAGCGTGCTCTGCGCTGCTGTGCCGTTGACGCCGTTCAAGAGCGAGACGCAGCCACTTAATACCATCAGCAAACAGCCATAAAGCAGAGCGCCACCCAGGAAATAGCGGCGCGGCCTGCTTGCGCGCGACCCGCGGCTGGCATTCCAACCAAAATAGACCATACAAAACCTTCCCTTTTTCTTCTCAATGAACAAACCCGGCCTTTTCCTTCGCAATATATAACGAGAAGAGGCCAGCAAAATTAACGATCCTTCATAAAAAAAAGAGTCGTTGCGCACAAAGAGAGAATGACGCTATATCTTCACCTTCTATACTTTTTCTTAACCACATCTTTACCTGTTGATTACCTCTATCTAGAGTTGACAGGCAGTATCCTTAATGCGGGAACCCTCGCGAATTTTCCGATGTACCATTGTTCATTAAAAGAGATAACCATGCACAATTATTAATGGTGTCATAGCAAAGCCGTACCATCCTCTGGCGGTACTGACCTGAAAGTCTGCCCGCCTGGTGTAGTTATCCGCGGTTGAGGTAAGATGGTACATCAACTTTCTCCGTTTCACTGGCAATTGCTGTATTGATACTGCCAATAATGTCAATGGCTTTTTGTTTGTAAACCCGCTTTAAGCGGTGAATGCAAAAATACATATATATTGACCATGAAACACGTTTAAATTGAAGGAGCAACGGTTTTATGCATTCTACAAGGAGAAAGAATCCACGCATTCTCGCGTTCGGAATGGCATTCCTCGTGCTCACCCTCTGTCTGGCCGTTGAGGCCGCGAATGTGGTCTTTGCCGCGCCCCTGCCCGCGTCGTCTACCAGGGCGGCGCAGGACTTTACGCCAGGTCCGGCGAATACCGCTGTGACAACGTATAAGCAGGACAGCAACCGTTCAGGGGACCAGACAAACGAGACTATCCTCAACACGAGCAATGTCAATGCAAACAGTTTTGGCAAAAAGGTGAGCTACCCCGTGGATGGACAGGTGTATACTCAGCCACTGTATGTGCCAGATCTTACCATTAATGGCACGGCCCACAATGTAGTCTTTGTGGAGACCGAGCATGCCAGCGTCTATGCTTTTGATGCCGACCAGACGAGCCCGATTGCTCCTCTCTGGCACATCAGTTTTCTTGGCGCAAATATCATTGCGGGAACAAATCTTGATGTGAATTGTAATGATATGGTTCCTGAGAATGCGCTCTCGGGAACTCCGGTGATTGATACTACCACCAATACAATGTATGTTGTGGTGCAAACAGAGGATATTAGCAAAGCCCGGCCTGGCACCTTTACGTATAAGCTGCACGCGCTTGATATCACCACGGGCCAGGATGTGGCCGGCAGCCCGGTTACTATTAAGGCTTCCGTTTCAGGTTCAGGCGTTGGCGGCAGCGGCGGCACGATTTCTTTCGATGCATCCAGGGAACGCCAGCGCGCAGGCCTTGTTCTTTCGCAGGGCAAGGTCTATATCGCTTTTGCCTCGTTCTGCGATCATAATCCTTACCATGGCTGGGTGATGAGCTATGATAGCACGACTCTCCAGCAGTTGCATGTAACTAATACGACGCCGAATGGTACACGCGGTGGAATCTGGGGCGGCGGCGGCGCGCTTGTCGCCGATGGCGCCGGAAGTATCTATTATGTCAGCGGTAACGGTAGCTTTAATGGCACAAGCGATTTCGGCGATAGCTTTGTCAAGCTCGACGCGGACCTCAAGGTGCAGGACTATTTCTCGCCCTTTAACCAGAAATGTCTGGACGACGAGGACGCGGACCTGGGCTCGGGTGGCCCCCTGCTACTTCCTGGCCAGAATCGCTTGCTGGGAGCTGGTAAGGAAGGGCGCATTTATGTACTTGATACCAGCAATCTGGGCAAGTACACGAATCCGTTCCCCAATAACACTTTCTGCACATCGCAGCAGGGAAGCACAACTATTGATCAGATTACGCAGGAATTGCCGCCTCGGACGGTTAAAGGCCTGTACACCAGTGCCGCTTACTGGCAAAACACCAGTGGCCAGCAGTTTATCTACTATGCTGGTTCTAACGACAATATGAAGGCTTTCTCGTTCAGCGGTGGTAAGATCTCTAACTCTCCCTTTGCCGTGGGCACAGACACCTATAGTTATACTGGTGGCAACCCCACTGTGTCGAGCAATAATGGAGCGGCAGGCACCGGCGTCGTCTGGGCGCTCGCGCCTCAGCCGAAGCCTTCAACCGGCACTCAGACCGCTGTTCTGTTCGCCTATGACGCGACGACTCTGACCAAGCTCTACAGCAGCAGGACAAATGACAACCGCGATGGGCTTACGAGCTATGTGAAGTTCTCGGCTCCCACGGTGGCCAATGGCGAGGTCTTTGTTACCACCCAGAATAGCCTGGACATCTTCGGCCTGCTCGCGGGAAGCTCTTCTGGTACCCCGACCGGTTCGCCTACCCCGACTGGCACGCCCAACCCGAACGGGTATAACAATGTCGGGATCAGTTATGATAACCATACGACAGCTGCTCGCTATGACTTTAATGGTAATAGCTACTCGGCGTCAGCGTTAACGGCGAAAGGTATTCTCCAGAATGGCCTGGTAACGGGCGCTGGCTTCCTGTTCCGCTGGCCCGATGCTGCTCCAGGTAGCGCGGATAACTGGGTGACGAATGGCGAGACTATTCCCATCACGCCCGTGGATAACGCCGACCACCTGGGCTTCCTCGGCTCTGCGATCAATGGCACAAGCAGCGGCATGGTGACTCTCACCTATACTGATGGAAGCACGCAGACGGTGAAACTTGCCTTTAACGACTGGGCTGCTAAAGCGGTTACGTCACTTGTACCCGGCGAAACAGTGGTGGCAACTATGCCTTACCGCAATACTCCAGCAGGACAGCAGGCGATTACGGTGAACCTGTATGTCACCAGCATAGCTATCACGGCTGGCAAAACGCTTAAGAGCGTGCAACTGCCCGCGATTGTGACTGGCGGCCAGCTCCACGTCTTCGCCCTCGCAACCAGTTCGCTGTCCGCGCCCATCTATAACAGCGTCTGTATCCAGGAGGATGGCGGCGCGAATCCTGGCGCGACCCAGGACAATGGGAACCTGTCTCCGCCTAGCTGCGACGGTGGCCCTTATGCTTACTCGGCCAATGCCCTCCAGAGAGCCGGCGTGGTGCCTGGCTATCAGGTGGTAACGAATAACTTCCTTTTCAACTGGCCAAACGTGCCTACCAACGAGTCTGATAACTTCCAGGCCAGTGGCCAGACTGTGGCAGTTGCTCCGGTCATTAAAGCGGATACGCTGGGCTTCCTGGGCATGGCTACCAATGGCGCGTCCAGTGGCACGGCCACAATCCACTATACCGATGGTACGTCAACAAACTTTACCCTCGGCTTTACAGACTGGGCATCGACAACGCGTTCCTTTGGCAATACTGTGGCGGTGCAGATGCCCTATCGCGATCGCGGTGACGGAAGCACACAGACCAAGCCAATGTTCCTGTTTGTGGCGACCGCGCCTCTGGATACCACGAAGACGCTGGCCAGTGTAACCCTGCCCTCGGTGGTAAAGGGTGGCCAGATCCACGTCTTCGACATCGAGACGCGCTCGGCAACCGCTCCCATCTATAACAATGCCGGTATTACCGACGATAGCGCGGTAGCCTCGGGTAACTTCGATGGTGGTGGCGTCAGCTACTCAGCGAATGCTCTGAACGGCAAAGGGGTCAATCCTGGTGACAACGCCTTCGATCCGAACCGTGTGGTGCGTTTTGAATGGCCCACGCCTTTAGCTGGTCTGGCTGATAACTACCTCTGCACTGGCCAGGTAATCCCGGTCGACAATCCTCAGCCTAACTCGACGATACTTGCCTTCCTGGGCGCGTCCGCCAACGGCGCGGCCTCCGGCATGATTACCGTCACTTATACTGATGGATCATCGACACAGATTACTCTGGGCTTTGATGACTGGACGCTTGGCGGCGGCAAGGTACAGAAGCTCTCGTATACCAACGAGGCCATTTCGTATGCCCTGCCCTATCGCAATACGCGCGCCGGCAGGCAGAACGTCCTGACCTATGTTTTCTATAACTTTGTGAGTATCGATCCGACCAGGACGATTGCCAGTGTGACTCTGCCCAGAACTACTCAGGGTGGTCAGATGCACATCTTCGCGATCACTGCCGTCGCGGCGTAAAACCACAAATGTGAAGCATCCCAAAAAG
>DASVMX010000327.1:0-2849 GCA_036384215.1 Ktedonobacteraceae bacterium | reverse complement strand
CTGGCTGGCTTCCAGATCCTGCTGGCTCGCTGCTGCCGGCAGGAGGATATCGCGGTGGGCACTCCCATCGCCAATCGCACCCGCCCGGAGATGGAGGGGCTGATCGGCTTCTTCGTCAACACGCTGGTTCTGCGCACCGACTTGTCGGGAGATCCCAGTGTGCGGGAGTTGCTGAGCCGGGTGCGCGAGGTGGCGCTGGGAGCGTATGCCCACCAGGATCTGCCCTTCGAGCAACTGGTCGAAGAGCTCCACATTGAGCGCACCCTGAGTACCAACCCCCTCTTCCAGGTACTCCTGGCGCTGCAAAATACTCCCCAGGAAACGCTAGAACTTCCTGGACTCAAACTGCACCTCTCATCTATCCATAGCGGCACAACAAAATTAGATCTCCATATCTCCTTCTGGGAGGAGAGAGAAGGACTGAGTGGCGTCATTGAGTACAGTACAGACCTGTTCGAAGCAGACACCATCCATCGCCTGCCGGGTCACTACCAGCAGATCCTGGAGGGAATGGTGGCGAACCCTGGGCAGCACATCTCCCGCCTGTCCCTGCTGACGGAGAATGAGCGTAAGCAACTGCTAGCATGGAACGCCACCCAGAGGACCGCTTCCCAGCATCTCTGCCCACATGAGCTGTTTGAGGCCCAGGTTGAACGCACCCCGGATGCAGTAGCTGTTGTCTATGGGCAAGCACAAATCACCTACCAGGAGCTCAACGCGCGGGCCGACCAACTGGCCCGGCACCTGCAGACACTGGGGGTCGGACCGGAGAGACGGGTAGGTATCTGCCTGGACCGCTCACCAGAGTTGATGATCGCGCTGCTGGGCGTCCTCAAATCTGGTAGTGCTTACGTGCCACTTGACCCCGACTATCCAGCAGAGCGGCTGATCTTTATGCTTCAGGATTCCCAGGTGTCCGTATTTCTGACCCGATCCAGCCTGGGAGAGAACCTGCCCAACCACAACTTCACAGCTGTCTATCTGGACACCCAATGGTCAACAATCGCATCAGCACCAGCAAGAGAAACACGCCAATATTTGGCAGAGAGCAACCTGGCATATGTGATCTATACCTCCGGTTCCACGGGTCTCCCCAAAGGGGTAGCCATGCACCACGGCGCCCTGGCCAACCTTCTCGCGTGGCAACTTCAGGCCTTCCCAACAGAGAGAGCAGCACGAACGCTCCAGTTCACCTCGCCAGGCTTTGACGTGTCCTTCCAGGAACTATTTTCGACCTGGTGCTCTGGCGGAACGCTTGTCCTGTTCTCAGAGGAAGCCCGGCGAGATACACACGCCCTATTGTCCTTTCTTAATATAGCCGCGATCGAGCGGATCTTCCTGCCCTTTGTCGCGCTGGAACACCTGGCTCTGACCTCTGCTGCCCGGAAACTCTTGCCCACCACGCTCCGTGAAATTATCACGGCTGGAGAACAGCTTCAGGCCACCGAAGCCATCGTCAATTTTTTACGGCACCTCCAGGAGTGCTCTCTTTATAATCACTATGGACCTACTGAGACGCATGTTGTTACGGCTTTTCCTCTCAGGGGTTCACCCGAGAACTGGCCAGCCCTGCCGCCTATCGGGTCCCCGATCACCAGCACACAGATCTTCCTATTGGACCAGCACATGCAACAGGTGCCGATTGGCGTGCCAGGTGAACTCTACATCGGAGGGGATCAGGTGGCACGAGGCTATCTTAATCGACCAGATTTGACAGCGGAGCGCTTTGTTCCCGATCCATATGGACAGCAATCAGGAGCACGTCTCTACCGGACTGGCGACCTGGCACGATACCGATCTGATGGCACTATTGAATTTCTCGGGCGAATTGACCACCAGGTGAAATTGCGTGGGTACCGGATTGAAACGGGGGAAATCGAGGCAGTGCTTCGCCAGCAACCTGGCGTGCGAGAAGCCATTGTGCGGGTGCGCGAGAGCGTTCCAGGCGATAAACGTCTGATTGCTTATGTAGTGCCAGACCAGGGACAACATCCCCTTTCCCTCAATGAGCTGCGCCAATTCCTGCAAGCCAGGCTCCCTGGCTATATGCTTCCTGCCGCTTTCGTATCACTCGAAAAATTGCCGCTGACACCTAGCGGGAAGATCGATCATCGGGCCTTGCCTCTCCCCGAGAGCGCGCGGAACGAGATGGATGTCTCCTATGTACCTCCCGGCAGTCCTATTGAGGAATCACTGGCGACGATCTGGGCAACTCTTCTTGAAGTAGACCAGGTCGGCATCCATGACAATTTTTTCCTGAGCGGTGGTCACTCGCTGCTGGCCATACGCTTGATTTCACGGATCTACGAAGCATTCCAGGCTGAATTGTCAGTGCTCGATATCTTTGAAGCGCCAACGATTGCCCGGCAATCATCCATCATCGTGCGAAAACACGCTGAGCGTGCAGATAGCGAGACTGTCAGCCAACTGCTGGCGGAGATCGAACAGATATCGGAAGAGGAAACGCAGGCATTCCTTGCCTCCCAGCAATTACAGAATGAAAGGGAATCTTGATGAGTGATCTGGCCAGAGATATAGAGAAGCTTTCCCCTGCCAAACGCGCGTTGCTCCTGAAGCGGTTGCGAACGAAAGAGGTATCTCATACACCGATTCGTCTCAACCAGCAGCGCCGGGAGGCGGGAAATGTGCCCCTCTCTTTTGCCCAGGAACGACTCTGGTTTCAGGTACAGATGGAACCAGAAGCCCCTTTCTATACGCTGGCCGCTGCTTTTGCTCTCTCTGGGGACCTGCAGATCGAAGCGTTGGCGCAAAGCCTGCACGAACTGGTGCGCCGCCACGAGTCCCTGCGCACCCACTTCTCCCTGCTGGCCGAACATCCCGTCCAGGTC
>DASVMX010000326.1:0-1838 GCA_036384215.1 Ktedonobacteraceae bacterium | reverse complement strand
GTTGCCCCCAGAGTATCATCAGAGCTGAAGAGCTTAACTTCCGTGTTCGGGATGGGAACGGGTGTACCCTCTTCGCTATTGCCACCGGTTCGCCTGCACATACAAGCGGTTTCTCTTGACACGGTGTATACTACCAGATCTGCTTATCGTTGTCAAGCGTTTTTTTGACCACTTTTGCATGGTTGAGAAAAAGGGCTTTTTCCTCCCTTTTTCTCAACCATGCAAAAGTGGTGTTAACCTTCCAGGCTGCCGCCTGTCATGAGAATGCCCAGGTCTTCTTCGCTGGCCTCTGGAGAGACGATGCCGACGATATGCCCTTCGTACATGACGGCTATGCGGTCGGAGAGCGAGCGGATTTCGTCAAGCTCGGCTGAGACGAGCAAGACGGCTTTGCCGGCGTCGCGCTGTTCGATGATGCGGCGGTGAATAAATTCAATGGCGCCGATGTCAACGCCGCGTGTGGGCTGCGAGGCGATAAGCAACATGGGGTCGGACGAGAATTCGCGCGCGATGATCAGCTTCTGCTGGTTTCCACCCGAAAGCGAGTGCGCGCTGGCGTCAACCGAAGAGGCGCGCACGTCGTATTCGGCGATGAGCTTCTTTGCCCAATTGCTGATTTTTTTGAACGAGAGCATAAAGCCGCCGGTGGAAAACTGGCGCCAGTGCTGGCGACCCAGAATAATGTTATCGGACAACGAGTCACTCAGCACCAGGCCGCTGTCGCGCCGGTCCTCGGGAATGTGCGCCACCCCTGCCTGGCGCTCTTCGTCGGCGTTCATGCGCGTGATGTCGCGCTTCTCGCCGCTCTGACCATCTTTAACCTGGGTCAGCGTCACGCGCCCACCGCTGACTTTGCGCATGCCGGTCACGGCCTCGACCAGTTCTGACTGGCCGTTGCCCTCAACCCCCGCGATGCCCAGAATTTCGCCAGCACGTACCTCGAAACTGACTTCGTGCAGGGCTTCCAGGCCGCGATTGGATTGCGCGCTGATCTTCTCTACGTCCAGCACCACCGGCCCTGGCTTTGCTGGCGTCTTGTTCACGCGCAACAGGACTTCGCGCCCGACCATCATACGCGCGATCTCTGCCTGGTTGGTCTCGCGTGTGACCAGGCTGCCGGCGTTTTTGCCCCGGCGCAGGACCGTGATGTTGTCGGAGAGTTCCAGCACTTCGCGCAGTTTGTGGGTGATAAAGATGATTGTCTTGCCCTGGTCAACCAGGCCGCGCAAGACGCTGAACAGCTCGAAGGTTTCCTGCGGCGTGAGCACGCCGGTTGGCTCGTCCATAATCAGGATATCGGCCTGGCGATAGAGCACTTTGAGGATCTCTACGCGCTGCTGCAGGCCAACTGAGAGTTTTTCTATTCTGGTGTCAGGATTGATGGGCAGGCCATAGCGCTTGCTCAAAGCATTGATTTGAGCCCGCGCTTCCCTGACATTATAGGCCGCTTTCAGGCCGCCGGGCTCGCTGCCCAGCACAATATTTTCGGCCACGGTCAGCGGCGGAATGAGCATAAAGTGCTGGTGAACCATGCCGATGCCCTTGCGGATGGCGTCGCGCGGTCCACCCACGTGCGTGAGCTGGCCGTTGATGAAAATCTCACCACTGTCGGGCCGGATCAGCCCGTACAGGATATTCATTAAAGTGCTCTTGCCTGCGCCATTCTCACCCACCAGCGCGTGGATCTCACCCTTGCGCACCTGGAGGTGAACCTGGTTGTTTGCCACTACACCAGGCCAGGCTTTGCTGATCCCGCGCATCTCAACCGCGAAAGGCGAGGTATGTTCCGCTTCCGCGACCATAGTTGTACTCTCCTGCATTTCTAACGCTCCTCTCAT
>DASVMX010000325.1:0-3369 GCA_036384215.1 Ktedonobacteraceae bacterium | reverse complement strand
CGCCACGCACGAGTGAAGAGGAGATCCTGGCGCACATCTGGGAGCGGGTCTTGCAGGTCGAGCAGGTAGGTATTCACGACAACTTCTTCGCGTTAGGGGGCGACTCGATCCGCAGCATCCAGGTGCTGGCCCTGGCGCGTGAACGTCATCTCGCGTATTCGCCCATGCAACTTTTTCAGTATCAAACGGTTGCCAGCCTTGCGCAAGCCCTGTTCAATGAAACTACGCACGCGGAGGTTTTTGTCACGAGCCAGCCATTTCTGCTGCTGACGCAGGAAGACCGCGCACGGATGCTAGAGGATATAGAGGATGCCTACCCGTTGACTATGCTCCAGGCTGGCATGTTCTTTCACAGCGAGTATAGTCCTGAGAGCGCGGTCTATCAGAATGTCAGCAGCTATCACCTGCAAGCGCGTTTCGATCTTGTCAGTCTCCAGTCCGCCGCGCAACAGGTGCTCACGCGCCATCCAATCCTGCGCACCTCGTTCGACCTGGAGAGCTATAGCCAGCCCTTGCAACTGGTTCATCGGCAGGTAGAAGTTCCTCTGCTTTATGAAGACCTGCGCCACCTGGCACCTGCCGAACAAGACGCCAGCATCGCTGACCTGCTCGAGCGGGAAAAAGCCCATCGCTTCGTCTGGGAGCACGCGCCGTTGTGGCGCTTGCAGGTCCATCGACGTGGGGAACAGACCTTCCAGGTGACCCTGACCGAGCATCACGCGATCCTGGATGGTTGGAGCGTCGCCTCGCTCTTTACTGAACTGCTGGAACGCTACCTCCTGCTGCTGGACAACGCTGGCGCGGCCGGCGCATCTCCTCTAGCGGCACTTTTCCGCGATTTCGTGCTCATGGAGCAAGCGGCACTGACCTCGACAGAGGCGGCAGCGTTCTGGACGCACTACCTCCGCGATAGCGTCCGGCTCGCGCTACCTCGCCGAACGGGTGCCCGGCAGACAGACCTTCAAGCATCTCAGCTTCTCATGACTGTAGCTATTCCTGCCCACGTTTCTCAAGGGCTTCACCAGCTTGCGCGTGCAGCCGCCGTGCCGCTCAAAAGCGTCCTGCTGGCCTCCCATCTCAACGTCTTGCGTGTCCTGAGCGGACAGACCGACGTGCTGACGGGTCTGGTCACCAATGGACGCCCGGAGATGACCGATGGGGAGCAGGTGCTGGGGCTGTTTCTCAATACCCTGCCCTACCGGGCGCGCCTGGGGGGAGGAAGCTGGCTGGACCTCGTGCGAGGCGTGTTTGAAGGCGAGCGGGCGATCTTGCCCTGGCGCCGTTATCCTCTGGCTCGCATTCAGCACGAGCAGGGAGGCCCGGCGCTCTTTGAGACGATCTTTAACTACAACCATTTCCACGTCTACGAGCGTTTGGGGGAAGTCTCTCACCTGCGCGTCTTAGGCGCAGAGAGTTTTGCGCAAACCAACTTCACCCTGGTGGTACATTTTAGCCAGGCGCTTACCTCTGGCCAGGTGCGGCTCCAACTGGAATGCAACGATGGCCAGATCTCGTCTGAGCAGCTCGACGCCATCGGCGGTTATTACGTTCGCACGTTGAGCGCGATGGCTGTTTCACCCACTGCTCGCTACGAACTGTGCAGCCTGCTCTCCGAGCGTGAACAGCAGCTGCTCCTCCACGCCTGGAATGCAACCGGGAAAGCAGCGAATATCGAGCGCTGCCTGCACGAACTCTTCGAGGAGCAGGTGGCTCGCACTCCCGACGCGCTTGCCCTGAGCTGGGAGGAGGAGCATCTGAGCTACCAGGAACTCAACAGCCGTGCGAACTGCCTGGCCCGCGCGCTGGTGGAGCAGGGGGTGAAGCCAGAGAGCCGGGTGGGTCTCTGCCTGGAGCGCTCCCTGGACCTGGTGATCGGTCTGCTCGCCATCCTCAAGGCGGGCGGCGCCTACGTCCCTCTCGATCCGGCCTATCCGGCCGAACGCCTGGCCTTCCTGCTCACCAATGCCCGGATCACGGCCTTGCTGACCCACTCCCGCTTGCGTGAGCGTCTTCCCTCTCACCACGCTCGTGTGCTCGACGTGGACGCGGGGCCACCCCCGACCCCCGACCCACTGGCCTCCTCCAACCTGGCCAGCGGCGTCAGGCCGGAGAACCTGGCCTATGTGATCTACACCTCTGGCTCCACCGGGACCCCCAAAGGCGTGATGGTCACCCACGCCAACGTCACGCGGCTCTTTGAGGCCACCCGCTCCGCCTGCCACTTTGGTCCGCGGGACGGCTGGACGCTCTTTCACTCGAGCGCCTTCGACTTCTCCGTCTGGGAACTCTGGGGAGCGCTGCTCTCTGGTGCGCGCCTGCTCATCGTCACCTACTGGCAGAGTCGCACCCCCTCCGCTTTCGCCGAACTGCTGGAGCAGGAGCAGGTGACGGTGCTCAACCAGACCCCTTCGGCTTTTGCTTCTCTGCGGGCTGAGCTTGCGAGCCGGAGGGTGTCAGCTCTGCGCCTGGTCATCTTCGGAGGCGAGGCGCTGGATGCCCGCAGCGTGCTGGGCTGGTGGGAGCAGCGTGGGGAGGGAGGTCCGCAGATGGTCAACATGTACGGCATCACCGAAACCACTGTGCATGTCACCTGGCAGTCCCTCACGCCGGAGTTGCTCGCGCAGAGGGGAGGCAGCGTGATCGGCCAACCTCTCGCTGATCTCAGGGTGTATGTGCTTGACGGGCATTTGCAGCTGGTGCCGCCGGGGGTGGCGGGCCAGCTCTGGGTGGCGGGTGCTGGTCTGGCGCGTGGCTACCTGGGGCAGCCTGCTCTGACGGCCGAGCGGTTCCGTCCCCATCCCTGGAGTGATCAGCCGGGGGAGCGACTCTACCAGACGGGCGACGTGGTGCGGTGGCGAGCCGATGGTCGGCTGGAGTACCTGGGACGCAGCGATAGCCAGGTCAAGGTGCGCGGATATCGCGTCGAGCCGGGGGAGATCGAGGCGGCGTTGCGCAGCCATCCCGAGGTGCAGGAGAGTGTGGTCCAGGTGCTCAGGGACGAGGGCAGCGCGCAGGGGCGCCTGGTTGCCTATGTGGTGCTGCATCCAGGGCGGATCGTGACGGTGAGCGTGTTGCGCCGCCACCTGCAAGCGCGCCTGCCGGACTACCTGGTGCCTGCCAGCATCCTGGTGCTGGAGGGGTGGCCGGTGTTGCCCAATGGCAAGCTGGACCGGGCTCGTTTGCCGGTTCCCGGTCCGGCGCGTCCCGAGCTGGGGGAAGCCTACGTGGCGCCACGCACGAGTGAAGAGGAGATCCTGGCGCACATCTGGGAGCGGGTCTTGCAGGTCGAGCAGGTAGGTATTCACGACAACTTCTTCGCGTTAGGGGGCGACTCGATCCGCAGCATCCAGGTGCTGGCCCTGGCGCGTG
>DASVMX010000324.1:0-13210 GCA_036384215.1 Ktedonobacteraceae bacterium | reverse complement strand
GGTCTGGCTGCTCCCTATGGGTCCGCCCCAACTTCCTCACAGGCCCAGACCTATGCCTCACAACTTTTCCAGCTTATTAACCACTTGCGCACCGCCTGTGGCCTGCCCGCCTTTAGCTGGAACTCAACCCTGACCAATGGCGCGCTGCTCCATAGCTGGAACATGTCGCACTGCGGTTTCAGCCATACCTGTCCCGACGGCATGAGCCAGTGCCAGCGCATCGCCAACGAGGGCTTTGCCGGCCAGACCGACTGCGGCGAGTGCATCGGCGGCGCCGCCAACTCCTGGGCTTCGGTTTCTTCTATTCAGCTAAGCATGGAGCACGAGTCCGTCACAGGCTGGCATCGTATCCACCTCTTCAGCACTACCCTCCACAAGATTGGCATCGGTGTATATATTGATTCTGGTGGATATGTCTGGTTTACCGAAGACCTGGTCAGTTAAAGCTCAGCCCGAACTGATTCGAAATATCTTGTTTTTACCCTGGATTTTTGGGCCAAAATATGGTATAATTGTTTTGTTATCAAAAAGCAGCCATTTACACGGCTGCTTTTTTGTATGTAAATTAGAAGAGATCGCGTCCTGGTTCCAGGCAATTGGGGAGAATAGGGCGCTCCATCCAGTGGCTTTCCGAGTCAAAAACGGCCTGGAGGAAGCCGCCGCGTACATATTTGTAGCGTTCTTTGACTACCTCTTCTTCCTCGACTTTGATATAGAGTCCTTCCATAATGCCGCTGGAGTCAGTTTCCTTGAGCGTACGGGTGAGATCGAGGCCGCGTTCCGTGCAGAGCCGGGTGAGCAGTTCTTTCTGATCTTGCTTGATAAAATGCGAAGGTCCAATCAACTTTTTCAGCGCCTGCATGTTGTCCACCGCACCCTCGGAGAGCACTTTGACAGAGGAGACAAAGGGAAGTTCGCGCAAAAAAGCGCGGCGCCTGGCAGTACTGAGGAAGGAGCCGCTGTTTTTGTCGAGGATGTCAAATTCCATGAAGTAGTGCGGCAGGTTCGTATAGAAGACGGTATGTTTGGCGTAGAGCCACTCGCCGTACATAATATAGCGATCGCTCAGCGCCTCCCACAACTCCGAGGTATAGCGATGCGCCCAGGTTTTGAGCAGATGGAACTGTCTTTCGCGTTCACCGCCGCTGAGATAGTGACCGCGGCTCTGCAATTGCAGTCTTCCCTGAGGGGAGAAGCTGATCGCACTATTCGCGCCATCCATCTTTTCCTCAACAACCAGGAAGCGACCCGCGAACTCGCGCAGGGGGACGACATCCAGGTCTTCATCGCCTTTCTGGATGCCAGAGCCTTCGATATGTTGGGTGCGTGGATACTTGTAGAGTTCGTTCATGAGCGCTCGATTCTGGCGAAAACCAGTAAATGATTCAGTACATAGTCAAAATGCATGTGTTTAATGCCTTGTTCGGCCAATAAAGCACGCAGTTGTTGTTGATCAAACAGGTGGATATGCTCGGGGTTATCATCCTCTTTGGAGGGCATAGAGAAGATCACGGCGCGCTGCGCGACCCTGCACACCTCGGCCAGCGCCAGGCGCGTATCTGGAACATGCTCAAGCACTTCCAGCATAGTAACAATATCGAAGCTGCGTTCCGCGAAAGACAGGTGGGTAACATCTCCGAGGATCGCGTTGAGCTGACCAAAGCCGCCCCGCTGTAGTGCCTGGAGGTCGGCGACGCGGTAATCCAGGAGATCCACGCAGGTCACAGGCAGATCTGGCCAGCTATCGAGCAGCGGCCAGAGGAAAGCGCCGCGCCCGGTGCCGATATCCAGCAGATTCGCGGGTTGAAGACTCTTGAGCATGCCCAGCACCTTGTGGACGCGCGGTAGACGCATTGAGCGTTTGAAGCGGTGCAGGCGCAACTCGTGGGCTTGCGCGAGCGCGAGCAACTGTGCGATCCCATCCTCACCCAACTCTGCGAGCTCCGTCTCAAATAGTTCTGGATGCTCCTGGCCCGCAACCTCGTGGAGCTTGCCGCGGATATAGGCAGCGGCGAGAGGCTGATAATATTCTCGTTCTATCTGCATAGTAGAGGTATAATACCATAGATGTTCGAGGATTTATAGCTGCTTTCGCTGTTTGTGTTAAGGGGCTGCTTTCGCTGCTCATCTGGATTCAGGGGCTACTCTGTTTGAAAAGGGAGGCGCACAGAACAAGTGATGCCTTCGTCAGAGGCTTCTACCATCATGTGTCCACCATGTCGCTCGACAATTTCTTGACTCATCGTGAGACCAAGCCCCCAACCTTGACCGAACATGGCTTCAGTATACGGAGAAAGCTGCTCAGGGTGTTCTTGATAGAGACCCGGAACATTATACTGAACCTGGAGTACGACATCGGGAGGGTCTACGCGTAAATTGACGGTAATCACGGTGTTTTCCTGGGCATACTGAACGGCAGACTTCACCAGATTGATGACGACCTGCGAGAGCCGTGTGCAATCGGCGTGCAGCATGATTGGCTCTGGGGGGCAGGTGAACTCAAGAGGACGTCCTGAAACGGTCCGCTGCTTCTCGATGACCTCACGGCAGAGGGTTCCAAAATCACAAGGACCAATCTGCAAGGGAGCATCCTCTGCACGGAGACGGCTCAGATCAATCAAGACTTCCAGGAGTGCTCGCAACTCCTGCGCCCGCGTCTCAATCGTCTCAACAGGGGTTATTCCCAGAAGCGCTGGGATCCCGGTGCGCTCCGCCTTCTCCTGGCTCCGTCTGACCCGTTGGGCTTCTCCGAGGATCGTGGTCAGAGGCGTGCGTAATTCGTGGGCTGCACGAATGAGAAACAAATCCTTGCGATGGTTGGCTCGCTCCAGTTGCCGGGCATAGGAGTCGATCTGGTGCTTGGCTGCAAGAAGACGTTGATGTTGCACGGCCTGGTAAGCGACAAGCAGGGCAATAAGGAATTGGGCGAGTGCAAAAGATCCAAACATCATCACGCGCCATATATTGAAGGTCAAGAGGCCATATAGAGGAGCGATAACAAAGGTGAACGCCCAAAAACCAAGCACGATTGTCACCAGGGCAGGACTCACTCCCCACACCCAGCCAATCATGACGAACAAAAGACAATAGGGAACCCAGACGAAATGTGGCGGCCTGACAAGCAGGACGGCCAACGTCATCAGGAACACCAGAACGAAGCCCACGAAGTAGCCAACCAAAGACGAACGCCACCAGGGAAGAGCGAGAACGGCATCGTGATGCCCTGCCCTCTGATGCCAAAAATACCTCTTGACGCTTTCCAGCCTGGGTTTTGCCATAGTGCTTGTTCTCTCTAGACTCAAGAGACGTGAACGAATCAGATCCAATCAACGAGCGTCTGATTCTTCCCCTCTTTCGATGGAAGCAAGCCAACTCCACGAAATTAGTATAGCAGCCACCATCTAAGGGTTTACCTCTTGATGCGAAGCGCAGCAGCGGCCTGGACACCACTGTGCGCCGGGTAATGCAAGCGTCTCATCCGCTATTCACCTTTTACTCCAGGCAGTTTGGCTCTATGGTGGGTGAAGCAATTGGCCCTTGTGTGGGTGGGACGCGGCTGGTAGCATGTATAAGTACAGAGATTGTGCGTCGAGTTTTTTGCGAAGAGGTGAGCATGTACGTTCCAAAGCATTTCCGCGAAGAAGATCTTGCTGTTTTGCAGACATTGATGCGCCAGTATAGTTTTGCGACTCTGGTGAGTACACAGGAGGATGGGCTGCCAATCGCCACGCACCTGCCTGTGTTGCTGGAAGCGGAGCCAGCCCCTTATGGGACGCTCAAGGCTCACCTGGCGTTAGGCAATCCACAGTGGCGCGCCTTGCAGGAGGAACGCGAGGTGCTGGTGATCTTTCAAGGGCCACATGCCTATATATCCCCTTCATGGTACGAGGTCGAATTAAGTGTGCCTACCTGGAATTATGCGACTGTACACGCCTATGGCAGGCCGCGCCTGATTAGCGAAGTGGGAGAACTCTATACTCATCTGAGCGCGCTGGTGTCTACCTACGAAGGAAATTTCCCTCAGCCCTCTTATTCCGCTTTGGCGAACGCGAGCTCGCGTTCTCTTTGCCAAAGCGGAAAGGAGGAACCCTCTTATTCCGCTTTGGCGAACGCGAGCTCGCGTTCTCTTTGCCAAAGCGGAAAGGAGGAACCCTGGCCATTTGAAAAGTTGCCGCTGGATTACGTGGAAAAAATGATGAAGGGCGTTGTGGGCCTGAGTATTGAGATTACGCGCCTGGAAGGCAAATACAAAATGAGCCAGAATCGCTCGACGCAGGATCAACAACAGGTTGTTGAGCACCTGAACAGGTCCGCGGATACTACCATCCGCGGGGTTGCCGCGATTATGCGGGAGCGTCTGTCGCGACAGGTGGAATAGCAAGTTGTTTATAGGCTGTAAGTGTGAATAAAACGAGGATCATGGTTAACCATGATCCTCGTTTTATTCACACTTACAGCAAACGCAGGCTAATCATTTCACTGTCGCGCAATCGTAGAGGCGATTTGTGTTATTTGCCTTGCTTGATTGCCAGAGGCCTGGAGAGACAGGGGAACAGTGGTGGGTCACCCAGGTGGTGAGCGGAGTCTGGAGGTTTCTGCCAGACCAGTTTCCACTCCTGGCCGCGCCAGTGGCATGTTCTCGTGTGGAGGCAGAGGCGCGCGAGGGATTATTGAGCAGGAAGAAGCGCACGGTTCCGCTGGATATCAGCCCGGTTAGCTGGCCTGTGGTGAGGATGGGGTCGCTGCCGGCGAAACCGCCCATGGCCATGACTGGCTGGTTGGTGGCGAGGATCAGCGCGTTTGCCGACATCGAGTTGAGCGTGGCCGCGAGGAACGTCGTACGGCCCTCGTTCTTTTCCAGGTAGCTCAGCAGCGCGGGGCTAGCCGTCTGATCGTTGCGCGCGAGATCGCTGAGGCTGGCGGGACCAGCGGAGGGTGTGCGGATCGCGGCATTCTGTAGCGCGGGCGTGGCTGACCAGATCGCCGGGGTTAGGAGCAGGGCCGCCAGGCCACAGGCCAGCGCGGGCAACAGCGCACGCGAGTTGATCGCAGACCGGCGGCGCAGGCGTGTCCCAGCCAGCGCCAGGATCGCGAGCGCGCAAGCACTGGCGATCACCGGAATCAGCCAGGTACCCCAGGCCGGGTTGCTGATAATAAAGTGGATCTGCTCCGCCACAGTGGCGACAAGCGCGCCGGGCAGCAGCCAGCTGCGCCAGTTCGCGCGCTGATAATCCCGCCACATCACGACGATGCCAATGCCAAAAAGCGCGCAGATGGCCGGGGCGAAAGTGGTCATATAGTACGCATGAAAGAAGCTAGCAGTGCTAAAGAAGATCCCCATGGTCAGCAGCCACGTGCCCCAGAGCAGCAGCGCCTGTTGCTGGCGGTCTTTCTGAAAAAGCTGGAAACGCGGGCGTTGTTGCCAGGCCAGGGCCAGCAGAGCCAGTAGAGCCAGCGGCAGCAGCCAGGATATTTGCCCGCCCAGTGTCTCGTTAAAGAGGCGCAGCGGGCCAGGCGAATCGTTGCGCATGCCGAAATGCTCCGTGGGATTGGTGCTATTTTCTTCCTGCGCGGATTGGTCGCGAGCTTCTGCGTCCGAAGACAACGGGGCGCGAGCACTGGCATCCTCGCGCTGATTACCGCGGCCCAGCAGGCGCATTGTACCGTTATAGCCAAAAGCCAGGCTGATTTCTGAATTATTTGGACTGGAGCCGACGTAAGGCCGCTGCGAGGCGGGAGTGAGATCTACAGCCAGAGCCCAGGAGAGAGAAACCGCTAGCAGAACCAGTAGCGCAACGGACAACTGTGCCAGGCGCAGCCAGAACGTGCGCGGCGCGGCCAGCAGATAGAGCAGGCCAAAGGCAGGTACAACCAGGTAGGCTTCCATCATCTTTACATTGAAGCCTAGACCGACCAGACCCGCGCCCAGCAGGAGCCAGCGCCAGCGGCCTGTTTCCGTGGCCAGCATCATCGCCCAGGCTGCCAGCAAGAGCAGCAGGACGAGCGTACTGTCGATAGTATTGTTGCGCGCGGTTTCCACGCTTAACGGACACAGGGCCAGAGCCAGCGCTGCGAGCAGACCGGCCATAAAACCAGTGTGGCGGCGTACCAGGTGGAAGAGTACCAGCACCGCCAGCACCCCGGCCAGCGCCTGAGGTAAAAAGATGCTGAAAGGTGTAAAGCCAAATAACTTGACACTCAAGGTTTGCAGCCAGAAACCAAGCGGTGGTTTATCAACAGTCACAAAGCCACCTGGATCGTAGGAGACAAAGAAGAAGTTATGCAGGCTATCAGCCATACTTCTCACGCCAGCCGCGTAGAAAAGATTGCCGAAGCCATGCTGGCCCAACTGGTAGAAATTCACAAAAATCGCGGTGAGCATGACCGCCAGCAGAGCCAGGCGCTGCTGAAAAGTCATGGGGACCTCTTGTCTCTCCACGCGTGGGAGAGCATTGCCGCTAGCTGCAATGGTATCTGCTTCAGGCATAGTATGTTCCTTTGACAAAGAATAAAGGGAGAAGAACAGCCAGGTGAGCGCGCGTGCGCATTGTATAAGGCGTTGTGCCTGGAGTCGTGTACAGGCGCGCTTGATCGCGTACAAATTGGCGCCAGTAGCAGGTTTGCCCTGGTATGTTGAGACTGTCTGGTTGGACTGGCCGGGTACCTCATGGGAGGCTTGCACAAAGACCCACAGGCGCATGCCCAGATACGAGATCAACAGTGTGCCGCTAATCGCCCCGCATTTGGTGAGATTGGCCCAGAGCACAGGGCTGAACTGGCTCGGATGTTGAGCATTATTCAGCAAATAAAGGATCAGATTGTTGCAGGCAATGCCCGCCAGCGTCGTCGCGCCAAAACGCGCAACCTCGCGCCTGTGGATACTACCGCGCTGCTGGAAGGTCCAGTAGCGATTCAGCAGAAAGCTATTCAGTGCGCCCATAGCATATGCCAGCGTATTGGCGAGCAGGAGCAGCGTAGTATTCTGTGCTGGCCAGAGCCAGAGCAAAAAATTCAGCACGAGCAGATCAACCAGCGTATTGGCGCAGCCGACCAGCCCGAAGCGCAAAAATTGCCACAGCACCAGGCTCCACCCTGCGGGTCCCCTTCTGGCTGGCAAGGCATCTACCCGTCCCGGCGCAGGCGTTGGGAAATCAGTCGTTGACATAACAAAAACAGGCCCTCTTTCTCTCGTTACATGCAAATTGGTTTATACGGTTATTTCTCTCCGCTACTTTTACTATAGTCCTGACACATAAAAAACTTGTAAAGAGCTTCTCTGGAAATTGTAAGATTTCTTTAAATTGCATGTATTTAGATATATATGTTTTTGTTGCAATGAAGTAACTATTCAGGTTCTCTCGCTCTGTGACTCCTCAGCGCCTGCGGCGCTTCGCCATGGTTAGGAAGGAATAGTTCTGGGGCGGGCACGGCCCGCCCCAGAACTATTCCTTCCTAACGGGCGAGCCACCGCAGGTGGCAAGGGGCCCCTGAATAGTTACGCAATGAAATATAATTGGTGGCAAGAGACGGCATGTTTTCTTGTAGCTGGAGTCTGACCTTGTGCGTGGAGGAGAAAAGTGGTGGCTAAACCAGAGAAAATCCCGATGAGCGTTGAGGAGTACCTGGAACTTGACCGGGGTAGCTCTGATGTGCGCTATGAGTATGCTCATGGCTATGCGTATATGCTGAGTGGAGGCACTCCTCAGCATGCTCTGATTATAGGTAGTTTTCAGGGAGAATAACGTGTTTGCTCCTGTATCCTTTTTTTGCTTCAAGGACTTATTGGGCGAGGCCGGGTCCCCACGCGCTGACCTGGCGCGGGGTAACCATGATGACTGGCAGTACTTCTAATTTCATTGAGCGGTACTGGGGATAGCGTGCGCGCACCAGCGCGAGCGCGTGGGCGTGCAGGGGATGGCCGGGCGAGATGATTTCAGCCTGCCCGTGAATCAGGATGTAGGCAAGCTGCGACCAGTCGTCGGAATAGTGGTCGATGAGCAGGGAGGCTTCGTGGCGGGCCTCGATATTGCGCACGCGTTTGAGCTTGTGGGCGTCCACGCTTTTCGGTTTCTCGTCCAGGGCGATGAAGAAGCGTGCGCCATCGCAGGCGAAACAGACCGGCACGGCGGTGGGATGGCCCGCAGCGTCAGACGTAGCCAGTCGAGCGACGCGCTGATTGTTGATAAAGGCGAGTTCCTGTTTAGTTAACGTGGTGCGGCTCGCGCCCATGATTCGCGCCCTTTCGCTGTAAAAATGGCGGCTTCGTGCCGTGTACAATAGCTGTATGCGTTCTGCGTTCTGGTGAGCGATCTATCCTGGCAAACTGATTCGCCAGGCAATGGCCTGTTGTGTTGCCTCTGGTTGCCGTTGTGGTGGTCGGGGATCATTGTATCATATATTCCAGGTGCGGCGCGATATCTTTCTACAAGCACAAAAAGGGAGGCAGGATTTCTATGGCTGAGACTACAATCAAATTGTATGGGACCAACTGGTGTAGCGACTGTAAGCGTAGCAAAAAGTTTTTTGGTGAACAGCGTGTTCCGTACGAATTTATCGACATTGAAGAAGACCAGGAGGGCCAGGCCTACGTTCAGCGCGTGCAGAACGGGGGTATGACCATTCCAACCATTCTATTCGAGGATGGCAGCCTGCTCATCGAGCCTACGAACGCCGAGTTAGCGGCGAAGCTGGGTCTGGAGACGAAGGCGAAGTGTGATTTTTATGACCTGATCATCGTGGGCGGCGGCCCCACGGCGCTAACAACAGCCATTTATGCGGCGCGCGATGGATTTGATGTGCTGGTGATTGAGCGCAGCGGCCTGGGGGGGCAGGCCGGAATTACCGAGCGCCTGGACAACTATCCCGGCTTCCCCGAGGGAGTGACTGGCGCTGAATTTGCCGAGCGCGTGATCCAGCAGGCGAAGCGCTACGGAGTTGAACTGTTGTCTGCGCAGAACGTGACCGGGATCAGCAACGATGGCGTGGATCATTTTGTTGAGACCGAAACCGGACAAAAACATCGCTGCCGGGCCGTTCTGCTGGCAACGGGATCAACCTATAAGCGCCTGGACGTCACAGGAGAGGACGAGTATATTGGCGCGGGCGTGCATTTTTGCGCCACCTGCGATGGCCCTTTCTACAAGAGTAGAGAGGTCGCGGTCATCGGCGGCGGGAATAGCGCGGTGGAAGAAGCAGCGTTCCTGACGCGTTTCAGCCCGAAGGTCACGCTGCTGGTGCGCGGTTCCGCGCTCAACGCCAACAAAGTCGCTATTGATAAGGCCGAGGAATCGCCGCAGATCGAGATTCGTTTCAACACCGAGGTCGTCGAGTTCAAGGGTCAGAAAAATCACCTGGATACCGTTGTTCTCAAAGATCGCCAGAGTGGCGCGACCAGTGAATTGAGCGTGCCTGGTGTCTTCATCTTCGTAGGTCTGACACCCAACAGCCAGCCCTTCAAAGATTTCGTCAAGCTTGACAGACAGGGCTTTATCATGACCGGCCTCGATTTCCAGACCAGCACCCCTGGCGTCTTCTCCGCTGGCGACGTGCGCGCGGGCAGCACCAAGCAACTGGTCAGCGCTGCCGGCGAAGGGGCCGCCGCCGCGCTCTCCATCCGCGAATACCTGCGTGGTCACGACGCGCATAAACTGGAAGCCATGCTGGCGCGGGTGTAAATCCCATCCATTTGGTGCGCTCCACGGAGCGCACCAAATGGATGGGATTGCATTTTTGCCATAATTTGCTGCTATTTTATAGCGTTCTCGCACCTTGACGATGAGGCGGTTACAAACAGAGCGGCTTTGGCCGCGAGTCAGGCATGTACGCGGCGGCCTTGTATACCGAATTGAAGAGCGTTTTCTTCTCACAAGACTGATTTTTTACTCATAGCTAGCGGAACTGTGTCGCTATTGTACGATAACGGTGAGATTCATGTCATCGTGAACCATGCAATAGTAATGGAATGTACCGGCTGTGTTAAAGGGGCCAATGGCCAGGGTCTGGTTGGCCGAGCTGATGGTGGCGTTGTTGACAACTGGCGCGCCTGGCTCTGCCTGGCTGTCGGGGACAGAGCCCTGCCAGGTGCCGTTAGCGATAATATGGGTCGTCGCTTCCTGGTTTTGCAGGGTGATGCTCTCGCCTTTTTTGATGGTTATGCTGCCGGGAATAAAGTTTCTGCTATCCATGCCAACGGTATTATCGCTGGTGCTGGTGTTGCCATTGCCTGTGATGGTGCAGGAGGCCAATGTTGCCGCCAGCAGGATAAGCACCGCGCCGAGCGCGAGGATTTTTTTCACGAAAACTGCTCTTTTCTATGTTCTACTTGCAAAGCATTTATCACGCTTCAATGATATAAATTGAGTTATCATGGGTCAGATCGCTGTCCACCCGGCGACCGCCATGTACTGATTATAATCCACGAAGGGAGTTGGCGTGCCACCGCCAAGCTGGCCATAGGAGATGATATATTCAGTTGAGCTGCCATGTTGTTTCGTGGTAGCAAGGGCGTACATAGTGTGGTCGCGTGAGACGTTGGACCAGTAATATTGTGAAAAGCTATTCAATCCAAATGACCCATCGTTGGCATTGATGCTGGTCAGGAGAAATGGGCTGCCGGAGCCATCAGTATTGATCAGATATAAGCCCTCAATTCCCTGGCCATTGTTCGCGCCACTCCCAATGGCCAGGAGTTTGGCGCTGGCCAGATCGATCACGCGCACAGTGCCGAACCCTGTGGTAGAACTGTTCAGAATGGGTTTGGCCGCGCCCCCGTTGATGGGTAACTGACTGATCGTACTGGAATTGCTGCCAGTGTTTTGCGCACATTGTGTGATAAAGAGCGATTGCGCGTCGTAACTGCTGTCGAAGTCCCAGCAGGGTTGGGCTGTGGAAGTGAAGATCGGCGCGAGGTTGTGTGTGCTTTGCCTGGCACCGTTGCTAAGATTGAGAAGATAAATATTTTGTTGGGGCGCGTCCCCATTGGGAACGATGCCGACCATGAGGACGCGGTTATTATCCAGCCAGGTGCGCGCGACCAGGGCGTAACCCGAGGCGGGCGGCGTGACCTCTACCTGGAGAGCGCCGCTCCGGGTGTCCAGCAGATAAACGGTTGGTTCGCCATTCTGAGGAAACACGTCGAAAATGATGTAGTGTTGATCGATTGACCATTGCGAATATCTGATGTGTGTTCCGGCTGACGCGCAGTAGAGAGTTTGCAGGCCCTGCCCATCCAGGCGCACCAGGCGCAGTTCGGATTGTCCATCAACCGTCGCGGAGAAGAGCACCCACTGGCCATCATTGGAGACCTGAGCTTCGTCGACAGAGGTGTGAGCTGCTTTGGCAAGTTCCCTTTTCTGACCATTGGCGGTATCGAAGATTTTCACTGTTCCAAAGGTGGGATTGCCGCTGGTATCGTTTTCATTGACGATATAGACGATGGTCTGGTCATTGCCCCGTGCAAGCGTGGCCATGACAGCAGCGCGCGCGTGGTTATTGTCCGGGCAGGAGGTCGAGGTTGCTGGAAGCGGTTTGGTGCTGCCCGGCGCACCCGTGACTCCCACTGGCACGCCTCCCGGTGTTGGGGTCGCCGGGGTATGCTGGCCAAAGAGCTTTGCGCCCAGCGGTGTGACGAACAACGAGGCTATAATACCGATCAACAGCACGAGAAGTACCAGTAATACCGCCAGGGGTGTGTGCGAGCGCCTGGGTTGTTGGGGCACAAAGGCCGGCGCGATAGTCTGGGCCGGCGCCCAGTTCTGGATGGGCTGGTTGACCTGTTGAGGCGCGGGCTGGAAGGGAGCCGCAGGATAGCCACCCTGCGCTATGCCTGGTTGGCTGGCTGGTCGCTGCACCTGGGCTGGCGGCTGCGCCGGGGGCCAGGGATTGGCTATGCCCGGCTGGCTATTTGCGACCGTTGGCGCGCTGGTCGCGCCGGGGTTAAACCCTGGTGGGAACTGCTTGTTAGCTATAACAGGCGCGTTCGGTGTACTGGCGCTTCTCCCAAACTGGCTCTGAGCGGTCGGGTCAGCATCCTGGCCCCAGCCAGTTGAGACGGTCGGGCCATATTGGCCGCTGGTCTGCTGGCCGGGGCGCGCCTGGGCAATGTTGGGCGCGTTTCCCAGCAGCGAAGATCCCGCCAGGCCTGGCTGGCTGAGCGGATTGCTGGTTTGTTGGAGCGCCTGGAAGAAGTCAGCCGGGCGCGCGAAGCGTCTGGCAGGATCTTTTTCCAGCGCTTTCATAATCGCTGCCTCTAATTGTGGCGAGACATAGGGATTTAGCTCGCGCGGCGAACGCGGAACCTCGTTGGCGTGCTTCATCAGGACGCTAAGCAGATTCGGGGAGGAAAAGGGCCGCGTGCCCGTGACCATTTCGTAGAGGACAATCCCCAGCGAATAGAGATCGCTGGCGGGGAGCGCGTGCCCATCGATTTGCTCTGGCGACATGTATTCAGGGGTGCCTGCCAGTAACTGTCCGGTCTCACTGATCGTTTGCAGTGGAACGCCTTCCCGGTCATCGCCTTCCAGCACCTTGACCAGGCCAAAATCAGCTATCAGCAGGTTGCCATCACTTTTGAAAAGCAGATTGCCCGGTTTAATATCGCGGTGAATCAGATTGCGGTCATGGGCATATTGCAGCGCTGGTAGTACCTGGCTAATGAGCTGAATCGCCTCCGATGGCGGCAGCGCCTTGCGTTTCTGCAGCAGTTCTTTGAGAGAGCCGCCCGCCATGTAGGGTGCGACCAGGAAAGCAAGCTCTCCTTCTTCGCCGTAATCGTAGACCGGCAAAATATGGGGATGGTCGAGCTGAGCCAGCACGCGCGCCTCGCGGATAAAGCGCCGCAGGAAATCCTGAGTTTCGCCGGGCCTCGGCCAGAAAACCTTGAGCGCCACCTCGCGGCCCAAATGAATATCATCGGCCAGGAAGACCGTAGCCATACCGCCATAGCCAATCTGCCGTTTTATCGTATAATGCCCAAGCGTTTGCCCGAGGAGATCCTCTGGTTGCATACCTGTTTACCCCTGCTCAGCGTCACAACGACACCTATGTTTATTATTTAAGACGAGGGAATGATGCCTTTAGATACGATATCATGACTTCTTTCCAATGAAAAGATGCTTTTCTCTGGAAAGAAGTTCCCACCTGATACTGAGGGAAGAGGCAGCAGAGGCAATTTTGGCGATTCCGCCCAAATTGCCTCAGTATCAGGTGGGAA
>DASVMX010000323.1:0-6327 GCA_036384215.1 Ktedonobacteraceae bacterium | reverse complement strand
CGGGCTGCGCCCGTGCCAGCAATCTTCTTCCAAACCCCTGGCGAGGTGCCGCAGGCGCCGAGCTCTCACACAATAGTAATTATGAATTTTATTCCTGGCTTTGATTAATTCTATTCTTATTCGGTATGACTTGCTATTTAGCCTTGACTCGGATCATTATGTTTCTCTATACTCCTGTTAGGTAAAAGTAACTACAGATACTAATCTGGGAAGCTGACCCTCCTGTTCTGCTCTGATGAGTCAGGGCGAGAATGAGGAACCTATGTCAGGAGGACAGGATGAATGTTCTTCCAGGTTTAGTGAAGCGCGGGCGAGATCGACGAGGATGCTCCCGGCACAACTTGCGTTGTCAGGCAAGGCTACTTCCCGTTTCTGTTAGTTGTGCGGTGCTTACGGGCACAGAAGGAGCTATATTTTTATGAACAAGGTCCACGCGCGCGGATTGCGTCTCGCACTCTTCAGCATTGTATTTCTCCTCATCCTGGCCGGGTGCGGCGGCGCAAATTCGTCGAGCGGCAATGGTACAAGCGGCAATCCTTTCACAGTAAACCTGGGATATTTTCCGAATCTGACGCACGCGGTTGCGCTGGTGGGTGTGGGAAATGGCACGTATAAAAAAGACCTGGGATCTGGTGTCAGTCTGCAAACCAAGACGTTTAACGCCGGTCCAGCCGAGATTCAGGCACTGGTCGCAGGTTCGATAGATATTGCTTTTGTGGGACCAAGCCCGGCGATCAACGGTTATACATCGAGCCATAACACTGCCCTGAAGGTCATCGCGGGCGCGGCCAGCGCGGGCGTGGAATTTGTGGTCCAGGCTAACGCGAAGATCAACAGCGCGGCGGACCTGGCGGGCAAGAAGATCGCTGATCCGCAAAAAGGCGGCACGCAGGACGTGGCGCTGCGCTATTATCTCTCGCAGAATAATTTGAAGAGCTCTGACAACGGCGGCAGTGTCCAGATTATCTCGACCGACAACGCCAGCATTCTCACGCTCTTTAAAACAGGCAAAATCGATGGAGCCTGGGTGCCAGAGCCGTGGGCGACGCGCCTGGTAGTTGAGGGCAAGGGCAGGGTCTTCTTGAACGAGAACACACTCTGGCCCGGCGGCCAGTTCGCGACCACCATCGTGGTTGTGCGCCAGGCGTTCTATAACGCACACCCTGATATTGTCAAGAACTTTCTCCAGGCCGAGGTCGAAACTGTTCAGTATATCAAATCCAATGCCACAGAGGCAGAACAGATCGCCAATCAGCAGATTCAGAAGATTACCGGCTCTCCAACAAAGGCCGACGAGCTGCCGGTAGCCTTCCAGGATCTCCAGGTGACGTATGATCCTCTGGCCAGCACGATCAGCCAGCAGGCCGAACGTTCGTACTCGCTCGGTTTTGTGAAAAGCAAACCGGACCTGGCGAACTTCTACAACCTTGGACCACTCAATGCAGTGCTGTCCTCGAAAGGTCTGGCCGCTGTAGCGACATCTTAGAATTTTGAGGGTTAACAGAAGCAAGAAAGCAGCTTGGGACGAGAAAGCAGAAAGGATAAACATATGTTCTTAGCGTCAATTCTGAGCGGCGTGACCAGAGTCGAGCAGGTTGAACAACGGGAAAGCCTGAAGGCCGGGATACCGTTGAAAATCGCAGGCATCAGTAAGACCTTTAGCGGGCGCGCCGGGCTGGTCGATGCGCTCAAGCCTGTGGATGTCGAGATCAAAGCGGGCGAATTTGTCTGCTTGCTCGGACCCAGCGGCTGCGGTAAATCGACGCTGCTCAGTATTGTCGCGGGCCTGGAGACTCCCAGCAGCGGCAGTGTTTTCGCGAATGGAGAGAAGATTCAGGGCACAGGCACCGACCGCGTGCTGCTTTTCCAGGAGGCCGCGCTCTTTCCCTGGCTGGATGTGCGGCAGAACGTGGAATTCGGCCTGCGCCAGGCGGGTGTGCATGGAAAAAAGCGCGCGGAGATCGCGCAGCGTTTTATCGACATGGTGCATCTGCGCGGTTTTGAGCGCAGCTATGTGCACCAGCTCTCGGGTGGTATGCGACAGCGCGTGGCCATCGCGCGCGCCCTGGCTCTTGATCCGGCGGTATTATTGATGGACGAGCCCTTTGGCGCGCTCGACGCGTTTACGCGCGATCGCCTGCACGCCGAGCTGGAGACGATCTGGGAAGAGACCGGCAAGACTATCGTGTTTGTGACTCATAATGTGCGCGAGGCTGTGGCTCTGGGCGACCGCGTGCTGGTTTTCGCGCCGCGCCCCGGACGCGTGGTCAGCGAGTTCCGCATCGATTTGCCGCGCCCGCGTTCGCTGGAAGATCATCATGTCGCCGATAAAACGGCGGAGATTATGGCTGTCCTGCGCGTAGCAATTGACGAGGGGGAAAAAGAGGAGAGCAATGGCTGAAGCGATTAAGGAGATCCCGGAAGCGCCTGCAAGCGCGACGCCCGTCTTTGAGAGGGTGCGGCGCTGGAGTAAAACCGCGTGGGGCAAGTGGATTGTGCGCGTCCTTTTCTATATGCTGCTCATTGTAGTCTGGCAATTGGTGTTTAACAGCGGACTCTGGCAGGACTTTATTCTGCCCAGTCCCCTGGAGGTCACGAATTCCATGGTGACGGGCTTCCAGGGCAATTTTTACCTGCAATCAATCCTGGCCAGCCTCCAGCGCCTGGCCATAGGCTACGCAATTTCGCTGGTGCTCGGCCTGATTCTGGGTCTGTTGATTGGACGTTTTAATCTGCTCAAAGAGACCGTTGGCTCGCTGGTGCTCGGCTTACAAGGCTTACCCAGCATCTGCTGGCTGCCGCTGGCCGTGCTCTGGTTCGGCCTGAACGACCAGGCAATCATCTTTGTCGTGGTCATGGGCGCGCTCTTCTCGATCACGCTGGGCGTTGACGCGGGCGTGCGCAACATGCCGCCGGTCTACCTCAAAGCCGCGCGCAACCTGGGCACACACGGTTTCGCGCTCTATAGAGATGTCATCTTCCCGGCGGCCTTCCCCACCATTGTTAGTGGTCTCAAACAGGGCTGGTCCTTTGCCTGGCGCTCGCTCATGGCTGGCGAACTGCTCTACAACACCGTCAGCCTGGGCAACCTTCTGGAGACCGGGCGCGATCTGCTCGACTCCGCGCAGGTTGTCTCGGTCATGCTTTTGATCATTGTCATCGGTGTTGTCATCGACTCCCTCATCTTCGGCCCCCTCGAACGCGCTACCCGCGCCCGTTGGGGTCTGACTGGCTGATCTTTCCCAAAAAGACAAAGCAAGCGTCATATTGTCGCATCAGCGATATGACGCTTGCTTTGTCATCTCCCTCTTCTCCACTGTGGCTATCCTACCGGGGCATGAACTTTGACAACCAGGATCGGCAAGGTGGTACACTCTTTTCAGAGCCAGAGATGGTTTTTTGGCAATCACATCCCAATATTTATACAGGAGAAAAGAGAGAACATGAGCGAATTGCGGATCGCTGTGGGAACACTATTTACTTTTACCGCCCGCCTGGAGGAAGAGGATGCGCCTCTCACCTGCGCGGCTTTTCGGAAGCTACTGCCTTTTAAGAGCAAGCTAATCCATGCTCGCTGGAGTGGAGAGGCCACCTGGATACCGCTGGGAGATTTTAAGCTGGGCGTCGATTTTGAAAATCACACCTGTTATCCCGGCGCGGGCCAGCTCCTCTTCTATCCCGGCGGCCTGAGCGAGACAGAAATTCTCTTCCCCTATGGCTCGGCCAGCTTCGCCAGTAAAGTCGGCCAGCTCGCGGGCAACCACTTCCTGACCATCACCTCCGGTCAGGAACAGCTCAAAGAGCTAGGGCGCACCATCCTCTGGGGAGGCGCGCTCGATATCCTGTTTGAGGCCATCTAACCAGGTTCCTTATGAAATGAAATGTATCATCCTTAAGAAGGCGAACACTGATGAAACTCGACGTACAAGCATTTGACCTGAAACTCACCACGCCTTTTCGTATTTCGCGCCATGTGCAGTATACCGCGGCCAATGTGCTGGCGCGGATTACGCACGAGGGGCTGACGGGCCTGGGTGAGGCGGCTCCATCGGATCACTATGGGGAAAACCGCGCTACCGTGCTGGCGGCGCTGGAGACGCTGGCCGATGAACTGGGGAATGATCCCTTTGCAATCGAGGAGACACTGGCGCACCTCGATCATACGCTGCGCCTCAACCCGTCCGCGAAGGCCGCGGTGGATATGGCGCTCTATGACCTGGTGGGCAAGCGACTGAATGTGCCGGTGTATAAGCTGCTGGGCCTGAGCGCCGCGCGCGCGCCGTTGACCTCTTTTACCATTGGCATCGATACGCCAGAGATCATGGCGCAAAAGGCGCTGGCCGCCCGCGATTACCCTATTCTGAAGATCAAAGTTGGTACGCCCAACGACGTAGCCAATCTCAAGGCCATTCGCGAGGTTTCCAAAGCGGTGATTCGCGTCGATGCCAATACCGCCTGGACACCAAAAGAGGCTGTTCGCGAGATTAACAGGCTGGCCGAGTTCGATATCGAGTTCGTGGAACAGCCGGTCAATCCGCGTGACCTGGCGGGCCTGAAATATGTACGCGAACACACGCCGCTGCCGATTATCACCGATGAAAGCAGCATCACCGTCGAGGATATTCCGCAGATCGCCGAATGTACGGACGGTGTTAATATCAAGCTAATGAAGTGTGGCGGTATTAGCCATGCACTCAAGATGATTCACGTGGCGCGCGCGCACCATCTCAAAATTATGATCGGCTGTATGATCGAAAGCTCGCTGGCCATCACTGCCGCCGCGCACCTCACCCCGTTGATCGACTACGCCGACCTGGACGGGCATCTGCTCGTAGATAACGATCCCTACATGGGGGTCAAAGTGGAGCAAGGAAAACTCATCCTGCCCGAAGCCCCCGGACTCGGCGTTGTCGAACGCTCCCTTTAAAACCAGACAGGAGGCAAGCTCCCACTTGTGACATAAGTGAGAGCTTGCCTCCTGTGATTTCTTACAAAGATTTGAAGTTTGCTTGCAGCTTTTTTGAAATTTCTGGCGTATCTTCTGTATAGGGCTATTGAAAAACAAGAGCGCGTTATTGTTCGATGATTTGATAGAGGTGCCTTTCAATCTCCTGGAACTGTCCTGGTGTGCGGTATGAGCTTTGGAGAAGCAGGCCGGGCAGAGCAACAGGTAGACAGGCAGGGAAGTATAACATTTATGCAAACCAATGATCCAAATAATCCATCTCAACAGCCATCTCAGGCTCCCGGTCCCGATTCACAGGCGCAGTTAGCCAGCGTGCCACGGTTGAGCTCTGTGCAAAACATGCCGCAGCCGGGCGCTGCTCCAAATGTGCCTCAAGCTGGCTATCCATATGTCGCGCAGCCGGGCTATCCGTATACTGTTCAGTACGCGCAGCCTGGGTATTCGCAGCCAGTAGCGCACGTGCCCTCTACGCCGGGCGCGGGCGTACCCATGTTCGGACCTGTGCCGGTGACTCCAGCCGCGCAGACGGCTGCGCCACAGACACAGGCCAGCGCACCAGCGAAGCCCGCGCGCTCAAAGGGGAGGAGCGCGGCGATTTTCGCGTTGACCTGTCTGCTAGCGGTGGTCTTTGGCGTTGGAATCTTTTCTGGCTGGACCTTTGCCCGCTCTAGCATTGCTACAAACCCAAACGTGGCGAGTAGCACGTCGCCGTCGAAGACCGTTTCTACCGCCCTGGACAGCCAGATCGCGCGCGAGGCCGCGATTGCGAAGGTCACGCCCGCGGTGGTTGAGGTGATCGGCCAGGTTTCTCAGGGCACGGCGCTTGGTTCTGGCGTGATTATCGATAAGAATGGCGATATCATCACCAATTATCACGTGGTAGAAGGAACCAGTTCGCTCCAGGTTGTGCTCAGCGACGGGCGCGCCGTTGCCGCGCAGTTGGTTGGGACCGACGCCGCCAATGATCTGGCCGTGTTGCACATCCAGCCCTACAGTGGAATGCAGGTGGCCACGCTCGGCGACTCCTCGAAACTGACCATTGGCCAGGAAGTGCTGGCCATTGGCAATCCGCTGGGCTATAGCGGAACCGCGACCTCGGGCGTGGTCAGCGCTCTCAACCGCAACGCGCAGGAGACCCGTTCCGTGCGCCTGACCGGCCTGATTCAGATTTCGACGCCGATCAATCCCGGCAATAGCGGCGGCGCGCTGATCAATTTGCAGGGCGAAGTCGTTGGCATTCCCACGCTCTCAGCGGTGAACAGCGAAACCAATACTCCCGCCAACGGCATTGGCTTCGCCATTCCCTCCAGCCAGGTCAAGTCCGCGCTGACGCAAATTTTGGGCTAAACAATCCATAGATA
>DASVMX010000322.1:0-2947 GCA_036384215.1 Ktedonobacteraceae bacterium | reverse complement strand
CCTCTTTCCGGTAGTGTTTTTTACGACATCGACTGCTGCCAGATCATTCATCGGAAAGACCACAGCAGATCCTTCAACAACGGCGACCTCGATCAGATTGCGGATCAGGCGGCCCTCGTCTTTGACGTATTCAAAGCGAATCGCCTTATAGCCCATGCTCTGTTTCTTCATGGTGCCCATCTTGAAGGAGGAATACAATTCTCTCCCGAGCTGGATGTCCAGGTTGAACTGCGTCTTCGTGTAGAGCCCCTTTTTGGTCTCATCGGCGTCAAAGATGCCGCCAGGCGGGAGAATGTTGTAGTCATGATTCCAGAGATAGGGCCAGAGAAAGTCGAGGTCTTGCGCGCTCTTGCGGGCATAGCTATCGGTGAGCGTGCGCTTGAAGGCGCCGGCCAGCGTGCGATCGTCGCCAAAGTCGATATTGCCGACATAGTTCAGATAGCCCTCAACAATGCCCTGGGCATCGTTGGTGGCCTTCACCTCGCCCACAATGGGAAAGTATTCGGTTTTCCGCTCAATTTTCGCGATTCTGGTCATGGCTTTGCCCCACCTTCGTCTGAAAGTGCCTCTACGTAAAATGGACCTCGCACCCCATTGTTGTGAGCCTCAGCGGCCTTGAGTGCCAACTCTACCCGCCTGGCTGCCTGCATATCAGGCGTCGCATACAGAACCCCAAGCGCCACGTCCGCGCCACATCCCACTGCCGCATATCCGTCAAGCGTTTCGCCGACCTGATAGTCGCTATCGATGACAAATAGGCGTTTTTCAAACCCAACCAGAAACACGCCACCTGTCTCTTGCTCACTGCTTTTCTGTGCGTATCCTCCATCCTTAAAGCATTGTCGGATCGCATCAATAAAGGTCGTGGCCAGATATTTTTCGAGATCCACTGCCGGGTCATACGCTGGCGGGACAAAGGCATGATGCAGCAATTGCAGCATTCTGAACGATGATGTTCCCCCGATAAGAAAGGGGCCATTGCGAAAGACTTTCTTGTCTTTGCGCAAGGTTAAATGCCAGCCAGAAACGCCGGCAGTATCACCACCGATATGCACAACACCGTTTTCAATAACCCCAACACTACAAGTCATAAATCACCGCATCCTATTGCGTAATTCATATATCCGATAAGCTCCAGGCAGAGCATCCTTTACGAGCTGAGCGGCTCTGGCCATCATAGGTGCTATAACCGTTTGATCCTCGGATTCCACTTGCAGTGCCACTGCATATTCATAGCCCATTTCACTCAGTTTCTCGCCCTTGAAGCGAGCGCTCAGCAAGTTAGCGAGATACTCTTCTACTTGCTCTTTCATGACCTTACCCTCAACAATTCGCGATATCGCTCTCTGCTCACCGCGCGCTCTGGGAGCTGCGCGGGTGGCAACGTTTTCGCTGGTTCCTCCTCAGATCCTGCCTCAATGCGTTCATAAAATTGCGTGCAACGGCAGCCAACTATTTCCTTGGCCGGCGCGCCCATCGATGCGTCGCCGGCATACATCATCTTTGCGCCACCGACATCAAATGCCTCATCGATGCCCACTTTCTGCCCATTGGCTGCCGCGTGTGTAGGCCTGGTGTGGCTATCGTTGGTGGCCAGAAACACTTTTCGGAGCGGCAGCCCGGACTGTTTCGCGGCCTCCTGACTACCATAGTTATCCGCGGCTACCACTTCTGTCTGGGCGATTCGCATGCTTCTGTTCGGGATGATCTCGACCAGGTAGAGATTCTCTATGCGCTTTGCCAACTCCGGCATCGATTCCCCCGCCGCAACACCGTCGGCGAGTGCTGATTGGATCTCTGCCCGCGTCGTCTCCGTGATCTGTGTCACCTTCAGGCTGGAGAGCTGAAGGAGATAGATCAGCACATTTGGGCCAAAGAGATTGAGATACTGCTGCGTCGTATCTGCTGTGTCCTTGCGCGCTGGCGCTCCGCGCTGCCCCTTGAGTTCTCCAAGCACCTGGTTACCCGCGTCGGTCCCGACATCCTGGTAGAGCTTGACCAGCAGATGCTTGAGCGTGCCAGCCTGGCCAGCGACGGTCAGCGCGTGTTCCGCGACACCTGCAGCGCCCTGGGCGTCACTGGTGCGCTCCAGCGCGGCCAGCACCGTCTTTTGCTCACCGGCAAAGTAGTCTTGCAGTCTGGTCGTGGCCTCGGTCTCCCATTTTGCGCGCCGATCCTCCACGGTTTTGAGATAGGCCTGTTTCTGCGCAGCCGTCCGAAGGTCCAGCACTTTGGTGCGCGTGATGTAGCGTGGCAGCGCCAGCGGCGAGAGACGTTGCAGCGGGAGCGCTTTATCATCGGGCAACGGCTTTGCATCATTGGCGTCATCCGGGCTTGTGTCGCTCGCGTCGTCCTTGCCAGGAGGCAGTTCAGTGACCGTTGTTGCTGGCGCTGGAGCGGGATGCGGCAGCATCAGCGGCGGCGGTGGAGGCGGATTGATAGTCTTGCCAGAGAGCGCGGCAATGTAGTCGTCCAGGTCCTGGACGTGCACCGGGATGCCCTGGATGAGCATGAAGTCTTTCACGGGCAACGTGGCCTTGCCCTGGATCTCGCGCGCCTCAGCGAAGGTTGCTGTTCCGCCAGTGAATTCCGCTTGAGCGCGATCAGAGGCCTGCGCCTTGGCGGCCTGGATGCGCTCCTGGATCGTCTCGACATCCTCGCGGTCATAGTCCAGGTACCCGCCGTAGCGGGGCGTGAGCCACGAGTTGAGATCGTCGACAAACATATCCCAGAGCGGGAAGATGATATCTGTGTAGAGATAGTGCTTCGCTTCCGCCTGGTTGGCGAAGGTCGCATCGTCCAGACCCAGGAGATACACCGGAAAATTGAAGAAGATCCCGGCGATATCTTTGTCCGTTTTGGTATCGCTGCCCAGGAAGTCCAGTTCCATCGGCGACATGCTCATGGATTGCCACTCGACGCCACCGTGGAGGATCACCGGCTCGCG
>DASVMX010000321.1:0-5230 GCA_036384215.1 Ktedonobacteraceae bacterium | reverse complement strand
GAGCACGCTGGGACGCTTTTCGCCTCTCGCTTTCGCCTGAGCTTTCTTTTTTGCCAGAGAAGTCATCCCGAAAATGGGTGAAATGAAGAGGTTATCTTAGATAACCTCTTCATTTCACCCATTTTCGGGATGACCCATGTTCTTCCTGTTCCGCTTTGCGAGCCTGTAAGAAAGAGACAATCAGGTAGCCAACGAGAAAAGAGAGGAGCACAATCTCCATTGTGCTGAATGTTTTTTTGCGTTTCATGGTTTTTTCCTCCAAGATTCACATGCGGATTAGCGCATCCGGCGTGGAATCCATCTCCTAGCGCACCCAGAGTTCCTGTGTCGGGCTATAGCGGTAGAGCAGGTGAAAGTGCGCGGCGACCCAGGTATGAAAGCCAGCGAGCTGATGCAGATAATAGAAACGGCTGGTGTAAAAAAGAACCGCGTGCACGCGTGGATTCATGCTCTCCTGTTCCAGTTGGGCCAGGGTAACGTAACCAGTCATGACACGCACGCTGGAGGTATCTACCAGGGAAGGCGGTGTGTTACGGTCGGCCAGGGCCGCGATAAACTGGGCGTCAGTAACAACCTGCTGGTCAGGCCTGATGGCCTGGTGCAGGTCGCTGGCCACACGCAAAGTTTGCTGGATAATTGGACCGGCAACGTAAGCATCCGCACCCTGGTAATACATAATATCCTGCCAGAAACCACCCACACCGGCGGCCAGGAGCAAAAGCAGGGCTCCGATAGAGATCAACAGCGCCAGCTTATCAGTTCTCCAGCGGCTCACCAGCGTTTTCATGGCTGGCACCTGCTGGACCGGGTTGGCAGGCGCAGGCGCGCTTCCCGGTTCATCACTCCGCGTCAAAGATTTCTTCTGCCCGCCTTTAGAAGTTGCCAGGCCGGGCAGACAGAGCAATGCCAGAGTAATCAATGGCGGCTCAAGCGCGATCAGGTGATGAACAAAAAGAGGCTGCTGATAGAACAGAGCCAGAAGCGTCACCAGCAACCAGGCTACAGCCGGTAACACACGCCAGTCACGCCGCAGGAACGCCACCACCAGACCGTAAAGCGCGGCCAGGGTAGTAAACGAGATCAAACCTGTAACGATTTTCGCGAGGTTCTCGCTCCTCGGCAAAGCCGCGACCCGCGAGGCCACACTATGAAAGGTCCAGACCTCAGACCAGAAGTTCTGAAACGAAGCGGCGTAGGGCAACACCCCCGCGGCTATAGCCAGAAGCGCCACGGCGCACCCAACCAGCAGCGGCAACCAGCTCCGCCTGCTTGTCCCTTCCTTGCCATTCGCGATCTGCCAGACTCGCGCCAGCATCAAACACCCAATCGGCACAATCGTCGAGACACATAACAGCTTGCACAACAGACTCAGCGCGAAGGTCAGTCCACAGAGCGCAGCCCAGCACATTCCGCGCCAGCTATCGGGCTGTTTCCACCCGAGAAAGGCGAACGCGAGCGCCAGAAAAGTAAAAGCCACGGAAGAGGCCTCAGCCTGAATAGTCTGCGATTGCATCAGGTAGAGAGGATCAACCAGCAACAGCAGCAGCGCGACCAGTCCCCCCAGGCGCCCGGACAACGTTCTCCCTAGCAGATACGCCCCTGCAAATCCCAACAACGAAAGCAACGCAATGCCGAAACGCGCCGACCAGAGCGAAGCGCCAAAAAGCGCGAAACCTGGATAGGTCGATAGCAAAAACAGCGGCGGCTGAGAATAGAAAATACTTGTGTAGAGGTGCCCTCCGTTTAACATCGCGCGCAAGGACTGCCAGTACACCCCTTCGTCATAGCTATCGCGGTCAAAAGGCAAGTCCAGGTGATACAGGCGCATACAAACAGCCGCAATCAGTACCAGCAACACCAGCCCCCAATGCGCGAGAACAGGCCAGGACGTGCTCTGACTTCTTCCAGACTCAACCTGAACCTGAGACTTGCCCGGCGTATTATGTCTTCGAGTTGATAAAATAGACATACAAATTCCCTCGACGATACGGCAGATCTGAAAGCCCTCAGGCCAGTCCTGCGCGAATAATGAATCTTCCCCTCTTCATGATACATCTGTGGTATCATCCCCTTTATCTAGAACGAAGCAACCAGCGAGAATAACACGACGGAGAAAAGTATGTATTATTCTGATTTTTTAGTCGCAACCATTCTCATTTTCTCCAAGGTGGGACATTTCATGAAATGCTAGTACATTTGTACGTTAAAAAGTTGCAAAAAACGGCGAGATTGTGTAGGATAAAGAGAACGGGGCCATCCATTCAGACAGAGAGAAGCAAGTACGAAGGGACAATGGCATGGAGATAAACAGGGATAAGATCACAGAAACCGGGGATACGCCTTCTATCCGCCTGCGCTATAGCAGGCAGTTTCAAAGCGGCGGTCATGCGCATACGATTGACGCCGAGGCGGCACTAAGCGTGGGTAGCAGCCCGGAGAAACGCGAGCAGGTTATTCGCGAACTGGAATCGAGTGTAGAACAACTGGCGCGTCAGATCACGCGCGGATCGCGTCCGCTGAGCGAGGCCCAGCCGCAGATTCCAGCACGCCCGGCTGCGACAGCGAACAGGGGCAGCGAGACGCCGGCGCCTGCTCCGCCCACGCGCCCGGTCCCACCCGCGTCCCAACCGACCGCGCCCCTGCCAATCAGTGAAAGCATGCCCGCAGCTCCTACCCCCGGCGGAGAGCGCACAATCAGCCTGCCCTACTTTATTGATTTCATTAAAAAACGCTGGAATATGTCTGCCCAGGATGCAATGGAACTGCTCGAAGTTCGCGAGTTGAGCGGCTTGAATTTACGCGAGGCGCTTTTCAAATTGCGCACTATTAAAGAACCGAACGCCGGACAGGACCACGGTTCAGCTTCGGCTCGCTCCAGAACGACACCGCCGCCAGTTGTAGAGGCTCCGCGCCAGGCCAGCCGCGGCATGTCGCCCGCGCCAGATGCGCGCCCGCCGGCCAGCGCGCCTGCTCCTAACACAACTCCGGTCCCGCGCGCCCAGTCAGCCGCTGCCCTCCAGCATGAAACCCAGGCAATGCCGCGCGCGCCTCAGTCCGCGCCCGCTGGCCAGCGCGCATACGCGAAACCTCCTGAGTCAGCCGCGCCTGAGCGCGAGCGCGAGTCGCGCCCGGAGTTCGCTGGTTCCCCCAAAGCGCCACTCCCCATCCAGATGGGCGTGGTGCGCGACCTCTCCCCACGCTCTTATGCCTTTGAGGAAGAAGAGGAAGAAGAATACGAACTACCCGGCAATACCACCACGAGCAGCCCCCACCTCCAGGCCGCGGAAAGCAAACTGGAGGAACTGAAAACTATTCGCGGTGATAAAGTGGTCAGCCCCGAACGGCTGACTGTCCTGAACAACGTCATAGGCGAGCAGCTTGCGGAAGAGCAATTGCGGCAACTCATCAAAATGATCTGGAACCAGACCAGCAAAAAGCGCCTGAAAGGCCAGCAAGTTGAAGCCCTGATTTCCTGGGCCAAAGAAGATTACTTTCTTGACGAGGTCGAAAATCTGTTGACGCTGGTTGACGACGAGGAGGTAGAATAAGTATGCGCGTAGTCACTGGAGCCGCCAAGGGACGTAAATTAAAGGGACCGAAGACACCCGGCACGCGACCCATCATTGATCGCGTCAAAACGGCTCTCTTCGATATCCTCTCCTGGCGGATTGAAGACGCCCGCTTCCTGGACCTCTTCGCCGGGACAGGCGGAGTAGGTATCGAGGCTCTCAGTCGCGGCGCGGCCAGTGCGACCTTTATCGAGATGAGCATGCCAGTTGTCAAGCTCATTCGCGAAAACCTGGGCATCACCGGCCTGAGCGAACACGCGGAAGTCCTGCACATGGATTCGTTCAAATTTCTGCAAAACCACGCGGCGCCCGCCGAGAAAATGGCAGGCGTGCCCGCGCGAGCGTATGATATGATTTATGTAGCGCCCCCGCAATATCAAGAGATGGCGGCGAAAGCGCTGGGGATGCTGGATAGCTCGCCCCTCGTGGCGAACAACGGGCTGGTCATCGTTCAGGTCCACCCCAAAGAACGCACGGGCGTCGTCGCGGTCCCGCTCACGAGGCTGGTCCAGACCGACGAACGGCGCTATGGCAGTTCCCTCTTACTGTTTTATAAAGTACGCCAGGAAGAACTAGAAGAGAATTCTGATGCCAATACAGCTACAGACGCCTGATCGTTTTGTGATCTATGTCAGCGACATGCAGCGCTCCGTCGCCTTCTACCGCGACACGCTGGGTCTGCCGCTCAAGTTTTCCAGCCCCGGCTGGAGCGAGTTTAACAACGGTGGCACCACCCTGGCCCTGCACCGCCACATGGGCGGCGGGGCTGGCAAAGCCGAACCAGCCGCGGGCCAGGCCTCGCTGGTCTTCGCCCTCGATGATCTCCAGGGCGCGTATGCAACCCTCCAGGCCGAAGGAGTAAACTTCTCACTCGCGCCCCAGACCCAGCCCTCGGGCCAGACCTTCGCTGTCCTGCACGATCCCGATGGCTTTAGTATCACGCTACAGCAGAGGCAGGCCCACGCGCACCAATAGCGCGCCGCGGCTGGCCTCTTTTTACGCCCATAATTTCAGTATCCTCAAGCGGATCGACGCGCATCTCGACCAGATAGCCCGCACCCTGGAGGGGATACATGGAAAAGCCGAAAAGGTCAAGTGATTTTGCAATAAGGACAAAAACGATGATGATGGGTGGAAAACCAGGTCCAGGAGGCGCGCGCTTCGCCTTCATGGACGCCAGCGACACCGCTCGCCGCCTGGGCGTTGATCGCCTGACCCTCGAACAATGGACGCGCGACGGGCGCATCAAAGCCCATCGTGGCGTAGGCAAAGATGTCTTTTATCGCGCCGCAGACGTGGAAACGCTCTACAACGAACTGCATCCCGCCGCGGAACTGGCCGAGGCGCTGGCCGCCGACGAGCTTGAAAACGCCAGCGAGCAGCCCCAGGGCGCGGTCAAGACCCCCGCTCGCAAACAGCAAGACCCGCCCATGCGCGTCTACCTGCGCCTCCAGGCCGACGCCAAATGGTACGACGTTTCTGAAGAAGACATTCACGTCTGGTTCCAGCAACTCGCCCCCGATGGCTACGAGCGCAACAAGCGCAACGCGGAACACAGCATCAAGAAGCTCCAATACCTCGTCAGCCTGCTCGACGAAGGACTACAGCGAAAATAGAGGAGGGAGGCAAGCTCCCTGGGAAAGCTGAACAGAGTAAAATGC
>DASVMX010000320.1:0-7212 GCA_036384215.1 Ktedonobacteraceae bacterium | reverse complement strand
TTCCACCATCCCGACGAACTGCGCGCAGAGATCAGCGAATCTGGTCTGCAACATAGCGCCACCTTCGCCGTCGAAGGCCCGCTCTGGCTCATGCGCGACGCCCTGGCGTCCTGCTCAGAGCCGTGGCAGGAAACCATCCTGACCTTTCTGCGCATCATCGAACAGGAACCAACGCTCCTGGGCGCCAGCGCTCACTTGCTGGCAGTAGCACGCAAATAGCACCCTCACGCCTCAAATGTAAATTGTGCCGCCTCCGCGATTGAGGGCAATGGGTTGTTGCGATAGGTTTTCAGGAGCGCGCTGGCCGCCAGGCTGCTTTAAGAGATTATCCTGAATGAAGAGGTTATTCAGGTTATGACAAATCTGTGCCCAGCCCATATGGATGCTCAATTTTCCATGTGCCATTCTCCAGAACCAGGTCTACAATCGTCGGTGCGACCGTCCCATTGCCTTTGGTGAGGTCGAGAAAAGCAACCGCTCGCTTATGCTGATTTACCACGAGCTTTGGTATGTCACATTTTTTCAGACCACCATCTTTGGGGTATAATCCCGTCTCGATTCCAGCAGCAAAGGCGCTCTCTGATAACTGTTGTTGGATCTTAAGCGTCAGTTGTTGATAGGCTCCCTGAGCGTCGTTATTGATCAGATCGTTACAGTATGTTTGCATCACTTTTATAGGGGCTTGAGTTTCCATCCAGCTTTGCACACCCATAAAGATTGGGACACCTGCTGATAGAATGATTGCCAGAAGAACTATACCTGCGATCAGGTACCCGTTCATAGCTTTTTGGGGGGATTTGCCGGGCTGGTCAGAGATCAGCTGATTTTCTGCTCGTTCCCCTCCAGCGTCGCCTGCGTTTGCGTCGTCTTCGTTCTCAAACTCGAAACCGCAGTGGTTGCAAAATTTGGCGGATTCATCATTGCTGTTCCTACATTCAGAACAGAGGTTAAGCCGCAACTGGAAACCACAGCGATTACAATAATTGGCAGAGTCGATATTGTCGGATGAACAATGAGGACAAATCATAACGTCTCCTGTTTTTCTGCGCATTGTCGAGCACACGCCCAGGCGCAGTAGTGATATAGACAGTAACGTTGAGATTGGCGTAATTAACGCACGATTTTTCGATTTTGCGGAGAGCGTCAAGGAAAGGCATTTCATCCCATCTATCGAAAAAAATGATGGGTTGCGCTGATCATGAGCAGGTCATGAAACTGCCAGCGAGCCAGCGAGCGCTCGATAGAACGCTGTTATGTCGGCTCGCGCGGGCAGGCCAGCCACCTGGCCATCGCCCAGCTCGACAATGTTCCAGGTGCCGTTTACACGCCTGGCCACATCCATCGTAAAGAAGCGGCTGTGGACCTGGCGGGCGATTTCGCTCAGGTGGTCAAGTGGAAGCTGGTCAGCGCCTGATTGGCCATATTCGCCTTCTTCCCAGTAGGGCGCGATCAGGATAAACTTGCCATCCAGCACAAACAGGCGGTATTCTCTGGTCAGAGGCATACCGCTTCTGGAATGGGTGGTCAGCGGCTCAAATTCGACAAATTCGCGGAAGACCAGTCCCATATTCAAATCCTCGCCCTGGAGTTGCAGGAAACGCCTGACCACGCGCTCCACCGCCTCTCGATCAGCCGCCGAAGGAATATAACAGGCGTCCAGCCACTCGTGTTTTCGCGATTTGACATAATCTTTGACAATCACCGCTTTTTCGCCAAAGGGATGCAGGGTCGTTATCACCTCGTCTATGGAAACATCTGGTCCTGTAGGCAGCCAGACCGTCAGCGGAGTCCGGCCCGCGATGATTGGATACGACTCCGGTAGATAATGGCAATGCCTGTAGTCCGCGGGCGTATTGAGCAGCATTAGCCCCTTTTCCGCCAGAGCCTCGTAGAGTCGTTTGTAAGTCTCAGGTTTAAGCATCCAGCCGCGGTACAGAGCCGTCTCTTGTTCCTCCGCCTGCTCAATTTTGTGCACAGCGCGCAGGGCGTTTTGCTGTTCTGCCAGAGCCTCAAAATTGAGCAGCGAAAACTCCAGGCCCGCACTTTGAGCAGCCGCGACCTCGGCCTCGTAAGTCGGTTCTGGCGCGCGTGGATTCCAGTAATCGGAACAGAAGATGACGCGCATGGAATATCCTTTCTCGTTACTTTTACGGGAGTATAAGCATGCCCTTGTGCTCCCTGAAAGGTCTTGAGCCGCGTTTCTAATGCGGTACCTCTGGTGTATCTACTATAACCTGTTCAGCCCACCCTTGACAATCCTCTTTTCTGTGCTTATACTTATGTGAGTAAGTACTCACATACATAGAAAGGGGAAGTAGAATGGCGGGCGAGACACGTCAGAAGATTCTGGAGGCTACGGAGCGGCTGATCAGGCTGAAAGGCATGGCGCGGGTGACGACCAAGGAGATTGCGCGAGAGGTCGGGCTTTCGGAGGGCGCGCTGTACCGGCATTTTGAGCACAAGGAGGAGGTATTTTTCGCGATTATCGCGCGCTACCTACCGACCTTTCTCCAGGCGTTTGAGACGCACCTGCCGGGTACAGCGGATATTGAGAGCAACCTGGTGGCGATTGCGCTGGCCGGGATGGAGTACTTTGGGGAGTTGATTCCCATGAGCGCCTCTTTTCTGGCTGACACAGAACTGCTCGCGCAATATCGCCAGAAGATGCGCCAGGTTACAACCGGGCTACATAGCGGAGGTCCGCAGAACATTGAGAATCTGCTGGCGACCTATCTTGACGAAGAGAGGCAACTGGGGCGGCTGCAATCGCCCATCGCGTCCAGGGAACTGGCAATTTTGCTGCTGGGCGCGTGTTTTCAGTACATCTACCTCTATCAGTTGATGGGCGATCCGCCTTTTGGCAGAGAGCGAGAGCAATTTGTGCAGGAGCTGGTTCAGGGAATTGCAGGCGGTTCCTGAGCACACCGCTTTTGCGGAAAAATAGGCAAAAAAGGAAATAAGGAGAAAAAATATATGGCAAAGACATCACAGGTCCCGCGTTTTGTGCGTCTGGGAAATGTCATAGCGGCATCTATGGTACGCGCGGGCTTCAAGATCGGCCTGATCCACTTGTTGACAGTGCGCGGGCGGAAAAGCGGGCAGCCGCGCACCACGCCTATCGCGGTGGTTGAGCAGAATGGGCGGCGCTATCTGGCGGCTCCCTATGGGATTGTGGACTGGGTGCGCAACCTGCGCGCGGCTGGCGAGGCCGTTCTCACGCGTGGACGCCGTTCCGAGACCGTAACCGCGCGCGAGCTTCCTCCCGCCGAGGCTGGCCTCTTTTTGCAGGGACTGATCAAGGACAGCAACCCTTTCAGCCGCTTCTTTGAGGTCAACGAAAAATCCTCGCTGGCGGACTTCGAGCGTACCGCGCTGAACCATCCAGTGTTTTTGTTGGAGAGCAAATAGCGCCCGCTCCACTGGAGATAGCGGAGAAATGGCCTGCCCCTGCTGGGCGTGAATGGACCTTGCCTGGAGGATTTTTCCCGGCTAAGATGGCCGCACATGATTGTGAACGGCTTCTCTCAAGCGCGAACTTCGCGGCGCGCGTGGAGAGAAGGGGAAAGGACCGATATGGCAACGCAGGAAAACACCCTGGATATTGTCCAGGCGACTATTGACGATCTGGAACTGATTGTCCCGCTGTTTGATGGGTATCGCCAGTTTTACAAGCAGGCATCGGATCTGGAGGGAGCCAGGCGCTTCCTCCAGGCCCACTTTGAGCAAAACACCTCGGTTATCTTCCTGGCCTTGCGTACAGACGAGCAGGGCCAGCGCCAGGCGTGCGGCTTCACACAGTTATATCCCTCGTTCTCCTCTGTTTCCATGAAGCGGCTCTGGATCTTAAACGACCTGTTCGTCTCGCCCACCACGCGCCGCACGGGAGCGGGCACCGCCCTGCTGGAACGCGCCCGCCAGTTTGCCCTGGAAACGGGAGCCAGAGGGCTTTCACTGACCACCGCCGTCGACAACTACACCGCGCAATCCGCCTATGAAGCGGCTGGCTGGAAACGCGACCAGGAGTTTTACGCGTATCATCTCTTTTTCTAACACAAAGCGAGTGGCTCTGCCGGCGCGGAGAAATCATCCGCACCAGGGCACGCGTTCTTCTCCAAAAACGTGATGAAAGGAAGACTGTCCATCAGGACAGTTCACTTACATTTACTTAGTGCTATACTAAAGGAAGTTAAGGAGAAGAAGTCGCATAGTTGCAGAAAAGAGAGGAAACAATGAGCAAATTTACTCCCCAGGAGATAGCGTATTTGCAGAGCCAGCGCCTTGGTAGATTGGCGACCGTGGACGAGAAGGGCGATCCCCACGTGGTACCTGTGAGTTTTCGCTACAATCCAGAGCGGGACACCATCGATATTGGCGGGCATAATATCGTGCCCACCAAGAAATATCGCGACGCGGTGCGCCACGGGCGCGCGGCCTTTGTAGTAGACGACGTGCAGCCGCCCTGGAAGCCGCGCATGCTCGAATTGCGCGGCACCGTCGAGGGTCTGCCAGAAGGCGGAAAGGCCATTGTAGAGTCCTTCTCGCCAGAAATTTTGCGCATCACGCCCACGCGCATCATCTCCTTCGGGCTGAACAGCGACATCGTCGAACCAGGCGAAGGCCGCGTGGACTATTCCAGCCGCAAAGTAGGATAGAAAAAGGGGAAATAGGGGAATAAGGCAGATGGACTGTACTGCCCATCTGCCTTATTCCCCTATTTCCCCTTTTTTATTTCCTGGGCTAACGCGGGATTCCACATAGCGCCGGTTGCGCTCATGACAATACCTGCTCCGGCTGCCAGGTATTCCTGGTAATCCGCGGGCGTGGTGACGCCGCCGACGCCGATGATGGTGAAGGCGAGGTCGAGTTGCTGGCGCAGGGCGGCGAGCTGGCGGGTCATGGCGAGGCCGGCCCATTTGATGGGCTGGCCGCAGACGCCGCTGCGCTCGCGTCCGGCACCGGGGAGCGCGGGCTGGCCGTGTTCGTCAATGATTCTGGCAGGGATGGTGTTGATGGCGCTGATGCCCTGGACGAAGCCGCCGACCTCGCGGACAAAGTGGGCAAGCTCTTGCTGGTCCTTGAAATAGCCAATCTTGATACACAGAGGCAGGTCGCCGATGGCATCTTTGATGGCGCTGAGGATGGTTTTTGAGCGTTGTGTGTCGTAACACAACAGGTGGCCGGTGCCTTCGTTGGGGCAGCTCAGGTTGGCCTCAAGCACCTTCACGCCGGTTTCCTGGACCAGGCGAGCAGCCTGCACGAAGTCCTGGATGTAGGCGGCGACATCGCCCTGGCTGTTGGTGGTGCCCTGGAAGCTACCAATCACGAACTGGCCGGGACGGGCGTAACGGCTGGCCTCGGCCATGTCCGGCTGCCAGAAATCCGGCTCGAACGAAGGGACGCCGAAGGAATTGGTGATCGCAATTGGTTTGGTGTAACAGTGGTTGGCTACCAGCCCCTGCTCGGCCTGCTCGAAGGTCAGGTCCGCGCCGGGAACGCGCACCGCAAGCACATTGGGCCAGGGCGCGCTGGCGTATTTGCGCGTGCGCACGGTTTTGTAGATGGGAATGTCAAAGCCTTTATCCAGCGCCGCCTTGATGTATTTGCCGTTCAAAAGTGGTCCAGCGGGGATGCCAAAGGGCAGATGTACAGGCTGGCCCAGAACCGTGTAGCGCGGCTCGCCTGCCTGGGCGCAGACTGTTCCATCGGTGAAAGCGCCGAATGGGCCTTGCGCGAAGTTGTCCGCGTAGCTTTTCTCTGGATCGAAAAAGGGTGTATTGCGCGTTGTCATGGTTTTTTCTGTCGTGCTCATCGTGTTACCCGTTCTCCTCGTGGCTGTCCGAGGATCTGGCCGTCGCGATAGACCAGCTGGCCGCGCAGGAAGGTCGCGACTGGCCTGCCGAGCAGTTCCTGGCCTTCGTAGATGGACCACTGGTTTTTGGTGAAGAGGTCGGCTGGCCTGACCTGCCAGGGCTGATCGGTGTCGATGACAACGATATCCGCGTCCTTACCAGCGACCAGGCCGCCTTTGTGTGGAAAGCCGAAGATGCGCGCGATATTCTGCGAAGTGACCTGGGCGATGCGCACCAGCCCTTCTTCGAGCGTCTCGCGGCCAAAGCGTTTGATCCAGTTGCTGACCAGCACCGGCACGGCCTCTTGCAGTCCAGGCATCCCCGAAGAGACCTCCCAGACGTTCTCTTTACGCTTCTCTTCCAGCGTGTGCGGCGCGTGGTCGGTAATAACGGCATCGATCTTGCCAGCGCGCAGGAGCTGCCAGAGCTGCTCTTGATCCGCGGGCGAGCGCAGAGCTGGAGCAATGTTAAGCATATTGCCATGCTGCTCGTAGTCGGCGCTGCTGAAAGCCAGGTGAACCGTCGTTGTTTCGCCGGAGACATCCACGCCGATGCCGCGCCCAAACTCCACGGCGGCGAACTCTTCGGGCGTGGAGAGGTGCAGCAGGTGCAGCTTCACGCCGAAGTGGCGGGCCAGCGCGATCATCTCCAGCACCGAAGTCAGGATCACCGAGAGATTGCGCGCCTCCGTCCAGGCCGCGGGATAATGCTTGCCAGCCGCGCGATACTGGCCGGTGAAGTAGTCGATCAACTCCTGATTTTCAGCGTGGACAATCGCCATGATCCCGCGTTCGCCAAGGATCTCAAAGATTTGCGCCAGCTCGCTCAGATGCGGAATAGTCGTCAGAGCCGTCCCGTGCCCGGCAGCGAAGATTTTCACGCCAGTGATCTTCGTTGGATCGACCTTGCGCAACTCCTCGATGCTATCGCGGGCCACGCCCATATTGATAGCGAAATCACAGTACGAGCGGCCCGTGTAGCGCTGAATCTGGGCCTCTAAGAGTTCCGGTGTAGTAGTAGGCGGTTTTGTATTGGGCATGTCCAGAATCGTCGTATAGCCGCCCGCCAGGCCAGCGCGCGTGCCATGCGGGATATCCTCTTTATATTCCAGCCCCGGCTCGCGCATATGCCCGTGGACCTCCATCAACCCCGGCAGCAGATACTTGCCGCGAAAATCCAGCACCTCGCCTGCCTGCCCGGTTGCAAAGCCCTCCTCGATGCGCGCAATCCTGCCCTCCTCCACAAAAATCGTCCCCTGCAATACCCGCTCCGGCAGCACCAGCGACCCCATGATTGCTGTTGACATAATAATGGCTACCTCCCATCTTTCTTTATTCTATCCAGAGAACCCCCGATATCGCCG
>DASVMX010000319.1:0-22830 GCA_036384215.1 Ktedonobacteraceae bacterium | reverse complement strand
CAATAATAGTGTGCGTACCGCCTACCAGGCTCTGGCCGCGGTGCTCGGTGGCACGCAGTCGCTCCACACCAATTCCAGAGACGAGGCGCTGGCCCTGCCGACCGAGGACTCGGCGCGCGTGGCTCTGCGCACACAACAGATCCTGGCACACGAAAGCGGCGCGGCGGACGTGGTCGATCCTCTGGCTGGTTCGTATTATATCGAGTATCTGACCAATCAGATCGAGGAACAGGCTCTGGCCTATATCAAAAAAATCGACGACCTGGGCGGCAGCGTTCACGCGATTGAACGCGGCTTTATGCAGGCTGAGATTGAACAGGCGGCTTATACGTATCAAAAAGCGCTTGAAGAAGGACAGGCCATTGTTGTAGGAGTCAATCGTTTCGCGCTTGAACACGAGGAGCGGCCAGCTCTGCTGCGTGTAGATGCTGAAGCGGGCAGGCAACAGGCCGCCAGGGTCGCGCAGTTGCGCTTGAGCCGCGACAATCAACGCGTTCAGCAGGTGCTGAGCGCGCTGGAGGCCGGTGCGGCTGGCAACACCAACCTGATGCCCTTGATCGTAGACGCGGTAGAAGCATACGCGACTCTGGGCGAGGTCAGCGACGCAATGCGCCGCGTCTTCGGCGAGCAGGGCGAGTTCCGCAGTCTCGAATGATGTGATTCTCGCCCTACGAGCGGATATAACATGTGAAGCCGCCCGTTTTCATGAATGTGAAAATACCGAAAAAATTCGGACAGGTCAAATAGTTCTACACTGGTAGCTACCATAGAAATAGTGTTGTATATGAAAGATTGGAATTCAGAGCAGGTGGAGACACGGCAGCCCGGAAACGCGGACGAACCACGACCTGGACGTGATACTGAGCGCAGCACCGAGCTTCTTCAACGTGAACGTCACATACCCGTCATGCAAGCCGATGCTCCGATTGGCATTTTTGATTCGGGTGCCGGGGGACTGACAATCCTCACAGACCTGCGCGCGGAACTGCCACACGAACATTTCATCTATATCGGCGATACCGCCAACTGCCCCTATGGGGTCCGCAGTGACGAGGAGATTACAGCACTAACTCTTGAGTGCTGCCATTTCTTGATCAAACAGGGAGCCAAATTGATCATTATCGCCTGCAATACCGCCTCGCAGGCTGCTCTGAGCACGCTCAGAGCCACATTTCATCCGCTGCCCTTTGTCGGCGTCGTGCCCGCGGTGAAACCCGCGGCCCGCCTGACCCGCAACGGGCGCATTGGCATCGCCGCGACCAACCAGGCGGCGAAGGCGATCTATTTGCGCCAGTTAATTGACGAATTTGCCGGCGGCATCGAAGCCTTCGCGGTGGGCTGCCCGGACCTCGTGACGCTGGTCGAGCGCGGTCAGTTCGAGGGTCCAGAGGTGGAAGCAACCGTCCGGCAGGCGCTCCAGCCCGTACTTGTGGAAGATATCGATGTGCTGGTCCTGGGATGTACCCACTTCCCGGCCCTGCGCCCGGTGATCGAACGCGTGGCCGGTCCCAAAGTTCAGGTCATTGACAGCGGCCAGGCTATCGCGCGCCGCACCCGCGCGGTCTTACAGGCCGAGGCTCTCTTCGCGCCCGCTACCCTGCTTGGGCAGGGTGGCGGTGAACTGGAAATCTGGAGCAGTGGCGACCCCACCGCTTTCACTCGCATAGCGACCCATATTCTCAGGCTGCCAGTCCAGGTACGGCAAGCCACACTTGAAACCCAAGGAGTCAAATGACAGAGCCACTCGCTATCAACACCGACCAGCCCGCGCTGGACGAAGCGGAGGCACTCGCGGTCTCCGCCGTCGCCCCTGTGATCACGCGGAAACCCCGGCATGTGCGTATCGCGCGGCATGTCTCGAATATCCTGGCCCCGGCGACGATCTCCGTCCCCATGATCCTGCTGATCGCGTTCTACAAGGCCAGCAGCGCCACCGGCGCCCTCGTGTACGCGGGCATCACTCTTCTCTTTCTAAGCATTGGTCCATTTGGATACATTTTAATTGGAGTACGCCTGGGCAAGCTCTCGGACGTGGACGTGAGCAGGCGCACCCAGCGCGTCGGGCCGTTTATTTTCGGCCTTATTTCCGTCTGCCTGGGCTGGTTCGCCCTGGTGCTCATCCACGCTCCAGCGCCCCTGATCAGCACAATCATCGTCACCGCGATCAGTGGCCTGATCATGATGATCATCACCCTGTGGTGGAAAATCAGCCTGCATGCCGGCTCGCTGGGGGCTGCCGCGACGATTCTCACCGTCTTCTACGGAGCCATCATGCTGCCAGCCTTCGTGCTGCTCGCCCTGGTCTGCTGGTCGCGCGTCGTTCTGCGCCGCCACACCCTCGGCCAGGTCATCGCCGGCTCACTGCTCAGCATCACCCTGGCCGCGATAATGCTCAAGCTCTTTGGCTGGTAAGCCTGACACGCAGCACAGGAGAGACAATGTCTGTTGTCTCTCTTTTTTTCTTAGCTTTTATGGAGATGATATGGTAGGCTGTAGAGCAAAGAGGCAGAGGCTTTTTCAGCCCTTGTTTATCCATTTCTCGGCCAAGATTGTTTTTATGGGCAGGCACAATCATGATCAAAAGTATCTACTGCGATATTCATAACCACGCTTTTGCGCAAAACGCGGATATTCAGCAAATTGCTGAGCTCCTGAATGATCCCAAACATGTCTTCTGGCTGGACGTGTTAAACCCAACAGAGCAGGAACTGACGACAATTGCCCGGCTCTTTCATTTACATCCCCTGGCTGTGGAGGATGCCAGCAATGAACACCAGCGCCCTAAAGTAGAAGAGTATGAAAATTTTCTCTTCCTGGTCTTTCACACGGTCAATCTCGACGGTAACAAGCAAAAATTGCTCATCAACGAACTGGATACCTTCATAGGACAAAATTACCTGATCACGGTCCACACTACGCCAGTGAAAGAGCTGGATGAGGTAGAGCAGCGCTGGAAACGCAGCAGCACCCAGACCGAGAAGGGCGTCGGCATCCTCCTCTACTCCTTATTGGACACCGTTGTTGACCACTATTTCCCGGTCGCTGACGAGCTGGTGGACCAGGCCGAGGATCTGGAGGATCGCATGTTTGAGAGTTCGCAGGCCGTGGTACGCGAGCGCCAGTTGACCCTTGATGTGCTCGCCCTCAAGAAGCAATTCCTGGCGTTCCGGCGCATTGCCTCGCCCGAACGCGACGTACTCAATATGCTCACCAACCGCGATAGTCCCTTCTTCAACGAGCACATCACCGTCTACTTCCGCGATGTCTACGACCACGTCACCCGTTTGAACGACATCCTCGACCTCTATCGCGACCAGCTCAGCACGATCATGGACGCCAACCTGTCGATTGTCTCCAACGACCTCAATAAAATTATGCGTACCCTGACCGTTATGTCAATTATCCTCATGGTCGATGCCCTGGTCGTCGGCATTTATGGCATGAACTTCGACTTTATTCCCGAACTGCACTGGCACTACGGCTATTTCGGAGTCCTGATCTTCATGGCCATTGCCAGCGGGCTGCTGATGCTCTTTTTCCGCAAGATCAAGTGGTTTTAATCAAGCAAATACGGATGTTGAGCGAAAAATGCCTCGGCATTTTTCGCTCAACATCCGTATTTGCTTGATTTATGGCTGGGCGCTGGGCGCTACAGCGTTGGACCGTTCGGGCAACTGCCGAGCTGCGCGGGCGCGCTGCTGGGCGCGGATGGCCGGAGCCTGCGCGCGGCGCGTGGTGGCCACGGTGGCGCGTCCAACAATCTGGATAAAGACGAAGAGCATGATCCAGTTGATTACACCCAGCGCGATCAGGTACCAGGTATTGTTGATGCCATACGCGTTGAGCACCAGCCAGAGGCCGCCGGTGACCAGGATATTCAAGAGGGTGGTTGGCATAAGGATCAGCCAGGCGAACTGCATCAACTGGTCGGAGCGCAGGCGCGGCAGCGTGCTGCGGACCCAGATGAAGACGAAGCAGAGGCCGTAGATCTTGGCGAAGAAGTAGCCAAGGGCCAGCAGGTTGCCGAGCAGACCCCAGCCGGGCGCGCCCAGATCGGTCAGGTAGGTCACGCCGGGGCCGGACCAGCCTCCCAGGAAGAGGGTGGTGGCGATAGCTGAGACGATGGTCATGTTGCCATACTCGCCCAGGAAGAACATGGCCCAGCGCATGCCGCTATACTCGGTGAGATAACCCGCGACCAGTTCCGACTCCGCTTCTGGCAGGTCAAACGGCGCGCGATTGGTCTCGGCGAGGCCGCAGGTGTAGTAGATGATCAGCATCAGAGGCTGCACCAGGAAGAACCAGGTCCAGGGGGTGAAGCCCTTGAAGATGAAGTCCCAGAAGCCGATGCCCCTACCCGGATAGGCGTCGGTGCTCTGGAAAGCCATGATACCTTTCAGCGAGATAGTGCCAATGCCCCCGCTGTGGGGATCGAGCACGCTGGTCAGCATGATTACGCCGACCAGGGCCAGCACAAGGGGCAACTCGTAAGAGATCATCTGGGCCGCGGCGCGCAACCCGCCGATCAGCGAGTATTTGTTGTTGGAGCCCCAACCAGCCATGACTACGCCCACCACGTCCAGCGAGCTCATCGCCACCAGGTAGACAATGCCAGTTGCCAGGGCGGTGCCGGGCAGGCCAACATAGGGCGAGAAGGGCAACACGGCAAAGGCCGCGATGACGGGAGCCAGGAAGACCGAAGGAGCAAGCCAGAAAATGGCTTTATCCGCGCCGCTGACGTGGATATCCTCTTTCAGCAGCAACTTGGCCACGTCCGCAACGGTCTGTAGCGAGCCCTTGGGTCCGGTGTGATAGGGGCCAAGGCGGTCCTGCATCCAGGCCATGACTTTGCGCTCGGCCAGCACCAGGATTGTCGCGCTGGTCAGCACAAAGCCGAAGAAGGAGAGAAACGCGACCACGAACTGGAGGAAGTCCCACGAAATGATACCGCCCCAGAGTTCGGTCCACAAGTTTCCTAAAATGAGTGCGTGCATGATCAAATAACTCCAGAAGCGAAGGGCTGCACGTACGCTGGCCCTTCGCGCAATATATTAGCGGTCGACTTCGCCCAGAACGATATCGGTGCTGCCCAGAATGGCGATCACGTCGCTCATCTTGTGGCCGCGCAGCAACTCAGGCAGGATTTGCAGGTTGACAAACGATGGACCGCGCAGTTTAGCGCGCCAGGGATATTCGCTGCCGTTGCTGATAAAGTAGACGCCCAGTTCTCCCTTGCTGCTCTCAACAGCGAAGTAGGTCTCACCACGCGGCGGGCGCAACGCTATCGGCGTGCGCGTGCAGATCGGTCCGCCCGGCATCTGGTCGATAGCCACGCGGCAGAGACGAATGCTCTCCGTAATTTCGTCCAGGCGCACTTTGTAGCGCGCGAAGCAGTCGCCTTCCTGCCGGACCACGACGTTCACCGGAACCTCGCGATAGGCTCCATAGGGACGATTGACGCGCAGATCCCACTTGACGCCGCTGGCGCGCAGCATCGGGCCGGTCAGGCCATAGGCGATAGCCTGCTGCTGATCGATATAGCCCACACCCTGCGTGCGCGCCTCGAAGATCTCGTTACCGGTGATCAGTCCATCCATCTCGACCATGTTCTTCTCAAACTGGTCTAGGAAAACCGAGCACTCATCCAGCCACCCCTTCGGGAAGTCGTGGAGCACGCCGCCAACGCGCATGTAGTTCACATTAAAGCGGCTGCCGCCCAGCGCCTCGAAGAGAGAAAGAATGGCCTCGCGATCGCGGAAGGCCCAGAGAATAGGAGTGACCGCGCCGAGATCCATCAGGTAGGTGCCAACGCCCACCAGGTGGCTGGCGATACGCTGGAGCTCGTTTGTCAGCAAGCGGATATATTGCGCGCGGCGCGGGGGCTCAATGCCCATCAACTGCTCGACCGCGCCAGCGTAGGCGGTTTCATTCAGCATGGGGGACAGGTAATCGCAGTTATCCATATAGCGAATTCCGGCCAGCACCGTGCGATTCTCCAGAATTTTCTCGATGCCCCGGTGAAGATAGCCGATCACCGGGGTACAGTTGACCACCGTTTCGCCTTCCAGCGTCATCACCAGGCGCAGCACTCCATGTGTACTGGGGTGCTGGGGGCCCATATTGAGCAGCATCTCCTGGGTTTTTATCCCCTCGGAGGCTTCGCCCAACTCAGGATGCCCACCTGCATTCAGATTTGTAACCATGGGATTTCCTCTTAATATACTCTACTGTTCGCTCTGCTTCTCCAGACACCCGGCACGATAACAGGTTGCAAAAGATGTTTTTTTCACACGCGCGCAGCCTGGCGATACTCCGACCAGCGGCGCGTGGCCAGGGCCAGCCAGCCCAGAGCTGTCAGACCCATCGCTGCACCATAGAGATAGTGGTTCGCGTCTTCGGCATAGAAGAAGGTGAAAAAAATCGCCATGCCCAGGAAGCCAAGAGTCAGCATCACAGCAAAGACGACTCTCTGCAAATTCGGCCTGCCTGCCACACGTCTCCGCTCGGAGAAAGCTCCGGGCGCGCTCTGTCCTATCTGTTCCCGTGTCGCCACGTCCCCACCTGAAGCCCGAGATTTGCTCTTTTTGCGTCTTTTCGTCTTAGACATACGTTCGACTTACCTTCCAGGCCCGGAAACGCCTGCTTTATTCAACCGTCTCTTCTTGATGGTCCTGGAAAGCGTGGCCAAAAGTCGTCGTGCCTCGATGCAGGCGCTCCTGCTGGCCCTGGCCCACTTTCTTATACACAACCTTTTCCACGCCAACCTGCTGATAGCGGCCAGAGACCGCCATATTGGGATCAACCTCCGTGGTCGCGCGGTCCTTCACCACCTGGGGCACCGGATGATAGCTCTTGAGCAAAGGATAGCCCTCGAAATCGTCGTCCAGCAGCATACGGCGCAGATCGGGATGGCCTGTGTAGCGAATGCCGTACATATCGTACGTCTCGCGCTCCAGCCAGTTGGCCGTCGGCCAGACCGAAACCACGCTATCCACCTCTGGCTTCTCGTTGTCCAGGCGCACCTTGATCTGTAGCAACTGGCCGCGCGTCAGCGAACGCAGGTGATAAACACACTCCAGGTGATCTTCCATATCGACGCCGGAGATGCAACTGAGCAGATCAAAGCCAAGCTGGTCCCGCAAGAAGCGGCAAACAGCCACCAGGTTGGTACGGTCTATGTCCAGGCTCAGAAAATCGCCTTTTAAAGTCTGAGGTTCAAGCGCCTTGCCGGTGATTTGAGCAATAGGGGCCAGGTCGCGGGCCAGCGCGGCATTCTGGTCGCGATACCCGCCGCGTGGCGTGGTGAGACGCTTCTCACTGGGTACTAAAGCCATCGGATCACTCCCTTGCGCCAGGCATACGCGAGGCCGAGCGCGAGCACAACGATGAAAAAGAGAATTTCAACAAAGCCAAAGATGCTTAATTGTCTGAAAATCACCGCCCAGGAGATAATAAAAACAATATCTACATCAAAGGCCACAAAGAGCAAAGCAAAGATGTAGAAACCCAGAGGATATTGCACCCTGGCGGAACCGATGGGAGTTTCACCAGACTCATAGGTTTGTAATTTTTCTTTGGTTCTTTTATGGGGCGCCAGCAAGCCGCCCAGAGTAGCAGCGATAATGGCAAAAACAAAGCCCGCGGCCAGGAGAATGCCCGCATATAAATAACCAACATTAATAGGTGTTGACAACGCCCTTCCCTCCAGCTAGTCAGCGTTGCTTGATGACAACGCGAGAAATGCTGTTTTGATTATAGCACAGTGAGGAAAGTGCGACAATTTAACAGGAAATTAGGTGGAGGCAAGCTCCAACAGGAAGAAGGATCGATTGTAGATGGAAAAATTGAAAATTTTTCCATCTACAATCTATCCTTCTTCCTGTTGGAGCTTGCCTCCACCTAGACGACAGGTATGTTGGGGACGTTGACGGTTTCGGGTTTGGCCAGCAGTTGCACGCCGCTCATGATCGTGCTGCCTTCTTTTGCCTCGGCGAATTGCACGACAATCACCGAGACGTTATCTTCTCCACCGCCATCGAGCGCGGCTTTGATCAGATCCTGGCCGGTCCTGTTGGGGTCTTTCGTGGTTTTCCCCAGCACTTCCTGAATCAGGGGATCGCGCACCATGTCCCACAGACCATCTGAGCAGAGCAAGAGCTTATCACCTGGCAGGAGATTGACCTGGAAGGTGTCAACCTCTACCACTGGCTTTTCGCCGAGGCTGCGGTAGATCTGGTTGCGCTTGGGATGCGTATAGATGTCGTCGGGCTTGATAATGCCCGCGTCAACCAGGCTGGCGACTACTGAATGGTCATGCGTGACTTTTGAAAGTCCCTGACCCTGGCGATAGAGGTAGGTGCGGCTGTCGCCCACGTTCGCCACGTAGGCGGTCGCGCCGATAATCAGGGCCGCGGTCATGGTTGTGCCCATGTCGGCGTGCGCTTCCTGGTTGCGCCCGTGGACAGCCTGGTTGGCGGACTGGACCCCATCGCTCATCAGGCGCAAAAGTGCCTCGTCGCCCTTTGCCTCTCCACTGGTCAGGTTGGGCAGCATAAAGTTGATCATGGTCTGAATCGCCAGGCGGCTGGCGTCCTGGCCATTGGCATGACCGCCCATACCATCGGCCACCACAAAGAGACCAAATTGCTGGCGCGGGGTGTCATACCTGTAGGCAAACATACTATCCTCGTTGGGCTTGTGTTTGCGCTTAATGCCTGGATCAGAACGCGTACCAACAGCCAGGCTGAGATTGTACCCGCGTACCTGCTGGAGAGTAGGCTCTTCATAGGCCGGATAATACGGGCGTTTCCCGGTCGTATCGCCAACTTCACTACCCACGGGCACGGACGAGCCAGGCTGGAACAGCACGGTCGGCTGCTCGCTAATCGATGGCGGCGGCGGTGGTGGTGGAGACAGCGGAGCAGCGGGAGCAAGCGGCGGCAGCGGAGCTGAGCCCGCCGGGGCGTTGCCCATCAAGCGCACTCCCAGACCAGAGGCCGTGGGTGCCAGTGGGAAACGGCAGTTGGGGCAAACGCTATCAGTCACCAGCACTGGATTATGACAGTTCGGACAATATGGCGCGGGCCTCGGCGCTGCCTGGGGCGGGGGTGGAGGTGCAGAGGCCATGACTTGCGCCTTTTTCTGGAGTACCTCTTGCTCAGCCGTCTGGCGCGCGACTTTCCATTCATTCTCCATCACGGCCAGCTTGCGCCGGTGAATGCGAGCCCGCGCCACCAGCACGATCACCACCAGCACGATCAATACCACCAGCGCTCCCGCGGCAAGCAAAATGATCGCATACTGGTTCAGCAAATCCATAAGCGATGCCGATCCCGTAGCCTGGTCCCCAGGTATCCGCGGATGATTCGGGGTACCTGATGGATTCGTTAATGTACTAAAAGTCCGGGCCGCGACAAAGGACTGGTTCAGGATATACGCCTGCTGCAAGTAGGGATGAGCAGCCGAGTAGTGTCCTGGCCCCTGATTGTATTCATTAATACCGCGCAGCCAGCAGGAAGCCACTGTACAATTTTGCGTGGAAGTCGCGGGCATCAGTGGCGGAAAATTGTGAGTTTGCCAGGTCGAGCTGCCATTCCCCATGGGCAGCGGGGTGTAACCGCCAGTGCCATTATTCACCCACATCCCGACGAGTTGTCCATGATCATTCAGTTCTGGCGTCCCACCCTCGATATTCTTATTGCTCAGAAGAGCAGTTGCCGAGGGGGTAACACTGCTTCCAAGCGTGTCGCCAGGTGGACTACTCACCACATTGGGAGCCAGAAAATCGGTTTCCGCAACACCCTGGACGACTTTGGATGGATACGGACCGCCACCAGCAGACTTAATCAGGCCAATGTTTACAGACGCACTACTCGCAGCAGGCGCCAGTTCAAGATACGGCTCCCCCGCGCTACTCTGGAAGGTGACAAGCGTATATCCAGCGGCATTCGTGTCGATGGGATCGGCGGGAACCCCATTTTCTCCACAGGCAACTCTGGTGAGAACTTCCAGGCAGTTCAGCTTCGCCAGTTGCACTACCTTTGCGTCAGCATATTCACTACTGGCCCAGATGTTCAGCGTGTTCAACGTCAGGTCCTCGCCTTTGAGTTGTCCACACACGCTCATTTTCGAGCTGATCAGGTTTCCATCAGTCAAGACCCAGTTGGTATACTTCTGCGGCGCGATCATCTGGCTGGCAACCAGCACGCCCAGGCCAGTACAGGTTGTTGGCACGTGACCAGAGCCGCTATAGGTCGCGCTCAAGCGCACCACCGAGACGCCCACTTTATTCATGACCGTAGTCGCCGTATTCAGCTCTGACGAGAGAGAATGAGCCCCCGCTCGCACACTTGCGCGCGCGAAAACCGCCGCGGGCAAAAGGCACGGGAGTGCCAGCAATGCCCCAAGCAGCAGAGCAAATGCGAAACGACCTGGACTTTTGCATATACGGGACATGAAACGCTCTGTACTCATGTGCTCCTTCTCCCTCGGTGGGTCTTGCCTGCTACGTGAGCATACTTGCCCATTTATCCCACTCGATTCCACAAATTTCGTAGTCTTTCCCCGCACGCCTTCTCGCTCCAAAACTGCCGTGACTAGCGCCGCAAAATCGCGCGCAGGCGCCGCAGCATCTCCTGTGCCTGCATATTGGCCGGCTGCGCGTTCACAACAAAGTTACATTCCCGCCAGGCGTCCTCCAACCTGTTTTCGCGCTCGTAGATCTGCGCCAGGAGAAAACGGGTTGTGTGATCCGCGGGATTGATTTTTAAGACCTGGACGTACTCCTGCTCGGCCAGGGGTAACTGGTTGAGGCGCTGAGCAATGGAGCCAAGATGATAATGGATGTCCGGGCGCCCCGGGTTGATCGCCGCGGCTTCCTGAAAGGCGCGCAGCGCGGCTGGCAACTGGCCAGTCGCTTCAAAACTTTTCCCCAGGTTAAAATGCGCCTCGACATCGCGCGGGTTGAGACGGACCGCCTGGGTGTACGCGGGCGTGGCCATGTTAGGCACGCGCCGCAGGTGCAGATAGACATCCCCCACCAGGCGATGGGTTTCCCCGTCGCTGTTGTTAAACTGGAGAGACCTGTTATACGCTTCGAGCGCCTTCTCTGGCTGCGGGGGGACGCGGCGCGCGAAAAGCTGGCCGTACAGCTTGTGCAGGACTGGATTATTCGGGTCCAGGCTAAACGCCTGTTGCAGAACGCCAGAAGCCATGTCGAAACGCCCGGCAACGAGGTGATCCTGCGCCTGGCGCAACAGCGCACTCGCCGGCCCGGTGAAAGCGCCACTGGGGGCCGAAACTGGCTGGTTGGGGGTCGCGCGATCGCCCGCGCCCGCGATGACCGTGGGCATCTGCGAAGGCACAGCGGCCTGGTTCAAAGAAGGCAGGTTGATAATCGCTCGCTCCATGTCAGCCGCGCTGGCCCAGCGCTGTTCGAGATTGCCCTCAAGCGCCCTGGCCACGACCTGCTCAAACGCCATCGACACGTCCGGGCGTAGCGCACGCACCAGTGGAAAATTGAAGATGGTCGGCTTGTTATTCGCTGCATCGTGGCGCGTCAATACGCGATGGATGGTCGCTCCCAGCGCGTATACATCGCTGCGCGGCTCGGGTCTCCCATGCAACTGCTCCGGTGGAGCGTAGCCAATGGTCATGATGATCGTCGAACTCTTGGGCGACTGCTGGAAGGTACGAGCAATACCAAAGTCGATTAGTTTAATCTCATCTTTATCAGTGACCATGATGTTGGATGGCTTGAGGTCGCGGAAAATAATCGGCGGCGTCTGGCGATGCAGATAGCTTAACACGCTACACACCTGCTGAGCCCAGCTCCGCGCGCGCGCTTCAGAAACGCCTCGCGCTCCGCTTATCCCGGCGATATTCCCTTCTTTCTCCAGAACCTCGCCCAGCGTGCGCCCTTCGATAAAGTCCATGACCAGGTAATGGCGCCCTTCCTCTACAAAGAAATCGCGCACACGTGGGATACAGGGATGGTTCAGGTCCAGCAGCAGCGTCGCCTCACGCGTAAACCACTCGACCGCCTGCCCGCGGTCCGCGTCGCTCTGAAAATCGTCCAGCATCTCTTTCACCGCGCACGGGCGATTAAAACGCACGTCGATCGCGCGATACACCGCGCCCATCCCGCCGGCAGCAACCGAACGTTCTATCTTATAGCGTTTATTAGACAGTTCCGTACCCTGGGGCAACCTGCGACCCATCCCGCCACCGCCATTGCCGGAACCGGAAAACGACGCTCCTGACTGTGCCGCGTAAGATCCTTCAGCATTGCTCTGGGGCGTCGCAGGATTCCCAGCAGGTGCCATGTTTTTGGGATCTGACGGATAATTACTTGCCATATTCTACACCGCTCATGAATGATACTGCCTGAACTCCAACTATCATACGCGCCAGGCAGAGTTCAAGAATACACTATTTTAATCTGGCTATTTTATTCCGCTTTGGCGCATTATAACATATTCAAGAGAAGTTGAGCAGTAGCATACCTCACAAACCAGAATCTCCTCGCTCACAAAATTGGCTCTTCTCTATGAGGAGAACGCAGGACTCGGCGGTTTTTCTCACAGCATTTGTTCGCGGGGCTCCCAACGTTGTGGCAAATGGCGCTTAAACCGTTTGCCTCAACGTTGAGGGGTACAAATTATGCCGCGCTCTGGCTTGCCAGGCGGTCTGCTTCTTGCGCTGCCGCGACATCGACCTTCATCCAGCGCGCCCCAAAGATCCCTACCAGGCCCGCGATGACCAGGGCCGGCGTGCAGGTGATTAACATGGCAAATGCCAGGTCGTGGCCCGCGCTGTTCAGAGCAAAATGCGTGCCGCCAGTAGGGTCAAACATACGCGCCAGCACGCCAATCAGCGTTGGCGAGAACGCGTCGCCCAGCAGGTGAGCGATCAGCAGCGAAACGGCCACAGCCGATGCCCGCAGCGCGGACGGCGCGACATCCTGCGTCGCCGCGGTGCTTGGGCCGGTGTAAAACGTAATCAGAACGGTGGTGACAATAAAGAAGAGCGCGAACAGGCCAAAGCTATGCACAATCACGGAGAGCGCGAACGTCGGCGCGCTGATCAGAAAACCGATCCCGCAGACCAGCACGCGCGAGCCCGCGTGGCGACTATTCAGCCAGTCCGCAAGGTATCCGCCGAATACTGTTCCCACCAGGCCCGCCAGCACAATCACGCCGCCAGAAAACAGGCCCGCCGTGCCAGGTTTCAGACCGTAAAGGTCCAACTGCTGCAAGTAGGTAGGCAGGAAGGTGGTCGCCACACTCAAGACAAAGAAGGCAAAGATCTGCATAATGATCAACACCACCAGGGTCTTGATGCGCAGCAAACTTCCCAGTTGCGCGAAGGGGTTCGTCGGAGCAGGAGGACGGACACTGGCTGCTGGCGTTTCAATAACTGTGCCCTCGGAAAGCAGTTCTTCTTCATAAGAAGAAAACGTGCCGCTGGCCTCTTCTTCATCCGCCTGGTTGCGGCGCGGCTCGCGCAATTTCCAGGCCAGAAAAGCGAGGATCAGGCCGGGAATCCCGGTAAAAAGGAAGGCCAGGCGCCAACTCCCTGTATAGATGCCGGCCAGTTCACCGCCCAGCACATAGCCCAGAAGAATGCCTACCAACTGCGCCACGCTCCACCAGCTCATCACCCGCGAGCGTTTGGCGCGCGAAAAATAGTCGCTCATAATAGCGGTGCCTGCCGGGAAATAGCCGGCTTCCCCAACTCCCAGCAGCATGCGGAAGAAGAAGAGCGAAAGAAAATTAAACGAGAGCGCGGTCAGCGCGGTCGCCAGGCTCCAGAAAGTGACGCAGAACGCGACCACGTTCTTGCGTTTTGTTCGATCAGCAATCAGCCCCACAGGGATAGTCATCAGCGTGTAGACCACCAGGAAGGCCGAGGCCACGTACCCGATGCCATCGACGCCAAAACCCAGTTCGTGAGCAATGGTATTGGCCGCGCCGGTCAACACATTGCGGTCCAGGTAGTTGAGAAAGCTGATAGAGAACATGATCCAGAAAACATACGTGGGGTAGGACCGCGATGTCCGTGTCGAGGGAGCCGTCTCATCATTGTACGGCTGCGAAAAGTCACTCATGCGCACCTCCAGATCAAGGGGGTCGGTCATTCTGCGTTTCAAAGGCCGAAACTGAATATCCCAACTGTACCATAGGAAGAGACAGGAGGCAAGCGCCCTGCAGTATAAGGCAGGGCTATTTACTTCTCGCACTTCATCAAAGCCAGACCCCACCTCAAAGATTTAAAAGGTGTTTTTCGAGCAGGGGGTGGGGCGGAGCCTTGAGCGAAGAAGTAAATAGCCCTACAGTATAAGGATGTCCTGAAATGGACATCCTTATACTGTAGGGCTGCCAAGCATGTTGAGGAAGCTCCAGGCTTTGAGGTCGCGCTCAAGGTGGAAGCGCAGCAGGCTGTGCATGACGCCTTCCAGTTCATTTTGCAGGGAAGCGTTGAGACGCACGCGCGCGGCCTCGCGCCAGGGCTGATTCTGTAGGTAGCGCAACACCTTGAGGGCATTGAGCGAGAGGCGGCGCTCCCAGAGATGAGAACATTGCGAGCAGAGCGCGCCTCCCAGCGAGGCCTTGAAGCCATTTTCCTGCTGCTGCAATTCGCTGGCACAGGAGGCGCAATTTTGCAGCGAGGGGGCATAGCCCACAGCGGTCAGCAGGTGCAGCTCAAAATAGCGCAGCAGGAGCGGAGTCTTGCCATTGCTCTGCGGTTCTTCCGCGCCGGGCGTCTGCGTGCGCTGCTGTGTGTGCGCGCTGGCGTCCGCGTCGAGATAGCGCAGAGTTTGCAGCAGCAGGGTATAGATGTCGGCATGGGGCACGCGCTCTTCCACGAAGCGGTCCACCAGTTCCGCGAGATAGAAGCCACAGGTCATGTGCCAGAGTTCCGAGCGCAGGCGCAGGAAGTTCTCGCGCATCTCAGCCTGGGTGATAATATCCAGGTTGCGTCCCACGGCCAGGTGGAGCTGGCTGCGATTCAACAGCTCGACGTGTCCGGCCAGTTTGCTGACCGGGCGCCGCGAACCTTTCGCGATGCCGGTAAATTTACCTTTATGGGGAGTGAACAGCGTAATCAGGCGATCGGCTTCGCCGAAATCGCTGCGTTTGAGAACAATAGCTTCAGTAGAATAGCTATGTTGCTGGCGCATATGTCGTTCCTGAGACCCAATCGGCGAAATAGCTCCATTGCTATCGCATATATCGTTCCAAGGGAATAAAAAAGACGTGATCCAATATCACGTCTCATAGGGAGGCGACGAGCGGATTCGAACCGCTGGTGCAGCTTTTGCAGAGCCGTGCCTTACCACTTGGCGACGTCGCCCTGTTTGTCATATTCAGGATAAGAGAAAAATGGGAGCGGGAGACGGGATTCGAACCCGCGACATCTTCCTTGGCAAGGAAGCGCTCTACCACTGAGCCACTCCCGCATTTTTCACAGCGACTTGAGTCCCTTTAGAAGTTCTCTCGTTCGCGTGACTAATATACTATAGCTCAGAGGAATTGTCAACAGGTTTTTGGGAGAAATTTTTTAAAGGCAGGAAATTTGCTGATGTTGACTCAGGGAAGGGGATTATGAGCCGCCTGGCTCATAATCCCCTTCCCTGAGTCAACATCAGCAAATTTCCTGCCTTTACGACGAAACGTCAAATCCTCGCTCGCGTAGAAGAGCGATTACCTGCTCCAGGTTTTCGGGCTCGACGCGCACAAGGCGTTTTTCGGCGGGGATAGGAGTGCCGAGGAGAGGGGCGATCTCTTCGTCGGCGAGGATGTCTTGCAGGGTCTGGGCGGAGAGGCTGAGCAGGGGGGCGGATTCGACGCGCATGGTGGGTTCTTCGCTGTAGCCACTGCCCCAGAGTTTGAGACGCACGAGGAAGGAGCCGGGCATGCCGTTGACGCAGTAATGCTGCAAAAAGCGAATGATCTGCTGCAATTCGAGGCCGGAGGCCAGGGCTTGCTGAAGGGAAGCGGGAGTGATCCGCCGCCAGCCGCTGGCAGCCGGGACTGCAGGGGTTGCTCCATCTTCCGCACCCGCGGGAAAGATGGGCTCTGTCGCGGGCGCGGTGAAGCGCTCCAGTTCTGTTGCCAGGTAGAGGTTGGTGAGGGGATAACACGGCTGGAGCAGGCCATCGGGCAAAAGCTGCCACTGGGCTTCGTGTGCGGGCAGGATGGCGCTGGTCAACGCGTCCTGGTAGCTTGCCGCGGAGGTCTGCGCGGGCAGGTAGTCGCGCTGCCAGAGTGCTTCCTGTAAGCGTTCGAGATGCGCGGTAGCGACCTCGGCCAGGGTAGGCGCGACGCGGCGAACCAGCCAGGGAAGCGTCTCCTGATCTTCGAAAAGCTCGTCCAGCAGGGCTGGCTGATCGACCTCCAGCAGGGTTGTGGCGCGCCAGAGTTCGACGCGCCTGGCCTGGCGCTCCCATTCCTGGAGAGAATAACGTACATTCTGGGGGATAGTTCCGCCCACGGACTGTTCTAAGATCCGCTGAATGCCCTCGGAGGTAAGGCCCAGTTGGATCGCGTGGGTGACGCTGCTCTTACTGAGATGATACTGGGCAATGTGCTCCAGGCGCGCGCGCTCGGCGAAGCGATCCAGGTCGAGCAAGAGGGACTCGGAGACAGGCGCGAGCGCCACGAGGTCAAAGTTGGGCTGCACCACCAGGCGTCCCCAGACCTCCTGCCCGGCAGCAGGCGGCTCCGGGGAGAGCAACAGATCCGCGCCCTGCGCCAGGCGAAAGGCGTCGGGGTGCTCGCTATCGTCGGCCTCGACGGCCCCCAGCCAGACCAGCGGCCCGCTGATCAGCGCGCGAATAAAGCCGCCTTCTACAACGTGCCAGCCCTCGCGGTGCGTCAGCCAGCCGCGCCTGAGACGAAAATCCCAGCCGTAGGGGTTGCTGCCTTGCGAGTAGCGCTCCGCACGCAGGCCATACTGGCGTGGGAAGAGCAGATAAGGGATGTGTAGCTTCATACGCGCAATGAAAGATGGCAAGGCGTGCCAGGTTTCAGGCGCGGACTGAAAAACGTGTTTGACAACCAGTTGACGCGAGCGCACCGCCTCTTCGTGAGCCGGGTCGAGCGGGGCTGGCCCAGGCTGGGCGGCCACGTTGCCGACAAAGGCCAGTTCGTTCCAGAAAGCATTCTCCCGCCAGAGCTGGAAACAGCGCCAGGCGCGTTCAGCCAGCGGCAAACGAAAAAAATCTCGTGCTGGCAGCGCGCGTACCGCTCCCTGGCGCTCTACCAGCAGGCCGAGTTTCATCAAGAGCAGGCGGAGAAAGAGCAGATAGGGCGCATCGCTCTCTGTGCGAATCTGATCGGCGGTCAACGACTCCCAGAGGCGGCTAAACGCGGCCATCTGCTCAAGTACCTGGCGCAGGGCCACGCGCGAGAGCAGGTGACTGTTCACCAGCGGCAGACCATCGCGCGCGCTTGCTACCAGCGACCAGTACAAATAAAGAGCGCGCTGCAACAGGCGCGCGCCGTCACCGGGCGACATATCCCCCTGTCCCTGCTCGCGTTCGCGTGGCTCATACAGACCCCACTCCTGGCTGGCAACCTCCACCACTGCGCGCGGGACGATTAAGACGCCGTCATACACACCACCGGAATAATCGCGCCCCACAAAATTGGTCTGTTTGCCCCAGAAGAGCAGGCCGCACAGCAGCAGATGATGAAGAGCCATCTCAAAGACCCCGTGAGGGTGAGGGGTCGGATAGAGGGAAGGGGTACTTGCGGTATATCTGGGCGAGGAGAGGGAAGATGCATAAGGAGCAGCAGCCACGCTGCCGCTTTTCTCTGGTGCGGGCGCCGGAGTATGAGCGAGCGGAGAACCGGGCGCGTAGAGGTACAGAGCCAGGTCCCGGCTATTTGCCCGCCCACCACAGGAGACCAGTTCACGCAGCACGCTGGCCTCGATCTCTCCCAGCAGGTGAAGGATCTCGCGACAGCTTTGCTCATCAAAAAGATAGCCAGCCATTTCCTCCAGACTCTGAGACGCCACATCGGGTATGTTCTCGCTCTTCTTGCCGTCCGCGAGCTGCATGGTCTGGCGGTTTTTGATAATCGCCTGCACATGGTACGGTGGAACCGTCTGTAGCAAAAAAAAATCGCTCTGGTCCATGGCGCTCATCCCTCTTCATGCAGGAGTGGCGCCTGCCCGCGTCGCTTTAATTCCTCCAGCAAACGTTCGATCCCCTGCTTTTTTAACAGTAACAGCGTCGGCTGAATAGGGCGGATAGTCTGCTCATCCAGCGAGGTAATCGCTGCCAGGTGCTGCATCACCGAGGCATCAGCTGTCTGAAGCAGCGAAACATCGCTATACAGGCGCACGCGCCCATAGCTGGCAATCCGGCGCTCCAGACGGGCCAGGAGCTGGCGCAGATCGTCCTCCGTGCCTGGCGCGGCTGCATTGGCCAGGGCAGACAGGAGTTCGCCGGGATCATATCCCTGCCCAAGCGCCTGACTGAGAGAACGAGCCGTCAGACGATAGACGAGCTTTTCGTCACGCACGCCCCCCTTTTCGGCAAAACGCTCCACACAGGCAATCAGTGGCCAGTTCGCGGGCCGGCAGGCAATAGCCACGTAATCACTGGCGAAGACCGTCACAGCCTGCTCACCCGGAGCCGCCGAGTGTTTTTCAGATGCAACAAGTTCCTGGCCATGAAAAAGAAAGTTGGCCATGGGGGTCAGGCGAAAGGCCAGCAACTGATCGCCGGACGAAATGGCCAGGTCGCACAGACCCCACCAGTGGAGCGGACCCTGCAACAGGTACGTCAGATAGCGTCCTTCAGCCCGCAACCAATCGGCAAGCTGAGTGGGATGCAGTGGGCGCCCTTCATCCTGTTCAATCCACCAGTGGGGCGACGGAAAGAGCCGCTGGCGCCGCTGGAGGAAGGTTGGACGCAGGCGGTAGACGAAACGTGCGAAAGCCGAAAAGTTGACCCACTCGCCCAACGGCACCTGAGCCAGCAGAGCCAGCAGATCGTGACGCGCCTCGTTATTTTCCTGCTCCAACTCCCCGCGCCGCAGGTCTGGCTGATTGAGCGGCGTTGCCCGGCAACGCACGCGCAGCCCGTGTTCTGACAACTCGTAGAGTTCGGCATACGAGGACTGATTCAACCAGCGGGTAAACAGGCTGTGCAGCGCGTCATAGCGCGTGGGTCCAAGCAAAAGGCGGCCCGAGTCCGCCAGCGAGCTCAGCTCTGTCTGCCAGTTTTCTTCTTTATAAAGAAGGTCAGTCAAAGAGAGCAAGCGCACAGCAAAGCGCAGAAAAGCCACCGGGCGAGTCAGAGCCGCCCCCACGCGCTCAATCATCGCCCGCGCTGGCTGATCTTCTGGAGGCGGCAGAGCCAGCGAACCATCACTCGCTCCGCGAGCAGCAAGCAGCGAGCCGCTGCGCGAGGAACGCTTCTCCTGTGGTTCAAGCGCGTACCCGTCTAACGCGCGCGCCACCAGCAGTAAATCCTCCAGCAAGGTATATGGCTCGGCCATGCGCAGCGCCGGCAGCGAGGGATTCGCCCCTTTGCCATAAGGCACTTCGACATTAAAGGGGGTCACTGGCAACGCCACGTGTAGCGCCTCGCGCACCTCCTGGGGAATATACCAGCTAATATCCAGCGGCGCCAGGCCCGCGTGAAAACGCGGCTGGAGCGAATGATTAAAGCTGGTCCGCACAATCAACACTTTAGCCTGCAAAGCCACCAGCATATCCTGTAAATTGCCGGTGTTGCCCAGGGAAAAACGCTCAAAGAGGCCGCGCAGGTCCTCGTCACTCATCGACCCGCCAGCCAGGGCAAAGGCCGCCAGCAACTGTCGCTGGGGCTTTTCCAGGCCGCTCACCACGCGCCGAATAGCCTCTGGCTGGTGCAATAGCTCAAGCATCGTCTCTAACAACGGCTGCTTGCTCAGCCCGGCCTGTGTCACCCCGTATTCCCGCGCCAGCGCGCGCAGCTCGCTCAAGCCAAACTGGGCCAGCGTTTCACCTATCGTATTCACCGCCTGATGCCTGGGCGGCAGGGAAGCATATCTGGAAACCACCGGCGCAAACGATGCTGGCGCTGATAACTCGGTAGAAACTGGCGAATCTTTGGCCACAACCTTCTCTTTTCCAGACCCATCTGCTAAAACTTCGACCCGAGGCAGCAGCGGCACAAACGCGTGAGGATGGGCCACCCATTGATAGAGAAGAGCGGCCGCATGTATACAAATCAACGTGGCCTTTTTCCCACAAGAACACACCACCTCGCACTCAAGGCTATTCAGTACCTCGACCTCGACCTCAAATTGCTGCTCGGGCGCAAGAGCTGTTCCTGGCACAGCTTGCCCTTCCGTTCCCGGCTCAAAAAGAGCGTATCCATTCTCGGCGGAGGGAAACAGATCAGGTATCGTGACAATGCCTGAGAGGCGCGCTCCCTGCCGTTTGGTTGTTGAAACATGCCCGCTCCGGCAATGCTCTTGCCCCAGAGACGCGCTCGCCAGCCCCGCTAGCCCGACAATATCGGCCTCGCGCAAGCGCTGTAGCACGCCAGGCACAACGTCATCCATACCTGATTACCCACGCTTAAAACACATCAATCACTACGAATTTCGACTATCATAGCACGAAGCAGCTTGAATGGTCAAACCTCACTGCCGGATTAGTCAGCAACGAGCAATACTGCTACACATCAATAAATAAAACGATACTATTCTAGAAAAAGTAGCATGCTTCTCAGCAAAATAGGTAAGGATAGGAAAACATGGCTGCCGGGCGACTTGAAAAGGGGGGCACAGCAGCCATATAATATATCTGCAATACGAATTCCGATTCTTTGAGGAGACAAGTTCATGCAAAACCAAACGACAGTTCCGGCGACGCAGCCAGCGACTGAACACCGCGAAGCCTATGGGACGGCGAAGACGGAGAACCTGCGCGACTCAGGCTGGTGGCGCGTTCTTCTGCCCCTGGTCGTGCTCGGCGGCAGCCTGGCTCTGATTGCGATCCCTCTGATATTTCTCGTGCCCCTTTTCGTGAAATCGTTCGACCCGGCCTACGCTGCCAATGTTCAGCACATGCCCCTGACCTGGCTCTGGGCCGTGATGATCTTGCTGGTGCTCGGCCTGGACGCGGTGATTATTCGAGGTCTGATCAAAGTATTTTTCTCCCAACCCGGAAATTATCGCTAACAACACTTCCTGGATAAATATGAGTCATCCCTGATTTTGCAAAATCAGGACAAAACGCGTTTTCCCCCCGCCCCAGGAAAAACAAGGGGGTGGGGCGCTTTGACAAACTTTTGCAAAGTTTGGGATGACTGATATTATCCAGGAAGTGTTGCGCCTTCCAGTGCCAGCAGCCACTGTTTCATGGGCAGGCCGCCGCCATAGCCGGTCAGTGTGCCGTCACTGCCGATGACACGATGACAGGGCACGATCACGGCCACTGGATTAGCTCCATTGGCCGCGCCGACCGCGCGCACGGCCTGAGGCCTCCCGATGGCGCTGGCAATCTGGGCATAACTGCGCGTCTGACCGTAAGGGATGCGATAGAGCTCTTCCCAGACAGAGACCTGGAACGCCGTACCGCGCAGGTCGAGCGGGCAGGAAAACTGGACAGGCTCGCCCGCGAAATAGTGCCGCAACTGCTCCATGGCCCGCTGGAGCGGCTCAACCGCCTCGGTCTCGACTACTCCCGCTATCGGCAAACGGCGCTCCATCCAGGCCAGGCCCGCCGTCCGCTCAGTTCCCGGCGTCCCTGTCCAGCACACGCCCTTCTCCGTGGCGATTACCGTGCAGATGCCCCGCGCGCTGGCAATACTGCTCACATACAGCGTTTCAGCCGGCATTTTCGTCTTCGCAACAACAAACATTATGACCTCTCAATCCTATCCTTCTTCTGATCCTTGCCAGGCCGGGCGGCAACACAATTGTCTCGCTTTCCATAGAGACCACTCTCCCTGACCTCATGCCAGGTGGCTTTCACAACTAACGCGCTCCTGGAGCTGACTGAAAAGCTTCATCGGTTCTGGCCGCCATAATAAAGTCGTTCTTATGCAGACCCCCAATCGAGTGCGTCCACCACGTCGCCGTGACCCTGCCCCACTCGGTCAGGAGGGCAGGATGATGCCCTTCCTTCTCGGCCAGTTCGCCGACCCGATTGGTAAAAGCCAGCGCGTGCGCAAAATTGGTAAACGCAAAGCGCTTCGTGAGTTGCTTCATCCCCTCGACCTCAATCACCTGCCAGCCCTGAATCTGAGCCAGGTAGCCGGCAATCTCGTTCTCGTCCGCCGGGGCCACACCGCCCTCGCACGGAATACAGCGCGCCTGCTGAAGTTCGCTCATATGCTCACCCCTTCTCTGCTCAAAAAGAACCTATCGTTCCCGAAAAACTCATTTCGTTATATCTGGCTGCCATCCAATTGTCAAGAGCACACCGGAGGCGCAGATTCAGTATGTTTCTTCGACTCCAGCGAGAAAACAGGATTTGAGGCGCAAAGAGGTCACGCCTCCAGACGGATCTCGCGCAGCTTTATCTTTTCAAGCTCAATTATGAGAGATTTATGGATTATATCTCAAAATTCATATAACAACCCTCCTACCTTTCGCTCATTTTTCAAATCTGGTATAACCTCGTCGAATCCGCCTGCAGAGGAGCTTGGTCTGTCTCCCCATAAGGGAGGTTCTTCGTATTACTTTGGATAAGGAAGTAATAGATTTAAAGCATGTGTTTGCTCTTCTTTGTTGCCAATAGGCACTCTTCATTGGAAATGAAAAGTTTTTGTTGTGCTTCTCTTTGATTAAAGGACATACATTCATGTCGACAAGCAAA